>DASRLI010000386.1:0-18176 GCA_035648535.1 Occallatibacter sp. | reverse complement strand
TTGCTGTAGGCTCCGTCACAAATCTATGCCCGACACACTCCTAGCGCGCGAAACTTACCACCGGTAAACGGTCAGGTTATCGAGATAGGCGGTTGTCGAGCCACCCGATCCGAGGCCGTCAATCTGGAAGTTGGTCAGCAGCGTGGAAGCCCAGCCTAACGTGAAGGCGGAGTTCCCGGTCGCACCTGCAAAGTCGGACTCCGCGCCATCCAGCACGACCGAATGATAGGTCACATTTCCGACGCTATCGCGGGAGTAGGCAACCTGAACGTGGTGCCATGTATTGGGCGCCCACGTCGAGGGCTTTGGGCATGTGGCATTCGTGTGCTTCCAAGTATCGATGGGGCTGGCCGGAGTTCCGGCGTTGACCGTGTAATCCCACGTGCCGGAATACCCATCGCACTGCACGCCGTAAATGACGGTGTTGCCATTGGCGATGACCTGGTTCATGTCTATTTCTATATTCGCTATTGCTGCTGGATTAGTGATCCAAAGTTGTGCGTCATAGACGAAATGAGTGGCATTGGGATCGGAGCCAAACGTTGTGTGATAAATTTCGCCGCCCAGGTTGGTAAAGCTCATGGAATACTGTCTGGCCGCCCCGCTCAATGACGGTGAAGCCACCAGGCTACTGGAACCGCTGGCGGCTCCTGGGGTTCCCGGGTCGTTGTTCCATGTCCATCCCAGCAGGGTTTGGATGCTGTTTGCCAGCACGATGCCGGAAGGTGGCGCGGTACTAGAGGGAATGACTGTGATATTCACATCCGTTACGCCTGCGGCACCGCTGGACCCCCAGCACTTGACGTGAAGGATGTGTTGACCGTTTCCGGCGATGACCATGGCGCTGAAAGACGTTGGAACGATGGTCGTCGAGCCATAATCGAGCGAATAGCCCATGGAGACTGCGGGTTGAGAGCTGCAGGCACTTGTGCTGGCTACGAGTGAAAAAGGAGAAGTGACCGGGGCGCCGTTAGAAGGGGTTGTGACGGTGATTGCAAACGATGGAACGACACTGGCTGCGAGGGCCAGGAGGGGAAGAAACATAGTTTTCATTGACCCGACTCCAGAAATCTATTTAAGCTACGTTTTGGGGCTTGCGAGGTCCAAGCTGTTTGCAGCAAAAGACTTGCCCAAGAACTGGGCTGTCCGATGAAATCTCGCTCAAAGATCTCATGATCTACATTGCTCAGAAATTCTATTGACCGGATGGTAAGCTACAATACTCGCACAAAATGTGATTTAGGTCACTCTTGATCACATTTGAGGTTTTCCCTCTAACTCGGCGCGAAGAATCCAGTTCGGAAGCAGGGCTGTGTCGGTGTATCGAACGCAGGGACTTCGCGAAGTGATTCTTGAGAGTTGGGTAGGAGTCCTGTCAGTTCTTCGCGGGGGCAACAACGCTGAAGGAGTTGAAGAAGCGCGCCACGTCCTGGTCCCGCCGAGCGGCGGCCGAGGGAAATGCGGCGGTGAGCATGTAAAGGCGTCCGCGGGCCAGAACCAGGCGAGAGTTGATGACCCCTCCGCCCAGATTGCGCGCCGAGAAGTCCCGCCCAGGAAACCCCTGCTGGCTTATTTCTGACTGAGCGACCAGCGTGGTTTGCGTGCGTGCCATGGCATCGTCCCGAGCCGTGTCCAGGGTGCGATCGGGCACATTGCTATTTATCCGCTCCACGGGCGGATTGTCTGCCCAGGCCACGGAAAAGCAGGTTTCCGATTCGGGATAGGCGTAGATCATGTCCACCTGTTCCGGGCCCCCCTGTTCGTTATAGGCCGGAACCTGGATCTGCTTTAGGTTGGCCGGCATTTCGACTTTGAAGCCGTCCCGCGTCCGGTCCACCGACTGCCAAACGATGGTGGCTGGGTGTGTTGCCTGGGCAGTCTGCTCCGTAAGCGCGCTGGGGGCAACCCGGTTTGCCGGCACGTTGTCGGCCGGCGAGGCCAGCCCGAGGTCCTGCCGGTGCCGGAAAACGTAGATTCCGCCCAGGACCAGAATTGCGGCCAGGACGATATAGGGCCACAGTTTCACACTTTCAAGAATGCCTATTCCACCCCAAGGTTGCAAGTCGGGTAGTATCTATTGCATTCCGGACGAGCCAGACTGGAAAAGAGGCTTGCTGGAGGCGACTGGATGTCTCCGATCGAATAATCCTCAACACAAACTTTCCCCTTGCAACCTTTTTGAAATTGCCGCATCCTAGTATGTAATTAGCAGAGGCTTCCCCGAATAACATCCTTCCAAGAGAGGTACACTCCTTCTTGAAGGTCCGTCATGGACCTCTTCTCTCAAATCCCCCCTGGACCCCCTCCTCAAATTGCCTCTCGAGCGGGCCTGCTGGAAAGCAGGCCCACATGCTCCTCCCTCACCGCAACACCCCATTCCCCACCTGGAAACTACCTGCGGATAGAATCGAAGTCAGATGCGGCCTACTACCAGCACCAACGTCACTTCTGGTCCTGACCTCGAGGAGATCGATGGGCTTTTTCACAAGGCGGGCCTGGTGCGCAGTCTGCGTGGCAAATCCGGCACCGGAGTCCGCGCGCGCCTGCAGAGCGCCCGGTTCGACCGCGCTGTTGCCGAGGAGGTGTCCCGTTTGGCGCCGCCAGCCTGCATTGCAGAAAATTCTGTTCAGTGGCTTGCTGTTCCCGGATGGCAGAAAGTTCCTTGGCTTTGGCACGGTTTCAGCACTCGCCTGGGCGGCGTGAGCCGGGCCTATTGTGCAGACGATGCTGCGGGCGAGCTGAACCTGGGCTTTACCGCCGAGGACAGCCGGGAAGCTGTGATCCGCAATCGCAGCCTTCTGGCCCAAGCTGTGAGCGGAGATGCCGCCACGCCGCTGGTTGCCGTTCGCCAGTTTCATTCGAGCGTAGTGCACCGCGCAGTGGCGGCCGATGCCACCCGCGAACGGCCCTGGAAAGCCGATGGCCAGCTCACCGACGAGCCCGGCCTGCTGCTCGGCATCCAGACGGCGGACTGCATCCCGGTGCTGGTGGCTGACCTTAAACGCCGTGTGGTGGGCGCCTTCCATGCCGGCTGGCGGGGAACCGTCAAGCGCATCGTCGAGACCGGCGTGGGTCGCATGCGGCTCGAATTCGGCTCACGGCCTGAAGATCTGGTTGCGGCCATCGGTCCCGGTGTCGGCACCTGCTGCTACGCCGTTGGCGAAGAGGTGCTTTCTGAGTTCGAGTCGCAGTTTCTGTATGCGCGCGAGCTTTTTCACGAGGTTTACTCAACGGATGCGGTGCGCAACAAATACCCCATGCTCTTTTTGACCCAGTGCGCGCCGGGTCACTCGCCCATAGGACCCAGCTTGCACCTGGACCTGGTGGAGGCCAACCGCCGCCAGTTGCTAGATGCTGGCCTCAAGCCGATCGCAATCCATGTGGTCGGCGGATGCACAAGCTGCCAGCCGGAGCTGTTCTTTTCCCATCGTGCCTCGCGCGGACACGCCGGACGCATGATGGCCGTAATCGGGATAAATCCATGTCAGGATGGGCCCGCTAAGAAGCCAGGCGTCCGAAGGGCAAAAAAAAGCCGCCCCGCCTCAGGAAGCTGAGGCAGGGACGGTCGCTTTGGTCTTTGCGGTTCTCGGATCCGCCTAGGAGGCGCTGGCGGCTTCGCCAGGGTTCACCAGATCGCGAAGTTCCTTTGAGGGCTTGAAGTAGGGCACTCGCTTGGCTGGGACGTCCACGCGTTCCCCGGTCTTTGGGTTGCGGCCAATGCGAGGATTGCGCTGGCGGATGCGAAACGAACCGAAGCCGCGAATCTCAATTTTGTCGCCGCTCTGCAGCGCTCCAATCACGGAACCAAAGATGGTTTCCACAATGACCTCGCCATCACGGCGCGTCAGGTCACCCAAGCTGGTCACCTTTTCCACCAGGTCTGCCTTTGTCATGTTCGTTAGGCCTCCGTTCTCAGCATAACCGGATTTTCTACGGGAAAGCGTGGAAAAAGCAAGCCTCTTTTTAGATTTTAGCCTTTGTGCATCAGCAAGTTGGCCGGAAATGGGCCCGGCATCCTATTGCGCCGGTCCCCGAGGCCTACTTTGCGGTATCATGTCGAGAGCCTCCCCGGAAGACAAGCCCGGCCGAAATGGGACCCGAGCCCAGCGGCGCATTTTGGTGTTATGCAATATCCGAAGTACAGCATCGTGATTCCGGCCTTCAACGAGGCCGGCCGCATTCCCGCCACTTTGCGGTCGGTGGTCGACTGTATCCGGAAACAGGGTTGGTCCGCCGAGGTAATTGTGGTGGACGACGGCTCAACGGATTCAACGGCACAGGTGGTGCGCGACTTTGCTGCCGATGCTCCTGAAGTCCGGCTCATCCAGAATCCCGGCAATCGCGGCAAGGGTTACAGCGTCCGCGCCGGGATGCTTCAAGCACTGGGAGAAGTGGCGATGTTTACCGACGCCGATCTCTCGGCGCCGATGGAAGAAGCTGAAGGCCTCTTCGCCGCCATAGCCGACGGGGCCGATATCGCCATCGGCTCGCGCTGGCTCGACCGAGGACGGCAGACCCATCGCCAACCCCTTTATCGCCAGTTCTTCGGGCGCTGTTTCAATGCCGTTACTCGGTTCGTGATGGGGCTGCACTTTGCCGATACCCAGTGCGGCTTCAAAGCATTTACCCGTGCCGCCGCGCAAACCGTCTTCCAACTGCAAACGATTGAGCGTTGGGGCTTCGACCCCGAGATTCTCTTCATCGCGCTCAAGCGCGGTTACCGCATCCAGGAAGTGCCGGTAAGCTGGGCTCACGACGAGCGCACCCGCATGAGCTACCTCAAGGACGGCATGAAGATGCTGGAGGAGATCGCCATCGTGCGCTGGAACACCCTTCTCGGACGCTACGGCAAGCAGGTGGAGCACATTCACCGCGCGGGAGTGGGCAAGTGAAAGAACAGCTTTCAGCATCTAGCTGCTAGCTCCTGGCTTTTCTGTGAGAAGAACCAGCGTCTTTGGCTTGCGTAGCATAGGGGTTGACGCAACTCCGAAAATTCCCCGATCGAAGTCAACTCTTTGGAACTTATCCGCAGCGCCCTCCGTCCGTCATGACAGGTGGCGGATTCTCAATTCCGCGCCTCGATCGTTTTCGCACCAAGGGGAGATGCACAGATGCTCAAGAAATTCGGACTTGCAGTTTTGTTTCTCGCGCTCGGTTCAGTCAGCGCATTGGCTGCAGACTTTAGCGGCAAGTGGAACGGGGACGTAACAACGCCGCGCGGAACGCAAACCCTGGTATTCGACTTCCACGTCGATGGCGCAACCCTGACGGGGAAAGTTACGACCCCGCGCGGAGACGTAGACATCACCAATGGCAAGGTGGATGGCGACAACATTTCTTTTGACACGGTGATGAATTTCAACGGCAACGAATTCAAAATCAGCTACACCGGCAAGGCCGATGGGGACACGATCAAGTTCACTCGTGCGATGGGGGATCGAGGCTCTTCAGACTTTGTCGCCAAGAAAGGCGCACCGGCTGCAGCGCCTGCGGCGCCACAGCTGTAGTTGATTCTCCGAACAGGATATGGGGTTCGGCGGTGAGACATTCCCAGGTCTTCCGCCGCGGCGGACGAGACCTGGGATACCCGCAGTTTTTGCGACCCTGGAGAGCAGGCGCCGCGCCGGTTGCACACCTCATTACGCCGTAGCTGCGTACGCCACATCCTGCAATCCGCGCGCTTCGATTTCGAACTCGCGCATCTTGTACTTCTGGATTTTTCCTGACAGCGTGGCGGGAAACGCGTCCACAAAGCGGATGTGCTCGGGAATTTTGTAATAGGCAATCTGTCCCTTGCAGAAATCGCGAATCTCCTCTTCGGTGCCGGCGATATTGGGCCGCAGACGAACCCATGCAACTACAATTTCGCCGAGCCGCGCATTGGGAATGCCGACGACCTGCGCTTCGTTTACCTTGGGATGCGTGTAGAGAAACTCCTCAACTTCGCGCGGATAAATATTCTCTCCGCCGCGAATGATCACGTCGTGCGAGCGGCCCGTCAGGTGAATGCATCCGTCTTCGCGCATTACTCCGAGGTCGCCGGTATGCAGCCAGCCGTCATCCTTAATCACCAGCGCGGTGCCCTCGGGATCGCCGTCGTAACCTTTCATCAATGCATAGCCACGCACGCATACTTCGCCCTGCTGGCCGTAGGGCAACGTCTCTCCAGTCGCCGTTGATGCAATCTGAATCTCCGTCCGCGGCATGGCACGGCCCACGGTATTCACGCGTATCTCAATCGTGTCTGCAGCGTCGCTCATAGTGACTACAGGCGAAGTTTCCGTTTGTCCGTAGGCGATGACGAGTTCGCCGCAGTGCATCTCATCGAGCACGCGTTTCATCAACTCCACCGGGCAGGGTGCGCCGCTCATCATTCCGGTGCGCAGGCTGGTCAGGTCGTAGGATGCAAAGTCGGGCAGCGCCATCTCCGCCACATACATTGCCGGGACGCCATACACGCTGGTCGCGCGCTCATCGTGCACTGCCTTCAGGGATGCGCGCGGATCGAAGGTCCAGTTGGGCAGCACAATCGCCGCTCCTGAATTCACCGCGCTCATGGTGCCGATTACGCATCCATAGCAATGAAACAGCGGCACCGGTACGACGATCTTGTCCTGTTCCGTGTAGTGGAATCCTTGGGCGAGAAACTGCCCGTTGTTCACTATGTTGTGGTGCGTCAGCATCACGCCCTTGGGCAGGCCAGTGGTTCCGCTGGTGTACTGAATGTTGGCAACGTCATCGATGGCCACGTGATCAGGCAGTTGGCCTTCGGCGTCGAGAAGCGCGGGCCATTCCGGCGAGTCGAAGTAGATGGTATGTTCCAGTGCAAGATCGAGCCCGTGGCGCGCGCGGCCAAGGATATCTTCGTAATCCGCATGCTTGTCTTTGTGCCACAGGAACAGCGCCTTCATTCGCGAGCGCGTGAGCGTGAATTGCAATTCGTGCGAACGGTAGGCGGGGTTCACGTTCACCAGCGCAGCGCCGGAACGCGCGCATCCCATGTGCATCATGATCCACTCGATGCAATTGGTGGACCAGAGGCCCACGCGATCGCCGCGCCGAATGCCCAGCGACCAGAGTCCGCGCGCTACGCGATCGGCTTCCGCGCTGAGTTCAGCCCAGGTGAGGCGCTTCTGCTGGTGACAGCTCGCCACTGCAAGCCGGTCCGGAAATCGATTCGCAGTGCGATGCAGCAGATCGCCGATCGTCAGCTCCAGCAGCGGACGGCTCGGCCCTCGCGAATAGCTCATGGTGCAAAGTCTCTCTTCATGCGGTATGGTTCTGTCTTTTTCGATGCAACGAACGGAAGTGTACGCCTCTCAACCCGGCCCCTCGCGTGACCCGTCTCACAGCACGCGATTGGCCGGCAGCAGGCCATGAACCTTTGAAAGAGTCCGCGCTCAGCCCTTAATGATTGCTACGGTCGAACAATCGTTCCATCGAGCAAGCGATCGTTGCCGCGTTCTTCGAATGGCTGCTTGTAGGGATACTTTGCCGCAGCTGCCTCATCGATGTCGATGCCGAAGCCTGGCTTGTCGTTGGCGTACATGTAGCCCTTGCTGATGACCGGCGCGCCGGGAAATACTTCGCGTACCTTTTCATCGAACTTGGTTTCTTCCTGAATGCCGAAGTTGGGCGTGGCCAAATCGAGATGCAGGTTATAGCAGTGACCGAGCGGGTCCACGTTACCCGGCCCGTGCCACGCGGTGCGCACATCGAAGAACTCGCAGCAGTGCGCGACCTTGCGGCACATGTTCAGGCCACCCATTGCCGATTGATGGCAGCGAATGAAGTCGATCCAGCGATTGGCCACCAGCGGCAGCCATTCATTGCGATTGGTGAAGAGCTCGCCCATGGCCAACGGCGCGGAGGTCTCCTGGCGGAAGATCTGGAACCAGCCCACATCTTCCGGGCTGAGCGGGTCTTCCATATAGAACGGCCGGTATTGCTCGACGGCTTTGCACAATTCGATTGACTGGTTGGGTGCGGGGCGCTCGTGAACGTCGTGAACCAGGCCGATATCGAAGCCGACCTTGGAGCGAATGTACTCGAACATCTGGATGGTGCGCGTGAGGTAACGGCCGGGATCGAAGACCGGCGACGGCGAGACTCCATCCGGCCGCAATGCCTGCGTGGCCGCGGAAGTTTTCGCGCCTGAAACGCCATAGCCTGACCAACCGGGCACGCCGAGCTGCACCCTGACGCACTGATAGCCCTCTGCAATATACTTGCGAACCTGATCTTCAAGATCGGGCAGCTCCATGGCCGAAGCATGCCCATACAGCGGCACCGCGGCACGCACCTTGCCGCCGAGCAACTGGTACACCGGCACGCCGAGGCGCTTGCCGAGGATGTCCCACAGCGCTCCGTCGATGCCGCTGAGAGCGTTGTTGCTCTCCGGCCCCGAACGAAAATATTGCTGTACGTACGCCGACTGCCAGATGTCTTCGATCTCGTCGCAGTTCTTGCCGACGACAAACGGCTTCAAGCGAGTTTCGATATATGCTTGCGCGGCCTGCGGAATTTCCTGGTGCGTCGCCGAGCCCAGGCCGTAGAGACCGGGTTCGCTGGTCTCCACTTTTACGATGGTCCAGTTCGAGTTGCTGGGGGCGGTGGCAATTACTTTTACGTTGGTGATTTTCAGCGGAGGCATTCCGCGGCGGGCTGCGTCTCTGGCCTGAGCAAGAGGGCCGCCCCCGCCCATGGTTGCGGCCACGCCGGAAGCGGCTTCGGCTGAAAGTGTGCGCCCTTGTCCAAGGCTCACAGCCGCGCCTGCCGCTGCGGCTGCTGAAAGTGTTTTGAGTAAACTGCGACGTTCCATGGAAAGCTCCCTCGTCTCCGGAGAAAATTTTTACGCGAGGATTTCCCGCGCGAGCACCGACTGGGCAAACTTACACTGCTTGCGCGCGCTTGGGCAAGCACCGGACCGGGCTTGGTGTTCGCGATGAAATGCTGTTCAGGATGAGGCTTCTTCTTCGCGCGCCGCGTCGGCTTCCATATCCGCAAGAATTGCCTGCATCCGTTTGAACTCCGGCCGGTCTTCGAGGGGCTTCAATCGTGGATCGGCCAGCATCTGGAAGAACCAAGGGCAGCGGAGCTCGTCTGAGGCGCGCAACTCGGCGAGCGCCGCGTCGGGCTCGCCGAGGGCCACGTAGACTGCGGGCGTGAACGCTCTGAGCAGGAAGCGCTCCCGGCCCAGCCATTGCAGGCGCTCCAGAATTGTGCGCGCTTCGTCGCCGCGGCCCGCACAGGCCAGCGCATAGGCGTGCACGGCGGGGGCCAAATCGAAGTACGGTACCCGCAGCTCCAGTTCCTGCGCGAGCTCGGTGGCGCGCGCCGCCTCGCCGTTGAAGGCCAGAATCACAGCCCCGTAGAGATTGGCGCCTCCATGTTCCGGAAACAACTTCAGCGCGCGCTGTATCTGTTCGAGGCTCTCGCTGGCCTGGCCGGCCAGGTGCAATGCCCAGGCCAGACGGGCTTGCAGCCAGGGCGAATAGGGATCCAGCTGAATCGCTGCGCGCAGCAAGTCAATTGCTTCGCCAAAACGATGCCGGCTCAGTGCGAAGGTGGAGCGCGCACGCGTGATCCACGGGTCGTGAGGCAGATGGTCAGAGAGCGAGAAGGCCGAGAGCGCCGCCGGCAAATCGCGGTCCACGTGGAGCCGGACCCAGCCCAGCGCAGGCAGAATTGCCTCGGCACGAACGGTTACGTCCGGGATGGATTCAGCGTTGCGCCGCACGATGTCTGCAGCAACCGTGGGAGACATGAAGCCGTAGAGACTCTGGGTGATGCACAGATTCGCCAGGTCTACGCGCGCGCCGATCAGCGACGGATCAAGCTCGGTGGCGCGCAGCAGATGCTGCAGGCCATCCTGCATGCGGTGGCGCTGCAATGTCTGCCATTCATGGTGTGCGCGCTGAAAAATCTCGTAGGCTTCACGGTGTTCGACGGCGATTTCCTGCCCAGGTTCGGCAACAGCGGAAATTGAGAGGCCCTCCTTTTGTGATGATGCAGACGCCAAGAGCGTTGGGATTTTTGCACCCAGGCGGAAGACCAGGCGGTTGACCAGCCCTGTCTCCAATCCCGCGATCCTGTTTCGCTCCACCAGTAGGTCTTCCACCCAGACCTGTGTTCCGCCGTCTACACGGATCATTTCAGTGCGCAGCCGGTAGTGCATTGGCAGTGCGGTCAGGGTTCCAGCCAGAACCAGGTCGGCTTTTAGTGCCTCGCCGGTCTCGAGCGCGGTCATTCCGCGGCTGGCCAGCGTGAACACTGAATCCTGCGCGAGCACGGCAACAACGGGAGGCCGCGCACCGCTGAGCCTTGCCATGGACTCCTCGGCAAGAACCGGACCAAGGTGGTCAGGAACGCCGTGTCCGGCGGTGAAGGGCAGAATTGCTAACCGCAGTAGCATCCCGCCCGGCCCGGCTCCATGTGCCCGCACCCCGGCGGTAAAGCGGTATCCGCGCTTGTATACGGTTTGAATGCACTGCTCGGGTTCCAGACGCGCGCGCAGCGAAGACACGCACTTGGGTACGCTGTCTGCCGAGACATGCACATCGCCCCAAAGAGCCTGGCGCAGTTGCAGAGGAGTGACGATGTGGCCGGCATTGGCAAGCAGCAGTTCGAGCGCCGCCAGCTCTTTCGGGGGCAGGTGAACCGGCGTCACCCCGCGCAAAAGAGTGCCGTCGGCTTCCAGGCGGAAGCCCGCAAAAGATAACCCCGGCTTTTCAAGGCCCGGTGGTACTGAAATACGCTGACGCATCCGATCCAACGCAGTTCTTCGGACTTCTGGCGAACCAGTCCGCCGACGTTACGCCATTCGACCAGGTCGAATGGGAGGGCCTGCAGGGGCCTCAAACCCCTTCAGGTACACGATCCGGGAAAAGAAATGAAGCAGCAATTTCTTTGATCTTCTGTGTTTCAATGAGCACAGTTTTTGTACCTTGATTATCGACTCTTGCCGCTGTGTGGGGTGTAGGAAACTTCCAATTTCTTCAGCTTTAAGTAATTCAAAGTGGTTACTTAGTACCAAGTTGGTAAACAAAACGAACAGAATCTATCTCTAACAATCTTTGCGGCTTGAGGGTGCAGACGAGCAAGCAGGGCTCCAGGCCGTGCGCGTCACGTAGCGCGACCGAACCCTTTTTCAGCGCAACATCGCCGCCAAATCGTTGACTCCCCCATTGCAGGCTGAATCAATACTTCGACTTGATTGCGTAGGTCAGTCCCATCGTGAACTGGAATGAGTTCCGCTTGGTGGGCGGCAACGACACTGGAGGATCGTTCAAGTAGCTGTCCATCGTACCCAGGGAGAAGCTCAGACGCTTGTAAGCGGGCAACACGAACGTGTTGGTCTCATTGGCGGAATACGCATGGGTATTGTTGTAGGCGGGAATATACGCAACACCCTGTATAAACGTGAACAGCTTGAGGTGCAGAACGTAATTGGCAGCGAAAGTCGATCCAATCAGATTTTGGTTACCGCCGGAGCCGCCGGTGATGAACTGCTGCTTCTCGTACTGCATGGTTCCTTTCAGGTCCGCCTCCTGCTTGGGAGTCTTCAAGGCCGTCCATCCAAAGCCTCCGCCGTAGATCTGCTGCAGGTCCAGGTCCTGGCCGAAGTTGTGATCGAAGGCCGTTTGCCCCAGGGCGAAGAATCGCGGGGAAAGATACTCGTCGCGCTCAGCGCCCGCGTGATAGATCGCCGACTTCGACACGACTGCCGGCACGGTTGTGCCCCCGGATGAATAAGCAGGCTGCGTTATCTTTCCAAACGACCCGGTGAAGTCCACCGAAGTACGATCGCGCGGATTCAGCCAGTCAACTGTGGGAACAACGCGCACCAGGCCTACGCTTCCCGACACGGTGTACTGATTCTGCGTCGCGGTCACCAGTGTTGCTCCGGCGGTGGCTGCGCCATTCCAGCCTGCGAAGAAGCCCGGCTCGTGATTCAACTGTTTGTCCAGCGCGGCCGCATCCATAATGAACTGCGCGTTCTTGACGGGAATCGGCGCTGCCGCGGCGGCGTTTTCAGGATGCACAGTGACCGCCTGGTCTGCCACGTCCATGGTTCCCTCGGGAATCTGCCTTGCAGCCTTTTTGCCGCGCGATTTTACCTTGTCATCCAGCACGGCGAACTTCTGGTTTGTGTGCAGCTCTTTGATCTTGTCCCAACCCAGCGAAACGTCCCCCAGCGGATCGCTGTGGAAGTTGACCTTTCCCGCCGCTTCGCTCAGGAATTTGCCGTGCAGCGTGTCTCCGTTGCTCAACACCAGCACGTCGGAATCCGGGTTTGCGGCGGGTTTGCCCTGGGCGGCGCAGAGAATGCCCGCGCACAGGGCGGCGTTGAGCGCGAGAGGCCGGACGCTTCGGAATGGAAAGGGAATGAGAATCGATAGCTTGGTCATTTCAAGGCAGTCCTCACTTCAGGATTTTGGGGTGCGGTGTGGGGCCCGTCCATACACTCTGGGTATCGAAACATTCGATGCGGCTCAGGCGGGTACGCGTTGTAACCCCTCGAACCTGCAATCTGGATCTCCGTGGCCCGGAAGCGGATTCTGTCTGCCGCATTCGACGGGGCCGCAGTTGGGCTGTCCCTGACTGCGAGCAGCCGAAACTGCTGGAAAACTTCAGAAATAATTCAACCGCAGCAGACAAGCACTCTGCGAGAATTATTTTGGAGTCTGTAACCAGACACGAAACTGTTACCGGATCCGAAAGGAAGTCTGCATGTCCAAGACAGTTTCTTATGCCCAATGGTCGTTGGAGCCCTATTGCATTGGCCTGAAGCTGCGTTCGCTGCGTACCCAGAAGCGGCTCACGCTTTCCCGGCTTGCCGGCGAGACCGGCCTGTCAACCGCTCTTCTATCGAAATTGGAAACCGACCGCATGATTCCCACCCTGCCCACGCTGGCTACCATCAGCCGCGTTTATGGAGTGGGGATGAGCTACTTCTTCGCTGAGCCGGCGCGCCATACGCTCTCCATCACACGCAAGGCGCACCTGGAGGGCAATGGCCGCGGACTGGAGCCGGTGATGGTTACGCCTCTGAATGTGACCAGCGAAAACCCCCGGCTGTTGGCGCAGATGATCGAGTTCTCTCCCGGCGCGGCTAACAGTACGGCGGATTGCTTTCGGGGGACCAGCGGCGTGGTTTATGTGCTGGAAGGCCGCTTGCAGCTAGATGCCGGCGGCATGCAGGAAGTGCTCGAAGCCGGCGATTGCGCCTACATTGAAAGCGAGATCGTGCTGGTCTGGAGCGCGGCCGACAAACGCCGCTGCCGCATCCTGGCTGTATTGCCCGGCAACCCGCACACCGGGAGCTGACCGGACGCAAATTTAATTGGTCGTACGTGCGATCAATTGAAACGAGTCAAGAAAGCGAGTGGTATCGTCGTAAGGCTTGCCCAGCGGCACAACCACCAGCGTCTGGTAAAGCACCGAGCCCACAATGTAAATGCGGGCGGTAAAGTGCGCGGCGTCGCTTTCCGCTTCAAATTCGATGCCTGGGTAAACGCCGAGCGTGATTTTCTTCTCGCTCACCAGGTGTGAACTGGAGTTGGCTAAAGCTCCGTTCTTTGCCCCTTGCAGCACCGTTTGCGGATCAGTGCCCGCGACCTTGGAGCCGTAGTCGCAGACTCCAATGAATAGTGCTACAGGGGAGACCTGCGCGATGTACGAGCGCAATTCGAACGAGCCGCCATCGGTCGGAATGTCCCTCTTTGTCATCTCCGGCACAGATGGGTAGGAGGCCTGGAATCCGTCGGCCGGATAGCTGTACGATTTCCACTCTGTGGTCTGTGCGCCAACCGCCGCGGCGAAACACAAAACAGCCACGCACACTGTCGTGCGGCATTGCATGATCCTGCGCATGCGGTCTTTCATCGACGTCCCTTTCAAGTGGCAGGAGCCAACCCGCCCTTCGATCAGCTTTCCTGGCCACATTGCTCGGCCGAAGACTTTTGAAAAGGACAGGACGGAGTTCCATGCGGAAACACTCGCCGAAAGTTCGCAAAACTTTCGCGCAGCCGATTATAGCCGGTTGCGCAGTCAATTACTCCTGAGAAAGATCAGAACTCGCCGAACCGGGTCTTCGAGGGGCAGCCGCGACAGAACAGGATGAGAGCGTCCGATTTTGCCCGCTTGCCGCACCAGTCTGTAGGATGGTTTGGGATTTACGGGAACGGAGACTATGCGTCCAAACGTCAACCTGATGAAAGCCACCCTGACCGGCGCCCTGGGTGGGCTGCTGTTCGGATTCGATACCGTCGTCATTGCAGGGGCCATCGATGCCCTGGTACGCCTCTACGGTTTGAGCCCCTGGGAAAAGGGCATGACGGTAGCCATCGGCCTGGTAGGCACGGTGATTGGAGCGCTCGGCGCCGGCACCATTGGGCAAAGGCTGGGCGGTCGCGAGACGCTGCGCATTACGGCCGTTCTGTATGTGGTCTCCGCTATCGGTTGCGGCCTGGCCTGGGGCTGGTACTCGTTCATGGTGTTCCGCTTCATCGGCGGGTTGGGCATTGGCGCTTCGTCAGTGCTGGGGCCGGTTTACATTGCCGAGCTTGCTCCGGCCAAGTGGCGCGGGCGGCTGGTGGCCGCATTCCAGCTCAATGTGGTCTTCGGCATTATGGTGGCCTACACCTCCAATTACGCCATTCGCACGCTGCATCTGGGGGCGACCGAGTGGCGCTGGCAGGTGGGGATAGCCGCGCTTCCGGCCGTTGCGTTTCTGGCGCTACTGTTCGGCATACCGCGCAGCCCGCGCTTCTCTGCTTCAAGGAATCGCATTGACGAAGCGCTTGCCGTGCTCAAGTCGATGGGCGAAGAGGATCCGGAGGGCGAGCTGGCGGACATCCGCTCCGCACTAGCCCAGGAACACTCGATTGCGCACGAGCCGGTCTTCCGCTGGAAATACCGCTATCCGCTGTTTCTCGCCATCTCCCTCGGGGCCTTTAATCAGCTCGCGGGCATCAACGCCATCCTTTATTACCTCAACAACATCTTTGCCGCCGCGGGATTCAGCCAGATTTCAAGCGACCAGCAGGCAATTGCCATCGGCGCCACCAACTTTACGTTCACGCTGGTGGGCATGTCGCTGATCGACAAGCTGGGCCGGAAGACTCTGCTGCTGATCGGCGCCGTGGGCTGTTCCGCCTGCCTCGCCGGCGTGTCCTGGGTCTTCTATACGCAATCGCATCAAAGCGCGCTGCTCGGAATTCTGGTTACGTACATCGCCTTCTTCTCGATCTCGCAGGGAGCCGTCATCTGGGTGTATCTCGGCGAAGTGTTTCCCACTTCGGTTCGCTCCAAGGGACAGGGCGTGGGCAGTGCCAGTCACTGGTTCATGAATGCCGCCATCGCACTGCTGTTTCCGGTGGTCGTACACTCCTTCCACACACAAACGCCCTTCGCCTTCTTCGCCGTAATGACGGTGGTGCAGTTTGTGGTGGTGCTGTTCTTCTATCCGGAAACCAAGGGGCAGACGCTTGAGGCACTGCAGAGGAGGCTGGTGCCGGGAGACTAGAGCATTTTCGGAATACACGTAGCCTTTTTAAGAGCATTGAAATGTGGCTTTTTCTTGAGGAAAAAGCCACTTAGCATAGTGCCTTCGGTCTACACCAATTTCGAAAATGCTATAGCCCGAGATTCTCCTCTGCCCTTTGTGATCCCTGTCACGTGGCAACGCTCCTTTCCACGACAAAATAAGAGAGACGGGTGCGCCATCCTGGCGCATTTCGCCAAACCATCACTCGCGTGAGGCCGATCATGGAGCAGACACTGGTTCCGCCAGCGGAGCAGACGAAGGAACTGCCGGAGCCTTCCCAGGCGCCGTTCGCCCAGGACGAAACCTCGCCGCTCACGGCGGCCAGTTCCCCCGAGGCCCATGCGCTGCGCGTGGAGATTATTACTGTCGGCCGCAAGTTGTGGGAGAGGCAGTATGTCGACGGCAACGGCGGAAACATCAGTGTGCGGCTCGGCGAGAGCTACCTGCTCTGCACACCGACCATGATGTGCAAGCGCGACATGGAGCCGTCCGATATCTGCCTCTCGGATCTCGACGGAAATATTTTGGCCGGCAATCGTATGCGCACCAGCGAACTGTTGCTGCATCTTGAGATTTATCGGAGCAACCCCCGCGCCCGCGCCGTGGTTCATTGCCATCCGCCCTATGCAACTGCCTTTGCGATGACCGGCACGGTGCCGCCGATCGGGCTGATTTCGGAGTACGAAACTTCGATTGGTCCCGCCGCCGTGGCTCCCTATGAAACTCCGGGGACGCAGGCTTTTGCAGAGACCGTGCGCCCGTTCGTTCGCGACCACAATACGATTCTGTTGTCGAATCATGGCATCGTGTGCTGGGCCGACACCGTGAGCCATGCCGAGTGGTTCGTCGAGACCTTCGACACCTACTGCAAGACCTATCTGATTGCGCAACAGATCGGGAAGCCGTTGAAGTTTTTTCCTGAAAACAAGATTCAGGAGCTGCTGGAGATCAAGCGGCGGCTTGGGCTGCCGGACGCGCGGATGAGTGGAAAGGCCTGATCGTCCATAAGGCGAGGGTCTCGTGCCGACCCTACGCGGCGGCTCTCTTCGCTTTGATGGCGATCCCAGGGTTGCGCTTCGCTACACCCTGGGCTCTTCTCGGCTCCTCCCTCCAGGAGGGATTCAAAATCAACGACTTATCAGGTAGCTAGGAAGGTGCCTGTTGCGATTGAAATGGCTCATTCAACTCACCGGGGCGAGCGAAAAGCGAAACTATGCTACACTGTAGTTGCGCTCAGTGATTTGGCCGTGAGCGGTATTCTGCCTGTTAGACGGCAGCCTGCCTTGCACAGATTTCCCCAAGCCCCTACAGCGTAGCCACTTGAGTTTCCCACCCGGGAACTCTGCCTTGGACCATGTGTTGGTCCCCGGCAGGCGTTAAAGCGCAGCCTCCATGAATGAAGCATGGGAATGGAACGGGCGCGCTCAACACCGGGAGCAAGCGGGATAGTGGTGCCGGTCGTCTATGTGCCGTCCGGCGATGAAGTAGCGTGTGGCAGCTCCGGGCCAGGGCATTCTCCCCTTTTGAATGCTGGTGGCCAGTCTTCTTGAACGACTTTCGGTTCTCCCTTACGCATATTAATAAGTAGGCCTGTGCCCTCTTAGGACGCGCGCCTCCAGGTCCGGTTCCGAGTGCAGGCCCCAGGAAAGGGGCTCCCGGAGCTCAGGAAAGAATTATCTTGACTACTCAGTTTTCGCAGTTCAATTTGTCCGCGCCGCTTATGGCGCGGCTCAACGCCAACAAGTTTGAAATCCCAACCCCAGTTCAGGCCGGCTGTATTCCTCCGGCACTTGAAGGCCGCGACGTGCTGGCCACCGCCCAGACCGGAACCGGCAAGACGCTCGGTTTCCTCATCCCCATCGTGGAGATGCTGCAAAAGTCAGGCGCACGCGGACCCGCGGCGCATGCCCTCATCCTGCTGCCCACGCGCGAGCTGGCCATGCAGGTGGAGCAGGCTTTTCTTGCCATCCGCTCCAGCTCTGAGCAGACCGTCGCCCTCGTGGTTGGCGGGATGCAAGAGCGGTCGCAGCTTGACGCGATTCGCCGCGGCGCAAAGCTTATTGTTGCTACCCCCGGCCGCCTTGAGGACTACATCAAGCGCCGCCTCGTGCGCCTCGACCAGGTAAAGATCCTGGTTCTCGACGAAGTGGATCGCATGCTCGACATGGGCTTCCAGCCCGCCATCGCCCGCATCGCGACCACGCTGCCAGCCACTCGCCAGACTCTCTGCTACTCGGCCACGCTCGAAGGCCCGGTTAAGGAAGTGGCGCGCAAGTATCTCAACAACCCCGCCCGCGTCGAAATCGGCTCGGTGCTCAAGCCCGCTGAGAATGTGGAGCTGCGCACCTTTGAAGTCGCACCCGACAAAAAGCAGGAATTGCTCGAGCACCTGCTCGGCTCCGAGAAGGGTAGCTTCCTGGTCTTCGTGCGCACCAAGCACGGCGCTGACCGTGTCGCACGTCGCCTGGCTCGCTCAGGCTGGTCGGCAACACAGATTCACGGCGACCGCTCGCAGGCGCAACGCAACGCCGCCCTGCGCAGCTTCTCCGAGGGTCATCACCGCGTACTTGTTGCCACTGATGTTGCCGCTCGCGGCATCGACGTGGCCAACGTGGCGCACGTGATC
>DASRLI010000385.1:0-8806 GCA_035648535.1 Occallatibacter sp. | reverse complement strand
GGCGAAAAATGAGGCCAGGCGATTCCGATCAAGAGGATCGACAAGCCAACAACTACAAACGTCATGGCGACCGGGATCATCTTTTCGGTAGCTTTCTGCAGGTTGCGAAGGATCATGTTTGTGCCTCCGATGGCTTGACTGCGCCTGTGCAACGAAGTTGAGATTCGATTGACCGAACCGGGATTAGGGCTGGCTTGCGGAGCATTTGCCGGAGAGGCGGGACGCGCAGAAGATGAGGGCGATGGCGAGACCGATAAAAAATCCGCGAAGGCCGTCATAGAGGTTTGCGTAATGGACATCGATGTCTTTGTCGAAGAGCGACAACGTGAGGCCGCCAGCGAGACAAAGGTTGCCGATGGCGAGGATTCGGCGGGCTTTGGGTGTGAGATCTCTTCTTGCGAGGCACATGACGGATTCTCCTTTCGGGTTTTAGTCTCTGAAACGGAACCAGGTGAAGAGGGACATCTTGATGGCAACGAAAGTTAGAGCGATTGCGAGCAGGTCCCAACTCCAGATGTGATTCCAGAAGAAGCGGTATTCAAAGAGGACTACCGCAAGACATGCAGCGGCGATGCCGGCAATGCTGGAAGAGCGGCGGCGGTGCTCGAGAAAGCGCTCGTCGACGAATCTGCCAAGGATGGGAATTCTGCTGAGAATGGGATGAGTCATGATTCGCTCTCCAGGCGGAAGATCTGGTCGGTGGGGCAGGCGAAGATGCGGGCGAAGGTGAGGGCGAGCTCGAGGCTGGGGACGTAGCGGTTGCGCTCGATGGAGTTGATGCTCTGGCGGGAGACGCCGACGGCGTGGGCAAGCTGCTCCTGTGTCCATCCGCGGTCGGTGCGGAGTTCCTTGATCCGGTTTGTGATTGAGGGCGTCATGTAAAGCTGACTTTCCAAATCAGAGTAGCGCGGGAGAAGTTGGATGTCAAGCCGACTTTCCATTCTTTCGCGCAGGTAGTTGATCTGAGGGTGAGATCGGATTCGTGGCCGGTGGATTTTGTGACGTACTAATCCTGCTAGAATCGACCTTTCCGGGCATCCGCGCCGGCCTACACTCCACACGCAGAAAGTTCTTATTGTGCCTAACGAACCCAAGCAAAAACCCGTGACGTATGCAGATGCCGGCGTTGACATCAGCCGAGGCGACCGCGCCAAGGAACGCATCAAGTTCCTGGCCCAGAAGACCTTTAACCGCAATGTGCTGGGAGGAATCGGCGGGTTTGGCGCGCTATTCCGGCTGGATTTGCAGCGGTGGAAGAACCCGATCCTGGTGAGTTCGGCGGATGGGGTGGGAACGAAGCTGAAGATTGCGTTTGAACTGGGACAGCACCGCACGGTGGGCGCGGACCTGGTGAATCACTGCGTGAACGACATCGCGGTGCAGGGCGCGACGCCGCTGTTTTTTCTGGACTACCTGGCCACGGGCCGGCTGGATCCGGAGGTTACGGAGAGCGTGGTAACGGGGCTGGCTGATGCCTGCAGGGCCAATGGGTGCGCGCTGATCGGCGGCGAGACGGCACAGATGCCGGGGTTCTACAACGACGGGGAGTACGACTTGGCGGGGTTCATTGTGGGTGCGGTTGACCGCGACAAGATGGTGACCGGAGCGGGCATCAAGGCCGGCGATGTGCTGATTGGGCTGCCGTCGACCGGGCTGCATACGAACGGCTATTCGCTGGCGCGCAAACTGCTGTTTGAGGTTGCAGGATACAAGCCTACGCAATACGTAACGGCAATCAAGGAGAAGGCCGGGACGGCGCTGATGAAGACGCATCGCAGTTATCTGCACGTGATTCAAAAGCTGGTGGCAGCGGGGCTGACGACCGGCATGGCGCACATTACCGGAGGTGGGATTACGGAGAATTTGCCGCGGATTCTGCCCAAGAACACGGGCGCTCAGATCGAGACCGGTTCGTGGCCGGTGCTACCGATCTTTGAGCACCTGCGGACGCTGGGGCAGGTGTCGGAAGAAGAGATGATGCGCACATTCAACATGGGCGTGGGGCTGATTGCGGCGATTCCGGCGGCGAAGTTTACGAGGGCGAAGAATCTGCTGGACCGCGCGGAAGAGAAGTTCTATGTGATTGGGCGCGTGGTTAAGGGCGAGCGCCGGGTGCAGTACACGTGAGCGGTTCCGAACGGAAGGCCGGCGATAGGCCGATGCGGCTGGGGATCGTGCTGTCCGGTCGGGGCTCGAACTTTCTGGCGATCGCCGAGTCGATTCGCGCGAAAAGACTCAAAGGCGTAGAGATTGCGGTCGTGGTTTCAAACGTGGCCGAGGCCGGGGGCGTTAAGGCCGCGCAGGAATTGGGGCTCCCGCATGAGGTTCTGGTTTCAAAGGGGCGCAAGCGCACTGAGCACGACGCCGCGATGATTGCGTGCCTGAAGGCGCAAGATGTGGACCTGGTGTGCCTGGCCGGCTACATGCGTCTGCTGTCGCCGGAGTTTGTGGCGGCGTTTCCCAGTCGCATTCTGAATATCCATCCGTCGCTGCTCCCTGCTTTTCCGGGGCTGGCAGCGCAGGAGCAGGCTTTTGCTTACGGAGTGAAAGTGGCCGGCTGCACGGTGCACTTTGTGGATGAAGATCTGGATCATGGAGTGATCGTGTTGCAGCGGGCAATTCCAGTGCTGGAAAGCGACGATGCGCATGCGCTTTCGGAGCGGATTTTGACCGAGGAACATATCGCATACAGCGAGGCCATTGGGTTGGTGGCGAGCGGAGAGTATGAGATTCGCGGGCGCAGGTTTTTGAAGCGGGATGTTCACTAGACGCACTCAGCGACCAGTCATTGGGATTTACTGCAAACAAATGAAGGAGTTCTTTAAAGTCCTTGCCGAGTGTCAAGCGGGCGATTCCTGGCACGCTATATAAATGTTTGATTCTTAGATTCTTATTCCTATAGATTGCCTTGCCGAAGATATACCTCTGATTGCCTAACCTTAAAGAGTAGCCAGACAGACGACGGAAGTGCCGCGCCGGGCGAATGAGCACGCCCTCCCCCAACGAGCGGTTTTCCAATTCACTTGACCTTACCCGTGCTGGGCAGGGTGGCTTTTCTTCGGCTCCGACGACGAAAACACGTCGGTCGGGGCCGGGAAGAAGAAGCCACTCGGGAGCGACGGATTGGGCAAGAAGCGATTGGAGAATCGCAGGAGTGGAAGGCGCCGGGATGCACCACCCCGGGGTGCGGAGACGTCGCTGTCTGCATGATGGGCAGCTTTTCACCGGATGCAGGACCGGTACCACGGCAACATCCGGATTCTGAAAGCTGTTCCATCTCCCGATTCCATTGGCCGGCTCCTGACGTGCCGGCCAGCGGAATCCAGGGATCGGATGAAAAGCGCGGAATGAACCCAGGACATGAAGAGGAGCGAATTGAATGGCGAACATTCTTGTGAATATCGAAAAGGGGATTGAAATCGGGGCAGAGGATGTCCTGAAGTGGCTGACTGGCGCCGAGAAGGTTCTGTTTGCCGCACCCAAAGTGATTGCGGCGCTCGCCATCCTGGCGGCTGCGATGGAGAAGCCGCTTGCGGAGCTCGCTGGCGCAGCGGCGAACCCGCTCAACATTCCTCTGGATATCGAGACAGCGACCGATCTGAAGGCCGCGTGGCCAGAGGTGAAGACATTTCTGAAAAGTCTGGGCGTGAAATTCTAACAGCAATTTGTGAATTGAAGGAGCTAACTGAATGAATGTTTTTTCGAATATCTGGAATCATCCAAAGACATCGGCTGTGGGGTTGTTGATTGCGGTGGTCAGCATTGCCGGAGTTCTTTCGCAGCAAGGCATCACTCTGGGCAACGCGGGATCCGGCTCGGTGATCACGCTGGTGAGCGCGCTTGCTTCCGCCTTGCTGGGTCTGCTGGCCAAGGACCCGAGCGAGGCGCCACCTTCATCTGGAAGCACCGCAAAATTGGGCGCGTGGGCGTTGATCGCGCTGCTGTTGCCGTTGCCCTATTTGGGCGGTTGCTCGCAAGCGATAGTGGCCCGGAACATCGTGAACTGGACTCCAGCCCTGCAAAGCGCGGTGGCGACGGTGAACTCGGCTGGAGCGCTGCTTGCACCGACGGATGCGCAGGTGTTTGCTGATGCTACTGCTGGATTCAACGCGGCGTCAAACTTGTTGTCAGTGCAGGCGAAGGCGTACCTGGCCAACCCCTCGGCGAGCACGCTGGCGCAAATGCAAAACCAGGTTGTGACGTTTCAGCAGCAGGTGAACGCTGCATTGCTGCAGGCTGCCAGGATCGTTAATCCCGCAAGCCAGCAACATGGGTTGGAGACAATTCAGGCAGTTGGAACTATAGTGACCGCAATTCTGGCCCTGGTTCAATCGGTTTCAAACAAAGCCGCAGTTGCGCAGATGGCGGCTCGTTCAACGATCAAGATGGCCGCGGTGCGACCTTACCTGAACGAAACGCAGGCGGCAGAAATTGTGGCCCGCCATTATGGTGAGCCAGTTGCGATGGCGCGGATGCAGGTGGCGCATGCGGAGCTGTATGAGGTGCAGGCAGGGTTCTAGTTCGTAGAAAGAGAACGGGCCGCTTCCGGTATGGGAGCGGCCCGCTGGATTCTTATGTCAAATGAATAGATTCAATTCCCGCCTAGGTATTTTCTTCCCTGGCTTCTCCCAGAATCAATTTGAGAGTGATCTGCTTTTTCCCGCGCAGCAGAGTGACGCTGATGGTGTCGCCGGCCTGGTGTTTGTCCATGAGGGCGCTGATGTCTTGCGGACCGGTGACCTGCTGTCCGTCGATGGCAACGATGAGATCGCCGCCAAGCATGATGGGCGTATTGCCGACATAGGCCTGCTGGTTGCCGCCGTGGAGACCGGCACGCTCTGCCGCTCCCCCGGGGATGACGCGCTGAATCAAGACGCCAGTGTCTGCAGCCAGGCCCATTTGCGAGGCCAGATCTGGTCCGATGGCATAGGAGACGATACCTAGCGAGGGACGGCGCACGCGCCCGTAACGGGTAAGGTCAGCGAGGACTGCCTTTGCAGTATTGATGGGAATGGCAAAGCCGATGCCGGAGCTTTGGTCGGCGCCGTTGGAGGCGATCATGGTGTTGATGCCTATGACTTCGCCGCGGGAGTTGAGCAGCGGTCCGCCGGAGTTGCCGGGATTGATGGCTGCATCGGTCTGGATGGCGTCTTCAATCGGCGCGCCGTCAGCGTTGCGGATGGAGCGGATGGAGCTGATGATGCCGGTGGTCATGGTGCCACTGAGGCCGAAGGGATTGCCGATGGCGTAGACCTTTTGCCCGACGGCGAGTTCGGTGGAGTCAGCCAGCGTAACCGGTTGAAGGTTGGGCGCGTCGATTTGCAGGAGCGCCAGGTCATGGACCTTGTCGCTACCGACTACCTTTGCCTGGTAGCGGTGTTTGTTGCTGAGCATGACTTCGATGCCGCGATTGGCTCCCTCAACAACGTGAAAGTTGGTGAGCACATGGCCGGCCTTGTCGAGAACGAACCCAGAACCCTGGCCCTGCTGGGGCACCGTTCCATAAAAGAAATTGAAGACCAGCGTGGTGGAGGTGATGTTGACCACGGAGGGCTGCACCCTTTTATAGACGGAGATATTGTTCACTTCCTCGGCATCGAAGGCGGGGGCTGCCTGAGCCTCGGTGAGTTCCAGCGGGGAGCTGGAACCACTCGCATTGAAAAGTGAAAAATGACCCAAATGATTGGAGAGGTGGGTGGTTAGGTACCAAAACCCGCCCACAAGCAAAAGAACAAAAATCACCCGTCGCAGTCTCATCGCTGTAGACCCAAAAACCTTCCTTACACAGATACGGTGGCAACTCGCCGCAGTTCCAAAGGAATGGCGCAGTTCCCACATCCTATTTTAAAGACAAGTCCCGAGGAGAATTGTTGCTGTCTCTCTTGAGGAGCTGCCAGAGAGCATTGACCTGAGCGCGGAGCGCTTCCATATCGCTCTTATTGTCAATTACATAGTCGGACATAGAGGCTTTTTCAGCATCGGGAATCTGGTGGGAGAGGCGGAGGCGGGCATCTGCTTCGACGGCTTCACGGGCGGTGGCCGGCGGGTTGATACGCGCCACATAGCGGGCGATTTTGAGCTCATCGGGCGCGGTGACCAGGAGGATGCGGTCAATGCGTCGTCGCCAATCGGCCAGCATGCCTTGCCTTTCGCCCCGAGCACGGGCGTCGCGCACCACCTCAAAAATCAGAGCCGACTCGATCACGGCGACGGCGGCGGGATCGCGCGCAAAAACCGCGTCCACCCAGGTCTGTTGTGCAGCGATTACGGCCGGATGAACGATGGCGTTGAGGTCGTTGAGGCGGCCATCCTGAAATGCCAACTGAGCAAGACGAGCGCGGTTGAGGCGGCCATCGGGACCAACAACTTCCGGGCCAAATGCACGCACAATCTCCTGGTAAACCTGCTGGCCGGGTTCCATCACCTGGCGGCCCAGCGCATCGGCTTCAACGACCTCGGCACCGAGTTCGCGCAAAAGGCCTGCGACGGTGCTCTTGCCGCTGCCCAGGCCGCCGGTGAGTCCTACTCTGAGCATGGGTTAGAGCCCTCGCCGCATTTGGGCGGCGCGCACGGTGTTGGACATGAGCATGGCGATGGTCAGGAGCCCGACACCGCCGGGAACTGGCGTATAAGCACCGGAGAGTTCGAAGGCTTTGGGGTGGATGTCGCCAACGATGACGGAGCCGCGCTTGGCAAAGGTGGCTTCTCGCTTGGCGTTACCGGCAAAGTAGCGATCGAACTCTTCTCGGGTTGTGATGCGATTAATACCTACATCGATGAGGGTTGCGCCGGGCTTGACCATCTCAGAGGTGATGAAGCCGGGGCGGCCGATGGCGGCCACCAGGATGTCGGCCTGGCGAGTAACCTCTCCGAGGTCTCGCGTTTTGGAATGACAAATCGTCACGGTGGCGTTCTGGTGGAGCAGCAGCATGGCTGCGGGCTTGCCCACAATGTCGCTGCGGCCCACCACCACTGCGTGTTGGCCGGAAATAGGAATGTTGCTGCGCTGCAGAATTTCAATGACGCCAGCCGGGGTGCATGGCGCGAGAGCGGGCCGGCCCGCCTGCAGACGGCCTGCATTCACGGGGTGGAACCCGTCCACATCCTTCTCAGGCGCAATGGCATCGAGGAGAACTTTGGCGTCGACCTGGCGGGGTAGAGGCAACTGAATCAGGATGCCGTCGATTTCGTCACGAGAATTGAGGGCGGCAACCAGGTCAAGCATGGCTTCGGTGGTGATGTCCTCAGGCGGCGTGATCAGGTCGCTGTAGATCCCGAGTTCGGCGCAGGCCTGAACCTTGCTGCGGACATAGATTTCAGAGGCGGCGGCGTTGCCGACGAGCACGGCCGCGAGTCCGGGACGGATGCCCTGGGCGGCGAGCAGCTTCACTTCTTCGGCGACTTCGTGCTTGATGGCTGCGGCAATGGCGGCACCATCGAGAATTCTTGGCATTCAACGCTCCCAGATTTAATCGTATCGCTTTCAGGCGAAAGGCGGTTGGACAATGAGACGCCCTCGGCAAAGAGGGGAATGTGCTCATTTGGTGATCTGCGCCACCGAAAGCGATGGACGTCACAGCCGCATGTGATTTAACTCACATCGGCAAGGGGGCGAGCTCTTATACCTTCACAGATGCGAGGAGTGCTCCAAATCACATGAGACAGGTATGTGCGACCTCGCGGCAGGGTTCATACGGAGATTACCTTTCATGAGCGCTTTTAAGGAAGCAGGACATCTTTTCCGGTTCGCGGGGCTGTTTGTCCTCGCCTTCCTGGTGTTTCTGGTGGTGCGGCACTACGTTGTTCCAAAGAGTTTTGGACAGTACGGGCATTATCGCGGTGCAGCCATCGGTGAGATGGCAGCCCGCCCGGTGAAGTTTGCCGGTCATGAGACTTGCGAAGGCTGCCATACCGACATTCTGGACGCAAAAAAGAACGGCAAACATGCGCACGTAAATTGCGAGGCCTGCCACGGGGCATTGGCGAATCATGCGGACGACCCTTCAATCAAGCCGGTGCTGCCTGACACGGCCGTCCTTTGCGCGCGCTGCCACACGACCAGCGCTGCCAAGCCCAAAGGCTTTCCGCAAGTGGTGCCGGCAGAACACTCAAACGGGTTGCCCTGCGAGACTTGCCACAATCCACACAGTCCGGCCATGAGTGCAGGAGGTGCGAAGTGAATTTATCCCGGCGTCATTTCCTTGTCTTAGTGCCGGCGGCGGCGGTCGCGTGGAAGTCCGTACTTGCGGGAACCCCGGAAGAATCGCCGAACTACAAGATGTCCGATCACTGGTGGGGAATGTTGATCGACATTCCGAAGTGCATCGGCTGCGGCAACTGCGTGAGAGCCTGCCAGACGGAAAACGATGTGCCGGATGGACACTTCCGCACCTGGGTCGAGCGTTATCACGTGACGGACGAGAACATGGTGAACCCGCAGGTGATTTCGCCGGACGGAGGCAAGGAAGGATTTCCCGTCGCAGAGGAAGATGCGGGGAAATATTTCTTTGTTCCCAAGCTCTGCAATCATTGCGCGGATTCTCCCTGCACCCAGGTTTGTCCGGTTGGAGCGACCTTCACCAGTCCGGATGGCGTGGTGCTGGTGGATCAAAAGTACTGCCTGGGTTGTGCTTATTGCGTACAGGCCTGCCCGTATGGATGCCGGTACATTCATCCTGAGAAGCACGTCGCGGACAAGTGCACGCTTTGTTACCACCGGATAACCAAGGGGCTTACGACCGCGTGCTGCGAATCCTGCCCGACAGGAGCTCGCCAGCTTGTGGATTTGAAGAACCCGAAAGACCCG
>DASRLI010000384.1:0-5283 GCA_035648535.1 Occallatibacter sp. | reverse complement strand
CCTCAGTGATCACCTCAAAACCGGCCATACATGATCACTTCAAAACCGGCCAACGGAACTCTTGCTCAGGACAAGATCTGTTGTACCTTACCAGCCGTTGATCTGGCAAGTATTTCTTCGCTTCGATGCCGGCCTGGCCGGCAGGGAGATCGCGCAAGGGGGATTTCAGCGGAGCGTTTTGAAATCCCTCTTGCGGGGGGAGTCGCGGCATCGATGGGTGCCAGCGCAGTTGGCTGGCGGCCAGCGTGCGCGGCGTGGGGGAACCCGCCCGCCCCGGCTTTTCCCCGGAGGGGAAACGGGAAAGGGGAGATCCGATTCCTTGCTGCCGCAGGCTGGTTCTGCCCTGGATCATGCGACTGTCTCCGTCGCAGTGACTGCCGCTTTTGTGCGCCAGCTCCTGGGTCCGCACTTGAGTACATGCCCGTGATGCAGGATGCGGTCCAGCATTGCGGTCACAGCCGCCGCGTCTCCCGGCAGTTTTCCCCAGTCTTCAACGGGCCGGTTTAATGCGGAGTCCGGTTTTATGCTGAAAGCGACGATTAGGGGATGGAAACCAGGCTTGCTTTCAAGGGTTTGACTACTGCGGTCGTGCGCAACGACTTTGCATAATCGTGGCGTCCTGAGGAGGACGTCATGATGAGAGAGTTCTTTAAATCCCCATTTCGCATCCAACAACTACGCGGCGGCCAGTACGGCCATTTGCTCGATGTTTTCACAGAAGACCTTCGGCAGTCAGGATTTGCCCAGATCACAGCCCGGCGGCATATTCGGGCCGCGGAACACCTGCTCTACTGGGCGAACCGAAAGGGCATTGGGCTCTCAGCTTTCGATGAGCATGCGTTAGACGAGTTTGCCCGCCACCTCCGTCGATGCCGGTGCAGAGGCTTCGGACACACTCACCGGCGGGATCTTCAGAACGGTGCTCGTTTGTTTATCGGCAATCTGCGCCGCGCTGCGTTACTTCCGATCCCTTCTGTCCAGGAAACCGTCGAAGACCCGCATGTCCTGGTGCTGTTCCGGGACTGGATGCGCAGGCACCGGGGAACATGTGACGCGACGCTTTACAACTACAACCAACATCTCCGTGCGTTGCTGAAGACCATAGGAGATGACACGAGCGAGTTTGAGGCTCGAAGCCTCCGGCAGTTTGTTCAAGATACATGCCAGCGCAGCGGCTGGGCAACGGGGAAACAGTGCACCACCGCCGTGCGGGCGTTCCTGCGTTATCTCATCGCGGATGGCAAGTGTGCAGCGGGCCTCGACGCATGCATTCCGGCGCTCGCACACTGGCGCCTTTCGTCACTGCCGCGGTATCTGCAACCCGAGGAAGTCGAGCGAGTCATCGCCGCATGCAGCGTCACCTTGGAGGCCGGTCTCAGAGATCGCGCGATTCTGCTGCTGCTCGCCCGCGTCGGTCTTCGCGCCGGCGATATCCTGCGGCTTTGCCTCAGCGACCTGGATTGGAAGAATGCAACCCTTCGCGTTGTCGGAAAGGGCCGCCGACAGACCCTGCTGCCGATGACCCAGGAAGTTGGCGATGCGCTCGTCGCCTATATCAAGGATGGCAGGCATCCCATCGCCAACGACACGCTTTTCATTCGATCCCGCGCACCGTTTCGTCCATTCGCCAGCCACTGTGCCATCTCCGTGATCGTGGCGCAAGCCATGCGCCGTGCGGGCGTTCGTTGCCCAAGCCGGGGTGCCGCGCACGTTCTTCGACATTCGGTGGCCAGTTCGATGCTCCGGCAAGGAGCTTCGCTGCAGGAGATCGCAGGCGTGCTTCGACACCGTTCGATCGCAACCACGGAGATCTACGCGAAGGTGGATGTGGTTGCACTTGGAGAGATAGCACAACCCTGGCCGGAGGTGACCTCATGCTGACTCAAGCTGTGGAATCGTATCTGGGAGTTCGGCGCGCCATGGGCTTCGCGCTCCACTCCGAAGGTAGCCTGCTGCAAAGCTTCGCGAAGTACTCCGACGCCGCGGGCAAGAGCCACATCTGCAACGAAACCGCTATTCAGTGGGCGGGCGTGGCGCGGTTGGCTACCACGCGAGCGCGCCGACTTGGTCAAGTAATCCGGTTTGCGCGATACCTTCGCGCAGAGGACCAGCGCCATGAGATTCCGCCCACCGTATTCGGGTGCGAGAAAGGCCCACGGCCCGTGCCTTACATCTTCTCTGTCGACAACGTCAAACGGCTCGTTGAAGCAGCATCCGGCTTGGGTCGGCGGAATCCCTTTCGCGGACAAACTTACAGCACGTTTTTCGCCCTGCTGGCGTGCACAGGACTTCGTGTGTCGGAGGCGATCAAGCTCCGCTTTGAAGACGTCACTGCGGACGGACTGATCATCCGCTGCTCCAAGTTTCGCAAAAGCCGTATGGTGCCACTGCATAGCACCGCACAGATTGGCCTGGAGCGGTATATCAGGAGGAGACGTCCTTTTGCTCCGTTCGACGATCACGTATTCGTCTCGCTGCGCCGGCGTTCGCTGCTGGTGGGTGACGCTGAAACCGCATTCCGAACAGCGGCAATGAAGATCGGCTTAAAGCGCGAGCCCGGGCTTCCGCGGCCGACGATTCACTCGCTTCGCCACACCTTCGCGGTCCGAGCCCTGGAGAACTGCCCGGACGGCCGAGATCGGATCACGAGACACATGGTAGCCCTGTCCACTTACCTCGGGCACAGCAAAGTCGCCGACACTTACTGGTATCTGGAAGCGACACCGGAACTGATGAACGGCATTGCCGATTCATGCCAGGCCTTCTTTGCCGGAGGTCGGCCATGAACCTGATCGCGCCCCACATCGCAGCTTTTCTGCAACAACGTCTGCCGCTTGAGCGGCGGGCGAGCCCGAATACATGCGACTCCTATGCCCACGCGTTCAGACTCCTGTTCGAATACGCCAGCGGATGCCTGAAGGTCCGACCCTCCGAATTGAATCTGGAGCAGATTAATGCTCCGCTTATCGTGAACTTTTTGGGTCATCTGGAAGCGGACCGAGGAAACGGTGCCGGTTCCAGAAACATCCGCCTTGCCGCCATCAAGTCTTTCATGCACTTCATGGAGTACCGAGTTCCCTCAGCGCTGGAGCAGATTCAGCGCATTCTGGCCATTCCAGCTAAGAAAACGGATACCCGTCTTGTGCGCCACCTCACCGCTGACGAGATGCAATCGATCCTGGATGCTCCCGATCCGGCAGTTAGAGATGGTATCCGGGATCGGGCGATGTTGCATCTGTGTTTTGCCGGAGGCCTGCGGGTTTCCGAGTTAGTGGGGCTGAGAACCGAGGATCTTCTCCTACAGCCTCAGGCCAGCATACTGGTCCATGGAAAAGGTCGAAAGGAACGCTGTCTGCCGTTGTGGAAGGAGACCGCATCCGCGCTACGCGCATGGCTGGCAGTTCGGGGCACAAGCTGTGCACCAGAACTATTCCTCAACGCTCGCCGCACCTCCATGACCCGGGCTGGTTTCGAGTACATCCTGCGCAAACATGTCTGCACGGCGACGAAGCGATGCCCATCCCTTTCCGCCAAAAGAATCTCTCCGCATGTCCTCCGCCACACCTGTGCGCTTACGATTCTCCAGGCCACCAAAGATCTGCGCAAGGTTTCGCTCTGGCTCGGGCACTCAAGCATGCAAACCACCGAGATTTACACGCGGGCCGATCCGTCTGTGAAGTTGGAGGCGCTGGAATCCGTCATCGCGCCGAAGTTGCGAACCGGACGCTTCAAGGCGACTGATCAGTTGATTGCAATGCTGAAGGCCACTCCCGTTATGCGGAGCGAAAAGCCATCAACCTGACTGCAAATGGGCCGATGGAGGTCCGCTCTCAGCATAAAACCGGACTCCGCATTAAACCGGTTATGCGGTTCACCGCATAACCGGTTTGTGGTCACAATCAGCGCCGCTTTCTCGGCCCGCTCCGAGATCACCTGGAACAGAAACTCCGCGCGCACATCGGCCAGCGGCACGTAGCCGACCTGATCGATCGCGATCAGCTCATACCGCTGCCACCGCGCCATCATGCGCCGCACCGGATTGTTGTGTTTGGCTTCCACCAGTTCGTTCGCCAGCGCAGCCGCCGTCGAGTATCACATTGGATTTGGTCCGTACGACGAAGAAGGCCGCGCTCAGAGTGAAGATGTAGAGACGTTCGAAATCTACGTAGCCGCGGTCCATGACGTAGAATGCCCCGGCCTCCGGCATGATCTCGTCGAGGATGTTCACATCGTGCACTTTGCCGTGGGTAATGCTGATAAATGTGGGAATATTGCCATGCAGGTCCAGCAGCGTGTGCATTTTGACGGCAGCCTTGCCCTTGCGGAATCTGGCCCACGGAAACAGGGAAAGACACAGGTCGATGGTGGTCGGGTCCAGGGCATACAAGCTCTGATCCCGTTCCACGCCGATCGGATCCGACGTATAGAGCGGTCGGGCGATGCCGATCGGGATCTGCGCGAAGTCGGCGAAGATGCGCCAGTCGTGCGTTTCGTTGGCAGCGGCCAGATTGGTGCGCGCCACTTTCCCGCGCAACCCCATGTGGCAGAACTTACCGCTTATTGACCGAAGGCATGCTTCTATGTCGCAGAGACTCTCACGGTAGGTCAACTGCGCAAAAGCCATTGCCAGCAACTGGTCCAAACAAGAAAACCCTCGAAGGTGCTCACCTCGATAGCGCATCGCACACTTCTGAAATTCGTACGAGGGCAGGTGATCCAGGAGTTGAGCGAAAACGGTGCGGCCGGAATTCATCCACCATTCTGCGGCGATGCCTAAGCTCGCCCTCAGAGGCGGCTTTACGCCCGTTCTAATTCAAATCGAAACATCCAGTTCTCTTCGGAAATAATTTGGCAGGACAGTAGTGGTGTGCGGTCAATCAGTGCTTGGAATGCCTCGTCCATCCGGTTGGCTGAGATTGTCGCTTTGTGCTCCGATGCTACGCGATAATTTTGCGCACTGCCGCGATCACGCGCTCCACATCCGCCGCGGACGTCATCCAGTTACACACGCTCACGCGCATCGAGCGCTCGCCGCGCCATGTCGTTCCGCCGAAATAAGCCTCGCCCGATGCATTAATCTTCGCGATGACTTCATCGGTCGGCATATTCGTGAACTGCACCAGTCCCTGATTGATCCGGGGTTCCCGAACCACCCGCGCCCCCGGCAGCGCGCCGATTCCGGTGACCAGCGCGTATGCCAGATCGCAGCATCGTTCGACCAGCGACGCCACGCCCGCGCGCCCCAGTTCCCTTAGCGCCGCGTAGGTGGAGAATCCGCGCGCC
>DASRLI010000383.1:0-30359 GCA_035648535.1 Occallatibacter sp. | reverse complement strand
GCGTTGCTGGAGCTGCCAGCGGACTATCCGCGCCCGGACCGGCAGGACTATGCCGGCGGCTTGGTGGAGCTGGCGCTCGACGAGCACCTGACGGCTGGGCTCAGGGGACTGAGCAGGCGTCACGGTGTCACCCTGTTCATGACCCTGCTGACTGCCTGGGCAGCACTTCTTGAGCGCTTGTCCGGCCAGCAGGACGTGGTCATCGGAACGCCGGCGGCCAACCGCGGACGGGCAGAGATCGAAAACCTGATCGGCTTCTTCGTCAACACCCTGGCTCTGCGCTTGGACCTGTCCGGTTCGCCCAGCGTGAGTAAGCTGCTCCTGCAAGCCAAGGCGCAGGCTCTGGCCGCGCAGGAGCATCAGGACATCCCCTTCGAGCAGGTGGTCGAACTTGCCCAACCGGTGCGCAGCCTGGCCCACCATCCGCTGTTCCAGGTGATGTTCGCATGGCAGAACAACGCACAGGGGACATTTGAACTACCGGGACTGGATGTGCAGTCTCTGCGGTCGCCGCACAGAGTGGCCAAGTTCGATCTCACGCTCGAACTGCGGGAAGCAGGCCACACTATCACCGGCGGGATCGAGTACGCCACATCGCTGTTCGAACAGCCTACGATCGAGCGCTACATCGGATACTTTCGCAACCTGCTTCGAGCCATGGTGGCCGACGATACCCAGGCCGTCGATCGCCTGGCTATGCTTCCTGAGAACGAGCGCCGTCATCTGCTGTACGAACTGAACGATACGAAGGCCGATTTCCCTCGCGACAAGTGCGTGCATGCGCTGTTTGAAGAGCAGGTGGCCAAGACCCCGGAGGCTTCGGCTGTTGTCTTCGAGGGTCAGGAGATCAGTTATGCCGAACTGAACCGGCGTTCCAACCAGCTAGCGCATTACCTGCGAGAGCTGGGTGTCGGGCCGGATGCCCGGGTAGCCGTGTGCGTAGAACGCAGCGTTGAAATGGTGGTTGCACTGATGGCTGTTCTGAAGGCGGGTGGAGCGTATGTTCCGCTTGATCCGGCCTACCCGGTGGAACGGTTGCGCTTCATGCTGGAAGATTCCGAGCCTTTGGCTCTGCTGACGCAGCGTCATCTGACGGGGCTGTTCTCCGGCATCGGCGGCAAAGTTCCGGTTCTCGACCTGACGGCTGCAAATGCTCCGTGGAACAGTCATCCTGTGACCAACCTCGCTTTGCAAGCAGTTAGACTGAGGCCGGAGCATCTCGCCTACGTTATATACACGTCCGGATCGACGGGGAACCCCAAGGGCGTTCTGGTCCATCATCGTGGGGTAGTCAACCGGCTGGTGTGGATGCAGCACGCGTATGGGCTTGAACCTGGCGAAGCGGTGCTGCAGAAGACCCCGTTCGGATTCGACGTGTCGGTCTGGGAGTTTTTCTGGACCTTGCAAACCGGCGCCAAGCTTGTGATGGCGCGTCCGGAAGGACATAAGGACCCGGGTTATCTGGTGGAGACCATCCGTCGGAACAAGATCACCACCATGCACTTCGTTCCCTCGATGCTGCAGATATTTCTTGAGCATGAGGATTTGTCGAACATGCCGAGCCTGGTACGGGTGGTGTGCAGTGGTGAAGCGTTGCCAGCAGCATTGCTGCAGCGGTTCCAGGAGCGTATCCAGCATGCAGCGTTGCACAACCTCTATGGCCCGACCGAGGCAGCGGTGGACGTGACGGCATGGACCGCCCCGGCCAATTTCAAAGATTCCATTGTGCCGATTGGGAAGCCGGTTTGGAACACCCAAATGTACGTATTAGACGGGCACGGGGATCCGGTGCCGATGGGAGTAACGGGGGAACTGTACATCGGTGGAGTGCAGGTGGCGCGGGGGTATCTGAACCGTCCTGAACTGACGGCGGAGCGATTCGTTGCTGATCCGTTCAGTTCCGAGCCGGGTGCGCGTATGTACCGCACTGGAGACCTTGCCCGTTGGCTCGCCGACGGCAACATCGAGTACCTGGGGCGAAACGATTTCCAGGTGAAGATCCGCGGCTTCCGCATTGAGTTAGGCGAGATTGAGGCACGTCTGGCCGAGCACCCCGCGGTGCGCGAGGTGGCGGTGATTGCCCGCGAAGACACGCCCGGCGATAAGCGACTGGTGGCCTACTATACGGCCTCTCTCTCCGGCGAGCAGGAACTGGCGGCTGCAGGCGCGGAGCAGTTCCGATCGCACCTGTCCGCGAGCCTGCCCGACTACATGGTACCGGCGGCCTATGTTTGTCTGGAGTCTTTGCCGCTGACGCCCAACGGCAAGCTGGATCGCAAGGCACTGCCGGCACCCGAGACCGCTTCCTACTCGACCCGCGGCTACGAACCTCCTCGGGGCGAGATGGAGATGAAGCTGGCCGCCATCTGGGCTGAGGTTCTCAAACTGGATCGGGTCGGCCGCCACGACAATTTCTTCGACCTCGGTGGCCATTCGTTGATGCTCGTGCAGGTTGTTACTCGCCTGCGGCAGGTGCTGAGCAGGGCAGTTGAGATGCGGGATCTATTCGCGCATCCGCAGTTGGCCGAGATGGCCTGTGCCCTAGAGAGCGCGGCGCAGGTTGTGCTGCTGCCGATTACGCGCGCCGCACGCAAAAGACAACCCTTGCCTCTTTCATTGCGCGTTAGCGCGGCTCCGGAATCCGATGGACATGGAATCGGGTCAGGTGGTGATGGTGTCACTCGGAACGAGCTTTAGCCTGGAAAGGTGATTGAAATAGGATGTCATTTACGGATGAAACGGTGTCGAACTCGCCCCCTACACAATCAGCGCCTGATCTCTTTGATCAGTTTCCGCTTTCTTTTGCCCAGCAACGGCTATGGTTGCTGGCGCAGATGGAACGGGCGAGCGAGGCCTATCACATCCCGTTTGGCCTGAGCCTGAAGGGCGATCTCGATCGCGCGGCTCTTCGCCGGGCGCTGGACCGCATCCTGGCTCGGCATGAGGCGCTGCGGACCAGGTTCGCCATGATCGACGGAGAGCTGGTGCAGCAGATCACCGCAGTGGAAGGCAGCCGTTTTTTGCTGATCGAGCACGACCTTCGTTCTCACAATGACGCCAAGGCAGAACTTGATCGTCTTACCGAATTGGGAGCCAGCGCATCCTTCGACCTCGAGGCTGGTCCGCTGATCCGCGGCCGGCTGATCCGGATTTCCGAAGACGAGCATGTGCTGCTGATTACCATGCACCACATCGCCTCCGACGGCTGGTCCATGGGCGTGCTGGTCCACGAACTGAGTACGCTGTACGGCGCGTTTCTGCGCGGCGAAGACGATCCCCTGCCGGAGTTGGAGATCCAATATGCCGACTACGCTGTCTGGCAGCGGCAGTGGATCGAGGGCGATATTCTGAAGCAACAGGCCGCCTACTGGAAGACCGCGCTGGCTGGAGCCCCGGCGCTTCTTGCGTTGCCCGCAGATCATCCGCGCCCGGACCGGCAAGACTATGCCGGCGGCTTCGTGGAACTGGCGCTGGACGAGCACCTGTCGGCTGGGCTCAGGGAACTGAGCAGGCGTCACGGTGTAACCCTGTTCATGACTCTGCTGGCCGCTTGGGCAGCACTTCTGGCGCGCTTGTCCGGCCAGCAGGATGTGATGATCGGAACGCCGGTGGCCAACCGCGGACGGGCAGAGATCGAAAAGCTGATCGGCTTCTTCGTCAACACCCTGCCTCTGCGCCTGAACCTGCCTGGTTCGCTCACCGTAAGTGAACTACTGGAGCAGGCCAAGACGCAGGCTTTGGCCGCGCAGGAGAATCAGGACATCCCCTTCGAGCAGGTGGTTGAACTTGCCCAACCGGTGCGCAGCCTGGGCCACCATCCGCTGTTCCAGGTGATGTTCGCGTGGCAAGGCAGCACGCAGGAGACGTTCGAATTACCAGGACTGGAAGTTCAGTGTCTGCCGATCCCGCACAGAGTGGCCAAGTTCGATCTCTCGCTTGAACTACGGGAGTCGGGCAACTCAATCACCGGCGGGATCGAGTACGCCACATCGCTCTTCGAACAGGCTACGATCGAGCGCTATCTCGGATACTTCCGCAACCTGCTTCGAGCCATGGTGGCCGACGATGCCCAAGCCGTCGATCGCCAGGCTATGCTTCCTGAGAACGAGCGCCAGCAGTTGTTGGTGGACTGGAACAACACCGTAGCCGAATACCCCAAAGCCCTCTCATTGGCACAACTGGTTGAAGAGCAGGTAAAGCGAACTCCGAACGCGGTAGCAGTCGTCTATGGCAAACAGCGGCTAACCTACCAGGATCTGAATGAGCGCGCGAATCGACTGGCCCACAAGCTGCTCAAGCGCGGCACGGGTCCGGACCAGGTGGTCGGTCTATTTGTTGAACGCTCGACCGACTTGATTGTGGTTATGCTGGCGATCATGAAGACGGGGGCGGCGTATTTGCCGCTGGATCCGCTGTTCCCGCCAGAGCGGCTCGGCTACATGCTGGAAGATAGCGGCGCCCAGTTGCTGGTAACCCAACAAAGCCTTCGCGGGGAATTGCCTACGTTTGCCGGAGCGGTAATCCTGCTCGAAGATGAAGACTGGCAGGCGAACCGTGGTGATAACCCGGCGATAGTGGTTGAGCCTGAGAATCTTGCCTATCTGATCTACACTTCAGGTTCGACGGGCAAGCCCAAAGGGGTCCAGATTCCGCGTGGGGCCCTGATAAATTTCTTGTGGTCAATGCGCGAGTGGCTTCAGCTGAGTGATACAGATCGGCTGCTGGCGGTGACGACGATCTCATTTGACATTGCGGGCCTTGAGATCTGGTTGCCACTTCTGGTGGGTGCGCAAACGGTGGTGGCCAGCCGCGAGGCGGTGACGGACGGCAGCGCATTACGCGACTTGCTCGATCGGCATGACATCACAATCATGCAGGCGACTCCTGTGACCTGGCGCCTCCTGTTTGAGGCCGGCTGGACAGGCAGGCCGGGCATGCAGGCGGTGTGCGGGGGCGAACCCATGCCCCCAGAGGTCGCAGCGCAATTGGTGCCCGCGGTAAAGCGAGTGTGGAATCTGTACGGGCCGACGGAAACGACGATCTGGTCGACAGGCTACCTGGTGACGGATGCCCAAAAGCCGATCCTCATCGGTCGACCGGTGGCAAACACTCAGTGCTACATTCTGGATGGGCGGGGTCAGCCAGTCCCGGTTGGAGTAACTGGAGAGCTGTGCATCGGCGGTGACGGACTGGCGCGTGGATATTTGAACCGCCCAGAACTGACCGCGGAGAAGTTCGTAGCTGATCCATTCCGCGGGGGTGCGGCAAGGATGTATCGCACTGGCGACCTTGCACGCTATCGGGTGGACGGCAACATCGAGTGCCTGGGACGTGTTGATCATCAGGTCAAGATCCGTGGCTATCGCATCGAACTGGGTGAGATTGAAGCGGTTCTGAAGGGCCAGCCGGAGATCAAGCAGGCCGTTGTCATCGTCCGCGAGGACACCCCGGGCGACAAGCGCCTAGTGGCCTACTACACCGCTTCCCCCATCGGCGAAACCGAAAAGGGGATGATCGGAGCGGAGCAGTTCCGATCGCACTTGTCCGCGAGCCTGCCGGAGTACATGATTCCCGCCGCCTATGTGCGTTTGGATGATATGCCGCTGACGCCCAACGGCAAGCTGGACCGAAAGGCGCTGCCGGCGCCCGAGACCGATTCCTACTCGATCCGAGGCTACGAACCGCCTCAGGGCGAGATGGAGATGAAGCTGGCCGCCCACTGGGCGGAGGCTCTCAAACTGGATCGGGTCGGACGGCACGACAATTTCTTCGACCTCGGAGGCCATTCGTTAATTGCCGTGCAACTGATTTCGCGGTTGCAACAACTCATTCCAGGCGGTCCCTTGCCGCTCAGAGCTGTGCTGGAAGCCCCTACTGTGGAACGTCTTGCAGTTTGGCTACAGAACAGAAACGGAAGTCAAGAGCAAATCCTCGTGCAGGTGCGCCCAGGTGATGGTGAGCGAACGCCATTCTTCTGTGTTCATGGAGCAGGCGGTAACGTATTTAGTTTGCGTCCCCTCGCAATGGCTTTGCCTGCGGATTTGCCGGTCTACTTTCTCCAGGCAAAGGGGCTGGACGGTTCTGCGCCATTTGAGAGTGTAGAAGAGACAGCGCAATACTATGTCGACGAGATCCGAAAAGTGCAGCCTCACGGCCCCTATCAGCTCGGCGGTGGCTGTTACGGTGGATTGGTGGCATTCGAAATGGCGCGCGTGCTCGAGCAGTTGGGCGAACCCGTGGCCTCACTCATCATGATTGACATCCCTAATCCAGCGTTCGGAAGTTCCCTGCCAAAACGGGAGCGGTTGTCCCGCAGTTTAAGTTTCTATTTTCGACGCTTGGCTGTCCATTTACGCAAACTGCTCTCTTTGCCACCACGTGAGTGGCTTGGCTATACAAGAGGCCGTTTAAGGGCTCTAGACAAGTACCTGCGGAGCTTGGCAACGGGGGGAGCCAAAGCCGAAGTCAAGGAATTCCCGAACGATCCCGACTGGTTGAACATTAAATCCGCCGCGGGTACGCACCTTGGAGAAATCCTGGCGCGTGTAGGGCGGGCCAGCCGTATTGCCGGGAGTAGATTCGTGCCCAAACCTTACCATGGCGGCGCGCTGATCGTTCGGGCTAGCGACTATCTGGTTACTCCCTATGAAGACGATTTTCTTGGCTGGAAGCCGGTTATACAGGGCACCATTGAGGTCTTCGAAGTCGAAGGCACTCACATAACCATATTTCAAGACTCGCCTGCGCGGCTGATGGCCGAAAGGATTGATGCCAAACTCCGGAAGTCATCAGCTAAAGTGGAACTAGCGACACTCCGATCTTGACCTTCGACAGAAGCAAGGTTCGCGGCGATGTTGCGTAGGATCGCGTTGCTGCCGCTTTCGGCAACGGAGCCAGCGGGCGTACAATTGCCGGAAATCCGTCCTCAAAATGGAGATTCCGGTTGATTTCGGTTACGCGCTGATCATTAAAACTTGTGAAGTGTCGAGGTAGGTGAGATTGCGATTTCTAGAGCATTGAAGCAGTGATTGAACCAGGCTCTTGCGTTGTCTGGGGTGATGAGCCGGATGGCGTCTGCGATGGCTTCTTCGAGGGTTTCGCTAGTTTTTGCCTTTGCGCATCGGAGAAGTTGTTTGAGCTTTGACCATGCCTTTTCAATTGGGTTCATGTCGGGCGAGTAGGGCGGCAGATAGAGCAGTTCGGCGCCAACTTTTTCTACCAGTTGGCGCACACCTTTGATTTTGTGCGAACTCAAGTTGTCCATGACCACGACGTCGCCGGGCTTGAGTGCCAGACACAGGGTGTGCTCAATGTAGGCCAGAAATATGTCGCCGTCCGTGGCCTCTTCGATGGTCATCGCTGCAAGGATTCCGCGCATGCTCATGGCGCCCAGAATGGTCAGGATTTTCCAGCGTCCTCCGGGTGTGGTTTCATAGACACGCTCGCCTCCCGCGCTCCGCGCATACAGTCGCGTCATCGATGTAGGGACTCCGCTTTCGTCCAGGAAAATCACGTGTTCCGGCGGGATCGTCCCGATACGGGCAACCGTCGAGGGTTAAGTCAGCTTATAAGCCTCGGCATGTACGTCCATCACTGCTCGTCCCGAAGGGTCAACCATCTTTTGGAAGGCTGCGTCCCATTTGAGCGCAATTTCTGTGCTACAGGCGACACTGCGCTCCCACGGCACGCAGTTGATCGCCGTTGCGCTGGAGAAGTGGTGCTCGAAAATCTGGCGGTAGAAATAGGCTTCTTTGGTCTCGGGAGTCTTGACCGGGAAACGTTCGGCGGCGCCAGATATCATTGCATCGGTAATCTCGCTCTCAGCCGTGGCCTTGAGCATGTTAATCCAGTTGTACCCAACGCCATCGGAAAACTGCTCCTTCTGCCGCCACAAGACCTCGTTGGGAATATAACCTTCAAAGGCCTTGCGCAGCGGCCATTTCTCGATGGGGCGCGAGTGGACGGCGTTTCGTGGAAGCTTGACCTCCGGATCGAGCATCATGGCCACATCCAGAAATTCGCGATCCAGAAAGGGCACGCGTGCCTCTACGCCCCAGGCCGCAGAAGCCTTGTTGGCGCGAGCGCAGTCATATAGGTGGAGCTTCTGGAGTTTGCGGACGGTTTCCTCGTGCAATTCGCGGCCGTTCGGGGCTTTGTGGAAGTAAAGATAACCGCCGAAGATTTCGTCCGCTCCCTCACCGGAAAGAATCATTTTAATGCCCATTGCGCGGATTTTTCGCATGAGCAGGTACATGGGCGTGGAGGCGCGGATGCTGGTAACGTCGAAGGATTCCAGGTGATAGATGACATCCGACAAGGCATCGAGTCCCTCCTGTACCGTGAAGTGGATTTCGTGATGGACGGAGCCGATGTGCGTCGCCACACCGCGGGCCGCAATCAGATCGGGCGCGCCTTCCAGACCAATGGCAAAAGAGTGCAGACGGGGCCACCAGGCCGCCACACGATCATCCTCATCCACACGCCGGGCGCTGAACTTGGCGGCGACCGCGGCCACGATGGAAGAATCGACACCGCCGGAAATGAGCACGCCGTAGGGAACATCGCACATAAGCTGGCGGTGAACAGCGGCTTCCAGGGCCAATCGCAACCGCGATGGATCATACGGCTCCGATGGATAGAAGTCCGGTTCCGCCCAGGCGGGTTCGTAATACTTCTGAAATCCTTTCTCCGCTTCGTGCCCCAGGAAGTAGTGTCCGGGAGGAAATTCGCGAATGCGCTCGCAGACGCCCACCAGGGCTTTCATCTCTGAAGCGACGTAGAAATTCTCCTGACGGTCCCAACCCACGTAAAGGGGATTTACGCCGATGGGGTCCCGGGCAATAAGGAAGGTCTTCCGCTTGGGGTCGTAGAGAACGAAGGCAAAAATGCCGTTCAAGCGATTAAGGAACTCCCGGGGAGAGTTTTCATCGTAAAGGTAGAGGAGTACCTCACAATCCGACGAGGTCTGGAACTCGTGGGGCCGTTTAAGTTGCTGGCGTAGTTCCTTATGGTTGTAGATCTCACCGTTCACGGCGAGAACATTTCCGTTGAGTTGATCAATCAACGGCTGTGCGCCGTGCTCCACGTCTACAATGCTGAGCCGCTCGTGCGCAACAATGGCCCGCTCGTCGCCGTAAATGCCGCTCCAGTCGGGGCCACGGTGGCGGACCTTCTTGGCCAAAGCCAGGGCTTGGTTACGCAGGTCCGCGAAATTGGTAAGAGCAGGGTCGAGCTTGAGGATAGCGAGAATGCCGCACATTCAGGAGGACTCCATTTTCTATGCGCCCGAGGAAGCGATGGACCATGTCATTAGCGGGATCACATAACGTCGAGGGAGCGGTGTAAGGTAGCGGAGAAAAACGAACCCAAGCACCGCGCCATAATTCGACGGCATGATGCGACATAGCCCAATCCGTTAGTTCGCGTGAATGTTCCTCCACTATACCCGCATACTACGTGCTACAGTACTCTGAATCAAACAGATATCCGGCTTGTTGGATAAAGAAACAGGAGCCTTCATCTGGACCGTATGCTAGATCGAAATCGCAAAGAGAGAAATAGCACTTTTGGTGTTAAGCATTCAGATAAGGTGGGATTCTTCTATTTAATAGCGATGATAATGCCGCTATCGGCGGTGCGGGGGTATTGGGGGCGTTTTCAATAATTGATACCGACCAGCAAGAGGCCGGCGTCCGGCTTGACTCCTGATCCAGGGGTCGGCTTCCACATCACGTCTTTCGAGGCCTGCTAAGCGTTCACTCACGTTACGGCCTGTACTCGCCAAGTCACTTTCATGACCCTCTACACCGGAGGCTTCAACCGCTTCGTTGCCTTCACGGCTGCTACGATTGTTACCGCTGGAACGAAAGTTGCCGGGCGGGATTTCCACCTGCTGAAAGACCGTGCCTTCGCACGGCGCACAAAATAGACTGCGATATCGCAACGGCCGCTGTCTGCCGGTTTGGAGGCTAAGGAGAGAACGATGATGTTACAGGTAATCACTCCGGACCGTGACGGGACAAGAGGGCGTAGCCTCATGAGCGACAACCGGGGACGCAACTAGGTGCGCCCCCGTTCTATGTGACTTTTGCGATGGGTCACTTCACCGTAACTGAGAAGGTTGTGGTGTGCATCAGTGAGCCGGACGCACCTGTCACAGTAACCGTCGAGGTAACAGCTGCTCGCGATGCGGTGGTAGCAAACGTGGCGCCGCCGCACCCATTCAACAGGCACAGACCAGCTACGCTAACCACTAGAAGTAACAGCATCTGCAGGCCCCGCCGTTTCTTCCAGCCAAAGAAGCACAGCGCAACCGCCAGCACCGATCCCGGGAACAGTGGCCTGGAGTCTTGGTGCAAGGCCGCAGTCGTCGTCGACGCAGTCACGGTAAGCGCAGTAGAAGCCGGTGCACCCGATGGCGCCACCGTTGGCGGAGAGAAGATGCACGACACTCCAGCAGGCAACCCCGCGCAATTGAGTGAAACAGGGGCATTGAACCCATTCAGCGGTGTAACTGAAACCATGACTGTAGCGGTTTGTCCCGCGTTTATCGTGAGCGATGTCGGAGAGGCCAAAACAGCGAAATCCGATGCAGGCGCATTTATTGTGTACGCTGCGCTGGCAACGGTACTCGTGGTAAAGCCGCTGGCCGTCGCAATCGCTTCCAAGGTTTCCGTGGACGAGACAGTGATCGGACCGCTATACACTGCTGAACCGGTAGTTGGCGCGCTTCCGTTGGTCGTGTAATAGATCGTCGCCGAAGGTGTCGTCGAGCTGATCGTCACCGTCTGCGACGAGTTGTAGGTACCAGCCACAGGGCTGAACGTTGGGCTGGCCGCGGCCGGTTGAATCAGGTTGATAGTATATGCAGCGGCTCCAACTCCGCTGCTGGTGTAGCCGCCGGCCGTCGCCATCGCTTCCAATGTTTCCGTGGACGAGACACCGATCGGACCGCTATACACTGCTGAACTCGTGGTTGGTGTGCTTCCGTTGGTCGTGTAGTAAATTGTCGCCGAAGGTGTCGCCGAACTGATCGTTACCGTCTGCGCCGAAGTGTACGTTCCGGCCCCTGGGCTAAAGGTCGGAGTGGCGGCGACCGACAGGGCAAGGCTAAGGGTATAAGCAGCAGTTGCGACGGCGCTGGTGGAATATCCGCTGGCTGTCGCAATCGCACTCAGCGTTTCCGTGGATGCGACAGTGATCGGACCGCTGTAGACGGCCGAGCTCGTGGTTGGGGTGGTCCCGTTGGTTGTGTAGTAGATCGTCGACAAAGGTGTTGCCGAACCGATAGTCACCGTCTGCGTCGAGGTATACGTTCCGGTCCCAGGACTGAAGATCGGAGTGGCTGTCTGTGCCAGGCTGATAGTGTAAGCGGCAGTCGCAACGCCGCTGTTGCTATAGCCGCTGGCTACCGCGATCGCCTCGATTGTTTCTGTAGCCGAGACTGTGATCGGCCCAGCGTAGACGGCCGAGCTCGTGGTTGGCGTGGTCCCGTTGGTTGTGTAATAGATCGTCGACGAAGGTGTTGCCGAACTGATCGTTGCTCTCTGCGCCGAGGTGTACGTGCCGGCCCCTGGACTGAAGATCGGAGTTGCTGCTTGCGCCAGGTTAATCGTATAGGCCGCAGTTGCAACGGCGCTGCTTGAAAACCCGCTTGCTGTCGCAATCGCCTGCAGCGTCTCGGTGGCCGAAACGCTGATCGGGCCGCTGTACAGTGCCGAACTCGTGGTTGGCGTAGCTCCGTTGGTCGTGTAGTAGATGATCGCTGAAGGTGTCGTCGTGCTGATCGTCACCGTCTGCACCGAAGTGTACGTCCCGGCCACTGGGCTGAAGGTTGGAGTGGCTGCAGCAGCAAGGTTGATGGTAAAGGCAGCAGTCGCGACGGCGCTGTTCGAATATCCGGTGGCTACCGCAATTGCTTTCAGAGTCTCCGTGGCCGAAACGCTGATCGGACCGCTATACACTGCCGAACTCGTGGTTGGCGTAGCCCCGTTGGTCGTGTAGTAGATGATCGCTGAAGGTGTCGTCGTGCCGATCGTCACCGTCTGCGCCGAGGTATAAGTCCCGCCCGCCGGGCTGAAGATCGCAGTAGCTGCCTGGCCGACGCTGATGGTGTAGACGGCGGTTGCGACGGCGCTGTTCGAATATCCGGTGGCTACCGCAATTGCTTTCAGAGTTTCAGTCGACGAAACTGTGATCGGTCCGGAGTATACGGCCGAACTCATCGTCGGCGTTGATCCATCAGTTGTGTAATAGACAACAGCACCGGTTGTGGTATCTGCAATAGATACGGTCTGCGTTGAGCTATAAGTTCCGGCGACTGGTGAAAATGTTGGAGTTGCTGCCACAAGAGTCGTAATGTTATAGGTAGCACTGCTTACGGGTGAATCGGTATACCCACTGGCACCAGCAACTGCATATAAAGTCTCGCTGGACGATACTGTTACAGGAGAAGTATATTTTGTTCCCGATGTACAACTGGCTCCATCAGTTGCAGGACTACCAGTTGTACTGTAGCAAATCACGCTTCCTAGAGATGTCGAGATTGAAACAGATTGAGTACTGCTATATGTCCCGCCGGCCGGAGAAAATGTTGGTTTTGTAGCTGTCGACGTAATGTTATAGGTAGCACTGCTTACAGGTGAATCGGTGTATCCGCTGCCGCCTGCAACTGCGTATAAAGTCTCGGTGGATGCTACAGCTATTGGAGCTGTGTATAGAGTTCCCGATGTACATCCGGTTGCTCCATTCGTTGCAGGACCGCCGGTTGTATTGTAGCAAATCACGGTGCCTAAACCAGTAGATAGTGCAACATCTTGCGTTGAACTATAAGTTCCAGAAACTGGTGAAAATGTTGGGGCTGTTGCGGTTGTAGTTGTTCCTGTACTTGTTGTGCAAACATCGGCTGGACAAGCATTTCCCAATGACTCCCAAATATAGCTTGTGAGAGTAATTGGTCCTCCATAAAGCCCAGTACCTGGCGCCGCAAATCCTCTAGTTCCAGATGCACCTTGTCCGATGTACGCGGCCATATCCGTCTTAATAACGGCTTCATCGTCCCAAGGCCATAATGGAATTGTAGTAATGGTATCGTAACCGGGATCTCCCCAAACGGCTCCCGGTGTGCCAATGCGAAAGAGAATCGTTGCACCGATGTCTCCCCCATCGGAAGCGGCACCCTTTCCTGGTGTTCCTGCCTCAACACGTACCGGATATTTAAGTTGAGGATTAGTCCCGAGTTTGTCGTTTGGTCCCGCAGTCGGTACTGGACCAAGATATGATACGGTTCCAAAATTCGAAGTATTGTTAAAATAGATATTGTTATCAGAAGCCATGAATTCGGCTATACCAAAAGAATTGTCATGTTGCAGGACCGAATCTTTAATAATTTTTGCTGTGAAGTTACCATTATTCATCTCTGTGGCTCCAACACCATCTGCGGAGTTTCCCGAACCCGGATTACTTCCCGTGATGTTGGCAAAGGTCATATGATGCAGAAGTAGAGACGCTGGAAGCGACGTACCGTCAATGCGATCACCCCAGAACCCGGCAATGCTATTGATGATTGCCACGTTGGATATCTCACGTGTGCCAATCAGTTTCGGATCGTTGATGGATGCACCTTGCAGGCCCGTTTTCAGGTTGAGGAAGATGTCGCCTTCGTACTTGCCGCTGTTATCGACGCTGGCGTTGTTCTCGCTCCAAATACCACCATACAGATTTCCTGTTGACGCATCCATTTCCCCGGAATCTATAGCGATGTCGTTCTGCATGAGAACATTGGTTGAGTCGTACATGATGAACTGCGCACACTGATTTGCCCACATTCCTTGGTGGTCATCGTGACGCGCCACGTTATGTCTGAAAATCACGTTGCTGGATTGGTAGCTGAGGAACTTGTATCTTCCGCACCCCCAGGCATGGCTGTTTTCAATCAGCACGTAGGATGAAGCCGCGGTTACAACGAACACAGCCGTGTTGCCGGTGCATGGCGCGTTGTATCCGGCCAGTTTCTCTAATTTGATGTGGTTCGAAGCACTAACTGTGATTGGGTTCTGCTCTCCGGTAAGCGCAGGACCGGAGGCGAACTTGATGCCAATCACCTGCATATAACTCGCGCCGTACATGAACAGAGTGGAGCCATACGCGGGCGTTACCGAGCTTCCGTCAACAGTCGCCCCCCATGTATTCTCAGCCTGAATGGTTGTGTAGGCCCCGGATGTTCCCGAAAGACTGGACGGAGGATAAACCTGCTGGTTATACGTTCCGTTTCCAACGATCAACGTGTCCCCTGGAGCCATTCCTGTCCAAGCATGATTGAAGGTGGCCCATCGTGCTGCTGACGTTCCAGGGTTTGAATCAGATCCCCCGGTTGCCGCTATGTAATATGTAGCCGAATAGGCAGTGGTTGAAAATCCAAAGAGGAGCATTACGGCAAGAACACACGTTTTCGCAACGTTTGTTTTTACAGGAAGAAGTTTGAAGAGATTTTTAAACATATTATAGCCCTCGAGATGGTTTTCATCTAAATGCAATTTTTCGAAGTACGCCTGAATATACAGATGAACTAGTTGTAGGTATCCATCAGGCTGCCATTGCCTCCCGACGGTTGGCTGACAATGTTTCACGCCCCTGTTTCGTCTACACAGCCGGAAACCCACGACTGAAGCGTCATGAGTTGGCTTTGATATGCCTGCTGGTAAGCAGGAGCCACGATCACGGACTTGGTGCCGTTGGCCAAAGTCGGCGGGCTATCAGCGCAGACATTGAACAGAAAGTTGGCAGTCTTGGTCAAGCCGTCAGTCGATTGCGCCTGCACCGTCACAGTCGCCGGGGAAAGGACCTTATAGGTGCCGCTGCCACTAATTGTGCAGTTTCCCTGCGTTAGCCCGATGTTCACTTGGACCGTCGCCAATGCGCCGCCTACCGACGACACATCGCTCCCGTTAGGTGTCGTGAAGGTAGCGTTGGCTCCCCCGGTTGTCGACAGCACGCTCCAGTTGACTGTATTCAGTTTTCCGCCCGCAATGTTGACGTTGATCTGCCTCGTTGACCCCGCTAATACCTGAAAAGGATATGCTGGCACGTTCGCAGTGATAGTCACCTGCGCCGGTGCCAGGGATGCGGATAGAGCGAAGAGGCAAGTCACGTTAACGGCGAGTATCTTTAAGAAACTTTGGATGCCGTTGCATGGGCACAGTGACCGTAGAAAAGCTATTGTCTTATCCATTATCTTTATCTTTCTTTCTCGTCTGCTAACCAACTATTCGTTCTCTCAAAATATGAGACAACTCTTGGACATCTTCTCCGCGTGTACCTCTGCGGGGCTAATTAGCTATGCTTTCTTGCCCTCACCATAAGCAATGCCAATGCCAAACTTTGGGGTGCAGGATTTTAAAACTTACCCTGTTTAGAATGAGCTCTATTGCTCAGTTGATTCCCGTTTGAGGGCCTACAATATGGCCCATTTACGAAGCGGCGACCGTGTAGATTTTACAATGATTGGTATTTTCTACTCGGCAAAGACGAGACTTTTTCCCTGCCGCGAATCTGTATTGGCGAACCAAATCCCAAATTGGAAATGTTGAGCCGAACTTTGCTTTGCCCGCTCGTCAGGTCTGCCGATTTGAGCGTATCATCGATTCAAATTCACATACATGCCACTTTAGCGTTACGTCTTCTTTTGAATAGTCAACATTTCTTGCAACTGTTGTGATAATCGTTACTGCAACAAAAGTTGCCTTGGATAGCTTCAAAGGGGAAAAACACTACGGAGCAAATTGTGCACCGGCCCTCCCTCGCTAAGGTTGGGTTGCGGTCATAGTAATTGACCGGCAGGTGCATTACCCCGATGGAAGCCGCCAGTACGCTAGCAACGGATACTCTTCCCTAGCTGAGGCTCGGGCCGTGATCGCTTACTTAGATCTCGGGCCGCCGCGCGCCATGCCTCGGCACTGCTCTCATCCTGATTTCCACCTCCGAGCCGCTTCCCGTATAGCTGATTGTGTTGCGCGCCGCATTCTCTGCAGCCCGGCACTGCAACTCCTTGTATCATTCGGCATCTGCAGAAAGGAATCTCTGTTTGAGTAATGCTTGGCCATCGTTCCCCTCACGCCGGGAGTGACATCAACGCCCTTGGACGGTATAGCGTTGCATCGTACACTGTTTGTTGTATTCAGCAGACACGTTTACGGACGTTTCGGGCGCCAGCGTACAATCGAGGATTAGCAACCGTTGATGGGCGATAAATGAGAGGTGGCAGGATTTCCCGGAGATCGTCGGCTGTGCTGGGAGGCGTCGGCCGACCTTAACGCCCGGAGTCAGAAGAATCAAGGACTCCCCGCAGCAAGGCGCAAAGCAGCGACCGGTTCAATGCATCGAGGATTAACCACCTCGCCGAGGATCCCAGGTGCGGCCCTACTGGCTACCTCGTTGCATAGTGCAACAGGGCACACGTCTGCCAACAATGGAGGTTGTGACGATAGGAACTATGAGTTGCTTTACGACTTTAGGTAGCAAGAATCATGAGACCGACATTCAGTTTGCCTCTTGGTCATATTGCCAAATGGAGGAAAAGATCGCAAATGGATAAGTTCACCTTCCACCATGTTGGGGTTGCGGTGCGTAACCTGCAAGAAGCTATTCCAAGTTATAAGAGCCTTTTCGGCTACGAATTGGTGTCAGGCCCCTTCGACGATCCTATCCAGAACGTATCCGTTTGTTTCCTGAGTCGCGGGAAAGGAGACACGGTGATTGAGCTTGTGGCTCCTCTTGGCCCAAACTCTCCCATCGATCGCACGCTCAGGAAAGGCGGAGGCACCTATCATGTCTGCTACCAGGTCCCCGACATCAATGCGGCCATTGCCCATCTTGTGGAGCGAGGGTCCCTCCTGGTGAGCAGCCCGGTGCCCGCAATAGCATTTGAAAATAGGGAGATTGCCTGGCTTATGACCGAAACCGATCTTCTGGTTGAACTGGTACAGGCATAATCACGAACACCGCGCAACAGCCCGCATCCCCGCCAATGGCTAAAATGCCTTGTAGACTATGTCCGGCGCGGGCTGATTGAGCAGGACCATCGTAGCAACTGCAACCAGGCCGAGCGCAGATGCATAAACTACACGGGCATAGCGGCTGGTCAATACAGGTCCCTCGGTTGTCTTAATCGACAGCAGTGCAGCGCGGACCCATTCCCAAAGCGCCAGAATCAAAGTGGCAAACAGCCATGCCGCCAACCATACGCCAAGCCACTCGACGAAGCTCAAAGCGGCAAAGATCGTGTCGATCTGTTTCCAGCCAGCCCAGAACCAGAAAAGCGTGAAGCCGAACCAGACAAAGTTCAGTCCACGGCCAAAAGCGATATAGACAGGGCTAGCAGACAGCGCTCTATAGCCCTTGCGGCCAATGGCGTGAGCCAGCCACAACTGCCAAAGCTTGTTGATCGACATCCCTCCACCAGTCAAAATACCGAAGAAGATGAACTCCGAAGTGCGGCCGTGCCAAACACCAATCAGAAAAAAGGTCACAAAAAAGCAGAACACGCCGAGAAACGGCTGCATTGCCAACGACGGGATACGCCGCATGAGCGTCACGAGCAGCGGATTGTATACATACGTCTTGAGCCATGTGGAGAGCGTCATGTGCCATTGGTTCCAGAAATCCAGAACAGAGGAAGTCGAGAAAGGCCGGTCAAAGTTCTCCGGCAGGCGCACACGCATCAGCCGCGCTAGGGCAATCACAATATCGATGTAGCCTGAGAAGTTCGAGTACAGAAAGAACGGGTAAACGATAGCCAGTCTGAAGGCGGCATAGAGTTTGAGCGTTAGCGGCAAGGGTTGAGACATCTGGGCCAGCGCGTCGGTTCGTGCCATATCGAACAGCATCGCAAGCACATTGACCTTGAAGAAACCGCGAACGATGCGCTCAAGTTGCAGGCCGATCGCGCGCGACCCCAGAGGAATCGGTTGGGCGGCAAACTGGTCACGGGCAAATTCGTCGTAGCGCTGGATAGGGCCGGAGACGAAAGTGGTGAAGTTCAGCGTGTAAACCAGGTAAGCGCCGAGTCCGATGTGGCTCTTCTCCTGGCTGTCTCTTGCTTCAATCAACAAGTGAAGCACGCGGAAGAAAATATAGGAAAGGCCAAGCGTGAAGTACGGAAAATGCAAAAATATTCCTTCCGGAAGGAAGGTGTACTTCTTCAACCACACATAGGCTAAAACAACAGCCGGAATTCCCCAGATCATTGACCTGGACCATCCGTGCTCGATCAGGATGAGACCGGCGTAGCCTAGCAGCAGAAAGCCGATCAACGGCAGAAAGACGATCGGGTTATGCGCAAGAAGACCAAGGAAGACGAGGCTGGCAAGCATCAGCACAATGGAGCGCCAGACACGCGAGCGGCTGAAGTTCGAGACCAATGCAACAGCAAGGCCAAAGAGCACAAATTGAAAAGAAGCGTTATCCATGGCTATCTTCCATGCGCCGGGGCAGCCGACCGCTGCGCCTCATTCTGCCCAAGCAGCGCTGCACTCTGCTCCTTTTCAAGTTGTGCGACCAACACGCTGCTGACCACTCCGTGGCCTGCCGAGTTCAGATGGCCGTCGACGACATAGAAGAGTTTATTGGCCGGCGGTCCTTGCTTGAACGCGTCCAAAGCATCAATGAACTGAATTCCATGGCGCGCCGTAATTTGCGCCAACCTCCTGTCGAGGGTATATGGATCCAGCCCGGGAGGCATAGTGCTCATTGACACCAGTGAAGCTTGCGCCACAGTCGGGACTTCCATCAAGACGATGGGCACATTTGCATCCCGCGCCTTCTGCGCCATCTCATCGAGCAGCAGATCGTAGGCATCCAGGCGCTTTTCCCAGGCAGGCGAAGAGGACCTACGAAGATAGGCTGAACGTTCGCCGCTGATCAGATACATGCGTACATACGTCGCCGGGTTCTGAAAGAGAAAATGCAGAGCCGCAATCCCTGCGCGGCTCTTCCCCACAAAGTCCTGCACCGCGTTGAGCGGGTTGCGGGGGTCCATCTTATGTCGCAATTCGATTTGATCCACAACCGGCTGCATGGGCTTGAAGCGGTTGGCGACGTCGGAAAGATCCATCTTTTCAAAATCGCTTGAATTCACCGCCAGAAGGATCAGGTCCGGCTTGAGCGCGAGAGCTTCATCGACGCGGCGGAAGGCGCATACCGCATAGCACTGCTCCCGGCCCATATTCTGAATTTCGATCGGTCTTCCAAGGTCAAGCGTCAATTGCCTCGCCGCGCGAGCGGCAAAGGTTTCGTCGTATGCGACAAGGTACCCTTCGGCTACCGAGGCTCCGACCAGCGCAATCCTTGTCGTTCCTGGTGGCTTTGGGCCACAGGATTCCTTGGTGCGGTATCCGCAATCATTAAATTGATGTGTGACCCATGGACCCTCGGCGGCCTTGCCGTGGGTAGTGCAATTGGCGCGATATCGGAAGACTATATTCGAATCGTCGATGGAGCAGCTATCGTCACGTTGAGCAACAAAGAAGTAGCGCGCAGCCGCTTCGGCGGCAAGAAGGCAAACAGCCAGGGTGAGCAGACTCAGTAGTGGAAGGATAATCAGATCTCGTCGCGGCAGCTTTGCTTCCTGCACGTTCCCCGGATCGGCGGCATTCGATTGCCTCATGAGATTGACTTCTCCTTTGCCTCGGCAAATCCCCGCGAGACAATCTTCATCGGCGCGCACTCCGGGTTTGCGCATTCAGCAAGCAGTTCCCACCGCGTCAGCCCGGAGTCATCTTCCGACACCTTTGTAAATCCAAGCTTGGCGTAGTGGTCGATGACCAGCTTATTGCGATCCGTGGGACAATAAGTTCCGTATAACTTGTGAACACCAGCCGCGCGCGCATGTTCCAGAACCTCGCGCAGAACCATGAACTCCACCTTGCGTCCCAGCACACGGCAACTCATCAGCCAGGTGTCAATCTCCCAAACGCCGGCCTCGTACGGACGGCAGATAACAACGCTGATCATGCCGTTGTCGCCGAAGATATCCGCCAGGCGCACTTGCAGCGTAAAGACTTCAGCGTCGTTCTCCGCCTCGGTCACTTCCGGATCGGTATACCGCCGCGTTGTCAGGTTGTACTGGTTGGACTTGTTGATGAGTTGGACGATGCGCGCCCTTCCAGTCGCGTCAAAGGGTTGGAAGGTGATGGTCATGTCCAGCGATGCCAGGTAAGCGTCCACGCCACCGACTTGCTTTTGAAGGTCGGCGCGTTTGGCATTGTCCTGGTAGAAGTTCGCCCGCTTCAGATCCTCAGTGGCAAAGGCAACAGCTTCAAAATAGCCGCCCGCTGCCAGTGTCCTCGCGTACCAGGCCGGCTCCTCCGGCAACTCCGGCACAGCCACTTGCGGAAGTAGTTTGCGCACCAGTCCACGTTCCACCGGATTGTCGTCCAGAAACACCATGGAGTCCAGGCCCAGCGATAGTTCCTCGGCGATGGCCTGAATGTTGGTGGCCTTGTCGTTCCAGTTAGCCTGGAAAACCGCGATGTGATTCAGCTTCAGTAGCATCTCAGGATGCTCTTCAAAAGGTTTGCGCGCCACCTCGTCGGTGTTCTTCGACGACACGGCCAACACGATCCCGCGTTGACGCAGGTCAAGCGCAATTCGCTGCACCGCCAGGTGTGCCTCACCCCGCGCGTCGCCCTGGGCAATCTGGATGCCCTCCAGGCCGTCATCCCCAATCACCCCGCCCCATACCGTGTTGTCGAGGTCAAGAATCAGTACCTTCTTGCTCTTGCCGCGAATGGCTGCAATCGTCCGGCAAACGTGGTCGGCATACAGCGGGATGAGTTCGTCGGAGAAGGAAAACTTCGCCATATTCCACAGCTGCGTGTTGTGCCAGTCGGCAAGGCCCACCGTTTCGGCAAGTGCGGCCACGTCGAGAAGCACATCTCCCGAGTCAGGCACAAACCCTGCCAGCTCCCGATTAATGCCGTCAATCAGGCTTCGCATCGTTCCCGGCAACGCTCGATCAAGGCTGCCGAAGAGCACCTCCACGGGAGGCGCAAAGGTTTGAAAAATGCAAACGGCATTCGAATTGGTCTTGATCCCGTTGCGGAGGGCCTGCAAGTAGCCAATGCCCCCTTGAATCGTAGAAGCGGAACCCTCGGGGTCCCCCAGCGTGAGTTTCAACGGCAGGGCGCGATAATCGAGTGCAAACAGCACTGCATCTGGCTTGGAGTTGTTGACCTTCGAGTCCGGAGTCAAGGCCTCCTGCGCCACTTGGTCGTACGAGGGCTGTATGACCTCAAGCACAATTCCGTGCCGCGCAGCAGAAGCTACCAGCGCCGGTACGATCAAATCAATCGTTGAGTTACTGAGTACTGCCAGCCGAAACGGCACGAGTGGGTCCAGAGACTTGCCGTCCAGGCTCGCCACGCCAATCGCCTTGGCCAGCTTTGTTAACTGGTTCAGGTCCAGAGCGTACGACGCCAGAGCCTGCAATTCGCGCCCTAAGGGACTGGCCGAATTCCCCAAAGCCTTCAGCCTACCGGCAAAGTCCTCCGGTACACGCGGCAACCATTGCAATTCCGAATAGAGCGTGTTCATTGGCAAGTTACCGTCCCTGTTTCTTTATGCAATAGAGAAAGCTGCATGCCCCAGTTACTTTGCTCTAGGCCCGCTCTTTGATCAGCTTCACTAGATCGCCCACATTTTCCATCTTGCCGATCTCCGAGGTGGAGAACCTGATCTTGAACGCCCGCTCGACGGTGAGGATCAGCCTTATATGAGTAAGACTGTCCCAGCCATCCACGTCCTTGGCTGACAGCTTAGGCGTGACTTCAATCGAATCTTCATCGAATACATCTTGGAATACTTCGGTCAGTTGAGCGTAAATCTGCGGTTCATCCATTGTGGAAAAATTACCTCGCACTATCCCTTAAGAATATTATATTCAATTGCGTTCGGTCCAGAAATTATCGCATCCTGGCCTAGGCGGAAGCAACGCCCAGCAATGGAATATCGCACGTCAGGAATCGATAGTTTCACTCTCAGCGGTCCTTGGTTATGACCGCGCCGGAGCCGCAAAAGCGCCGCGCCCTGACGCCCTTCCACCTGCGCCGGGGGAATGGCATCTACCGGATTATATCGGCGCTCTGAAGGTGTTTGGCACAAAATCTGAGCGAACAAGCCCCGAATCGCCGCCTCATCCTCTTCGCCGCGATAGCAGCCGGCGCGACGGATTCAATGACCGCCGCTGAGAGGCGGCAACGGGTAGGGGAACGGGGCACAGACAACGTACAGTCGACAGAACGAGCACCATGAGGCCGTCCGCCCGATTATCCCGAGGTAAGGAAGGCGATTATTAAGGCCCGATGAAAAGAGCGGCGGCAATCGACAGGCTGAAGTTCCACGCGCTCACCCGGAGTCGGATATCCCTGGCACTCTGATAGAAACTGCCGCAAAGGTATCATTGACGCCGGAAACCGATTGGTGCTTCTAATAGATTCTGCGATGTCCTTTCGGTTATCCTGCCTATGGAAGCCGCGTTTACCTGGGCCAGTCACATGAATGGCCAAAGACGGCTATATCGACTGACGCAGACTTCAACTAATGAGAACCGTTTTGCAATGTTTGTCTGTGAAGGCCAGGAGGCGGCAGGATGAAAGGTAGCGCGGACTTCAACAAAAACAACCTGGATTGTCTCCGTTTGATCCTGGCGTCTATCGTTGTTTTGTTCCATGTCAGCGCTTTGACAAATTTCCCCGCATTTTCGGTTCTTGGCAGATACTGTTCACCACATTTTGCCGTCAGATCCTTTTTTGTAATCAGCGGATTGCTCATCTATCGCAGTTATACTCGGTCGTCTTCCGTCGCCTCGTACCTCGAAAAGCGTGCCAGGCGCATTTATCCGGCCTACTTTACGACGATTGTACTTTTGGCTTTTGGGTTGAGCCTGTTGAGCAATCTGCCTCCTTCTCAATACTTCGGAATTGGTTTCTTGAAGTATCTTGGAGCGAATCTGCTGTTTCTCAACTTCCTAGCCGGAACGCTGCCAGGAGTGTTCACGTCAAATAGTCTCACGGGCGTCGATGGTGCGCTCTGGACTCTCAAGATCGAAGTTGTCTTCTATCTGTTCGTTCCAGTCATGCATTACTTATGCAACCGATTCGGAACAAAGTTAACCGTCGGGGCAATCTTCGTTGTTTCGTCAATATGGAAGTACGGCTTCGAATGGATGGCCGCCACACATAGCTCACACGGCATTTATTCACTTGACCCCTCGCGTAACTTCTATTCACAACTCTCGGTGCAGTTTCCAGCACAGCTTGTCTATTTCAGCGCGGGCGTATTGCTCTTGCTGAATTTCGATAAATTGAAAGTTCACTTTCGAAGCATCTTGGGCATTACTGCTTGCCTATTCCTTATTGACCATTTTTTCACGGGTGACCTCCTTGATGTTTTTTGGATATCGGGTTTGGTCTTCATCTTCGGATTCTGGCGCTACTTCGGACACTTCGCCAAATACGGCGATTTCTCCTACGGCTCGTATATCGTTCACTGGCCAATTCTGCAGATCTTGATCGCATTGGGTTTCGCAAGACTCAATCCCGCTGTGTTTTTCCTGCTCACCGTTTCCCTCGTTGGCTTGGTGTCGGTACTCATGTGGCATCTGGTCGAGAGCAAGTTCCTGGCTAGCAGCAACCATTACCGCCGGCAGTCCCTTAAAGTGCCCGCGTGAGTCTATCTGCTTCTGGTTCCCCTGTTTAGCTGAACGAACTGCCCTTCAACAATCCGGGTTTTGACTTGTCGCCACCACCCCGAAAAGCAGCGCGTTGGCATCTTGATCGATAAGGACCGCTCCGAGTAGGTTCTTCCGAATTCGGGACGCTTGCAACATAAATGTTAGATGGCCTGCGCCGTTTGAGGCTGTTCTGACCTCGGGACAGGTTATATGATTAGATTTGCCTCTGCTGCTGGTGTTTTCCTGTTCAGGATTCCGGCTTTAGCTGGGCGATCGCACAATGGGTTTTGGTATAAGCGTTCTTTATTTCGTTACGTATTACCTCACGCCCACAACCGTGTTCGGGCCGCTCGCGGTTGTGCGTATTCAGTTGATTCTCGCGGCGTTGGCCTTTATAGTCTCACTGCCCGCGTTGATTAAGTCTTTCGCCCTGAAGATACCGCAGTCTCTGGCTTTGATAGGCTTAGCGCTCGCGGTATTTTTGTCTGTGCTAATTGGGATGCATTGGGTCGGCGGCGCTAGAGATGCGTTCCTCGGCTTTATTCCAAATGCCTTCGCATTTTTCCTTGTGTGTCTGCACTGCAACTCAAAGAAGAAGCTGCAGGTGCTCGTCCTTATGCTGCTGTTCGTCTGCCTGTTTGTAATTGCGCATGGGAGCTTCGATCTTCTGCATGGAGTCCCGGAAAGCAACCCCGCGCCAGGGGTGGCACTGGGAGATCCTCTCAGCACGGGGGCCACGGCAAGCCCATATGTTTTGAGACAATTTACCGACGCGGATCAGTGGATTTACCGGTTGAGGGGACTTGGGAATATCCACGACCCAAATGATTTTGCCCAGTTGATCGTCTGCGTAACCCCACTAGTATTCATCTTCTGGCGCAAAAAGAAGAGGCTCTGGAATTTCGCAGTTGTGATTTTGCCAGTGTGTGTGCTCGTGTTCGGGGCCTATCTGACCCATTCGCGTGGGTCCCTGCTGGCCCTGACGGCTGTGGTAATCGTGGCGGCTCGGCGGCGCATCGGTGGGCTCCCTTCCCTGTTGCTCGCTGGTGGGTTATTCGTCGCGGCATCGACCCTGCATTTCACCGGTGGACGGGACATTTCCGCCAACGCGGGGGCAGGTCGGACAGATCTATGGGGCGAGTCGATGCAAGTCTTTAAGACTCATCCGTTGTTCGGAGTGGGCTTCGGGAACCTGGGAGACTATACCGAGAACGGTTTAACTGCGCACAATTCAGTCGCAGTCTGCGCAGCAGAGCTTGGTATGTTCGGATTGTACTTCTGGTCTCTGTTCCTGTTTCCTACGTTGAGAGACGCTCTCGCGATTGCTTCACCGCAGAAGGTAAGCCAGGGCGGGCCGATCGCTGCCGAGGATGACCTCTTTCCGCAAGCGGCTTGGACGATAGAGGAAATTGACAAAGCGGAGTTCAACCGCTTGGGACGCCTGTTGGTTTTATCGCTCACAGGGTTTCTGATTGCAGGGTGGTTTCTCTCTCGTGCCTTTGTCATGACCCTGTTTCTGCTGGGTGGAATGACCGAGGTGGTTTTCCAGATGGCTCTGCAGAGAGGGATGATCGCTCCCCGCTTGTCGCAGCCACGAATGCTGGGGTATGCAGGAGGAATGGCAGTCTCCCTGGTCCTGGTAATGAATATCGTCCTACGCATCCTGAACCTTATGCGCTGACTCAACTAATCGAGCAGCTTCCGCGGCAACATCCAGGAACGGAGAACCGATAAGTACTGCCCTGGCGGAGATTTAGGCAAGCTTTATGAGGATCGCGCACGTAGTGGACAGCATGGAGGTTGGCGGCGCTGAGACGCTTGTGTCGCAGATGTGCCGTCTGCAGCGGGAACAAGGGCACGATCTGTGCGTCTATGCGGTTGCCGCTCTTGGCGCGCTCGGTGAACGGATGCAAGCAGAAGGCTTCGCCGTGCAACCAAACGTGGGCCGGCACCTGTCGGACTCCACTCGCAATTTCTTCCATATCTTCAAAGAATCGCAGCCCCATGTTGTCCATCTTCATAACCCGACGCCGACGATTTATGCGGCCATGGCCGCCAGAATGGAGGGCGTCCCAAGTGTTATTTCCACGCGCCATAGCCTTGTGGCCCCACCGCATAAGTTGGTGACTGAACTGAAATACTCCTTTGCGGCTCGCTTTTGCGATTGGGTCGTCGGCATCTGCGACGCAACAACGGAAAATGTGAAAAGCATCCACAGCGTTCCGGCACGCAAAATCGTGCGGATTTACAACGGCGCTGCCCCGCTCCAGCGGGTGCCGAAAGAAAATTGGCCGCAAAAGTCCGGATTCACGCTGGTCTACGTGGGCAGGCTCGAGCCCGTGAAGAACCATCCCCTGCTCCTGAATGCCTTTCGCCAAGCGCTGAAATCCACTCCTGACCTCCGGTTGTGGATGGTGGGCGATGGCAGTGAACGCAAAACGCTTGAGAGCCTTGCCGCTGAATTGGGCATTGCCGGGCATGTAACTTTCTGGGGCCAGCAACTTGATGTAGCGCCCTTTTTCTCCGCGGCCGATGCCTTCATCATGTCGTCAAAGTCCGAGGGATTGCCCATCTCGCTTCTGCAAGCCTTCTCGCTGGGACTGCCCGCAATCGTGACCGATGTGGGCGGAATGGCGGAAGTTGTGCGATTGGCGCAGGCTGGCTTCACAGTCTCTGCGACAGATCCTGGGGAAATGGCCGCGGCAATCCTGCGTCTGACAGGCAGCGATGCAACGCGGGAGCAATTCTCGATGAACGCAGAAGCCGCGTTTCACTCGCGCTTCAGTCTGCAAACTATGGTTGATGGCTACATGGACCTGTATCGAAACACTTCACGAGCACGGCGCGTAGCGAATGGCTGAGTCCGGCTATACGGTCTTACAATCTCGCGTGGCTTGGATTTCAGGCGCTTCCGACAAGCAGCCTGCCACGGTTTTACGACGCTGATGAGCAGCTGCACATGTGGTCTAAAGGAATCTTAGGTGTGGGACTTTCCGCGCGAAGCCGGTGGCGCAGCTTGAGCGATACATAGCCATTCTTTACGTGTTCTGACTACATCAAGCGCGTAATCAAGAAGCCTGAGATTACAAAGAGACCACTACCCCTAGGTGGGCGGAGTCTCCAATGCCCAGGTCGACCCGCACAAAGCCCCTTGTTCCACTGAGGTGCCCCAAGAGGATAAGGACAATCGATTTTGCCCGTAACCCATCCAGTGAGGGGAGACGGTCTACCTTGGCAGTCCGCGATGCAATGGGCGGGCCGTCTACCTGGCTATGGGCGTAGCTTGTCAATTGCAATGTCATCTCCGGGGTGCGGCTCAGCAATCCGCGTCAGCGGCTCAGTTCGCAGTCATATGTCAATCGAATCGGCTTTCCTAAATCGAGGACTTCAAAGTCCGTCACTTTCAGGGCCTGCAAATCGTGAGGGCCGAAATTGACGTCTGTGTACTTTGCTGTAGTATCGGCATCGCTCTGTGCAGTCAGGACAATATTGCCGCCGTCAGACAGGAACATGCCGTATTTTTGCATCGCGCGTGCGACGACCTGTCCGGCGGGCGTCAATTGTGACATGTCATACGAAGCCTTCAAACGAAAGTGGGCACCCATCGGTGGAGCTGTACCGGGCCCGTGCGGCGCACCGGCGTGCGTGGCTGGGTGCACAAAGACGCCCGCCCGCATTCGCGGATTGGGAAGTGTGAAGCGAATGGCGTGGTTGATGCTTCCGGAAGCAAGTTCGTCGGCATTGAAGAGCAGCGGAGCAATGGGATAGCCGGCGGCGTCGGTACTGGAGCATTGATCTCCACGCCCCGAAGCGGGATAAACGCGATTGAGACTCCACACCGCGATACCGTTTGCAGTAAGCGCGCCATTTACGAAGTTAGCCTGGTACGCTTCGAAGAGCTTGCCGTGGCTACGGTCGACTACGATGAGATGGCAGTCATTTTGGTCAGTATCGCACTGATACCCGGGCTGCCCTTCAATGCCGCCCCCGGCTGGCAGGGGAAACGTAGTGATCGCGTCGGAATCCTTGCTGCCGAATTGGTCACCCTTGCGAAAGGGAACATACGGAGTGGCCGCACTTGCCTGTATGACTCGCATGCTGAAGTCGATCTGCATCCTTCCGTATCCCCATCCGCCCGCGTCTGCAAGCCACGAAATTATCGTCGAGGATTGGGGATCGACCGCTGCGTGGCTCACGTCCTGTGTCCAGATTGCACCCGGAGGGAAATACGGTGCAGGCGGAACGATGTGTTCCAGCTTTGCGGCCCTTACCTTGTCAATGTGGTGGTGAATCACGAGGCCAGTCACGGCGGCACCGATTCCCAGCACGAAAATGAATAGCACGTTCTTCCTGGTGTTCATAGCGGTTCGATGCTCCCTTTGTTGTTGCTAATCTGTGCAAGAGCCTTTGCCAATCTCAATTACTCCGCCAGAAACTACAGCTCCCGGCGGCGGAAGATTCGCAGTTTCGAGCGTTGACCCCTTCGCCTTCGGAGCACCCGAATTCCAGATCTTCCAGAGTGGGCCACGGGTAAAGAGGAACTTGTAAAACCCGACGACGGCCGCGGCGTTGAGCACCAGCAACGCACTGGCCGGTGCTGCAATTCGATTCAGTACCGGAATCCGGTAGTGCAAGCCGATGAAAGCGATTATCCAGCCCAGAATCTGAAGAGTTGCGAACGCCGCAAAGAGCTCAGAACTGGCTGAGAGCGCCACTGCGGAGACCAGCAGAAGAACCAGCAGGTACGGCACTATGAGCCGCATCACCTTGTGCGAAACAAGTTGGAATAAAACTCGATTCCTCGGGGTCAGCGTCCAGGGTGCGATTTGGAAGAGCTGGAAGTTACCCGCCAGCGTGCGCACCTTGCGATGAAACTCGCCCTCGACCTTCTTCGGCCATGTGTCGTAAACGCAGGCCCGAAAATCAAGAACGGATCTGTACCCTTGACGGATGATCGAGAGCGGCTGAAACATATCGTCGAGGATCATTCCCGCCGGCTGTGGAACAAAGAGCTCGCGGCGAATCGCGTAGAAGCCTCCATAGACCCCAACCGGCGAGTCGCAGGTAGCCTCACATTTCCTGATCCACTGTTCGAATCGCCAATAGAGCCCGCCAACTGCCTCAGAGGTGGAGTCGTGGCCCTCCTGGCGCAGAATCAGTTCACCAGCCACGCAGCCGACTTTCGGATCGGCAAAGTTGCCGACCAGTTGCGCAATCGCGCCCAGAGCAATTTCAGGCCGGATGTCTACAAAGAGGATTACGTCCGAAGTAGCCAGAGTAAGCCCTGCGTTAATGGCGGTCGCCTTCCCGCTGTGCTCTCTCAGCACGATGGTTTTGAAAGGCGCACGCTGATGCTGAGCCAGCAATTCTGCTGTGCCATCGGTTGAGCCATCCGACACAAGAATGATCTCCTTGATGTTTGAGTAGTCCAGGTCAAGGAGATGCTGAATCTTGCGTGGGAGCAGTGCGATACCGTTATGCACGGCGAGTACAATACTCACGCTGGGATTGATCGGCGCGAACTTCCAGGGCCGCGGCCGCAACTTTGCCAGCAGCCACATCGCCATCGGGTATCCCGCATAGGTATAGAAAATGCCGATAAGGGAAAGCCAGAAGATGATCTTCACTGCGCGCCTCTCCGCAGAATGATCGTCTTGATCGTCTCAAACATGATGAGCAAGTCGAGACCTATCGACAAGTGCTTCACGTAATAAAGATCGTATTCCAGCTTTTGCTTTGTTTCCTCCAGGCTTGCACCATATCTGTAGCGCACCTGCGCCCAGCCTGTGATCCCTGGGCGGATTATGTGCCGGAGCTCATAGAAAGGTATCTCGGTATTGAGCCACTGCACAAACTCGGGACGCTCCGGACGCGGACCGACAAATCCCATTTCTCCGCGTAGAACATTCCAGAGCTGTGGAATCTCGTCGAGGCGAGTCTTGCGCATGAATCTGCCCAGCGGAATGACGCGAGAGTCATTCTTGGTTGCCCACACGGCACCATTCTTTTCGGCATCCTGCCGCATCGTCCGGAATTTGATTACGGAGAAGGGACGCCCGCGGAGTCCGACACGAGTTTGACGGAAGAATATTGGGCCCGGCGAAGAGAGGCGAACGGCCAGGATGACGAAGGGGATGATCGGCAGGCAAAGCAGCAATCCGATGAAAGAAACAAGAATAGAAACCAGACGGCGGACAATCTGCTGCGATGCCCTCACGTTGAAGCCGTGAGTGAAGATAAGGGAGCTGGGATTTAGACCGTCCAGAGGCAGTTTGCCGAGGAGCCGCTCCATGAGGAAGTTGGCATCCTCAATTACCACCCCGTGGAGGCGAAGGTCAAGGAGTTCACGAACCGGCATCGATCCACGCCGATTCTCCATGGCAACAATGACCCGTTCAATACCCGGCTTCAGTTGGCAGAAGGCGCGAAGGTCCGCCGCAAAGCGTTCATGGTCGCCGTTGAACTCACCCTTCCCTTCGCCGTCTACAACTTCCATGCCGGCATCGCGCCGGATGCGGAGTGTCTCGATAACGGTGCGTGCGCGCTCGCCGTTGCCCAGCACGTAGACGCGTTCTCTGAACGCCGACAGGCCAATGATCCATTCATAGGTCCGTCGCCAGACAACAAGAATGAT
>DASRLI010000382.1:0-5750 GCA_035648535.1 Occallatibacter sp. | reverse complement strand
GTTGAAGTACTCCCCGTTCTTGTTCCGCGCCTTCCGTCCCCGAAAGGTGAACCCGAGGAAGGTGAAGGAGGTGTGCTCATACTCACCCCGGCGCTTCCCGTCCTTGCAGTAGACGATCCGCGTTTTGTCCGGGTGGAGCCGGAGACCCACTTCTCCCATCCGCTCGGCGATGGCAGCGAGCACTTGCTCAGCCTGCCTCTTGGTCACGCAGTGCGCGACAACGTCGTCGGCAAAGCGTTCGAAGGGAACGCCCGGATAGTTCCGAACCATCCAACTGTCGAACGCATAATGCATGAACAGATTCATCAAAATCGGACTGAACACGCCCCTTACACAAAAGGTAATTTCGAATTTGAGCGGGTGGTGAGGGGTTGGCGAACGAGTTACGCGGTCCTTGACCTGCGCCTTAAGAGGTAATACGTTTATGGCAAATGGCCCGATCGACCAAAGCGGACAAGGCTCGGCAGCTAAACGCCGCGTACGCCATGTTGCAGCGCGATATTCCATTGCCCGAGGCTATGCAGCACCTGTCGCGAGAGTTCGACCTCTCAGAACGGCAAGCCTACCGGTACCTAGAGGAAGCGGCTCATTTGGACCGGCCGGTCGAAGTCTGCGAGATTACGGTTCCGATCACACTCAAGCTCCCAGCGGGAACGGCAAGTCTTCTTCGGGCGTATGCGAGAAGAAGTGGCCTGACGATCGGAGCGATCGTGACGCGTGCGTTGGCCGCGTTTCTGAGTACTCAGAGACGGCATGGCTGAGCCGCGCGCCAGACACGGCCCGCTTCAAGTTTTCCTTGACTATTCGTTTGATCGCCTGCACGACTCGAAAATCGCCCAAGCCTACAGCCTTCTGGTGCCTATTCGGGAGCGTCCCGCCGGCGGCAGTGTAAAGGAGCTTGATCATGAAAATGGCGGCTATCTACGCACGAGTATCGTCCGAGCAGCAACGGGATGCGAACACGATAGCGAGCCAGACGGCATCGCTTCTCGAGTTCGCCAAGAATCAGGATCTGGAGGTCCCAAAAGAGTGGGTCTTCGAAGATGACGGCTATAGCGGAGCGACGCTGGAGCGACCTGGCCTTGAGCATGTAAGGGACCTTGCCGCCGAAGGACAGATCCAAGTGGTGCTGGCATACTCGCCGGACCGGCTGAGTCGCAAATATGCGTACCAGATTTTGCTGATGGAGGAGCTGGCGCGCAACGGAGTGGAGACACTGTTTGTCAAGGCACCGCAGGGATCCAGTGCAGAAGATCAACTGCTTGTGCAGTTTCAGGGGATGATAGCTGAGTACGAACGGGCTCAGATCCTGGAGCGATCGCGCCGCGGTAAACGGCATCGGGCACAGTCGGGCGAAATCAGCGTGATGAGTGGCGCTCCGTATGGATATCGCTATATTCGCAAGACCGACGACGCGCCTGCTGCGTATGTCGTGCTTGAAGACGAAGCCCGGGTGGTTCAGCGCATCTACGAGATGTACACGGTAGAGGGTCTCAGCATCGGTGAGATTACCCGCCGGATCAACGCGGAAGGCATCCCTACTCGCAAAGCAAGCGCCCGATGGGAACGGTCGACCGTCTGGGCGGTGTTGCGCAATTCTGCCTATCGTGGTGTTGCCTGTTTTGGTAAGACGCGCGTCTCTCCGCGGGCGCGTGTCATGCGTCCGCAGCGTCGACGGGGTGTAGCTACGCCCAGCATGACAGCAGGGCACGAGCGCCCACGCGAAGAGTGGATTGAAATCCCCGTGCCAGCGCTGGTAAGCGAGGAAAGCTTCGCCCGTGCACAGGAACTCCTGCAAGAGAACAAAATTCGATCGCGCCGCCGCACCATCGAGCCGAGTATCGTGCAGGGGATGGTTAGCTGTCAGAAGTGCGGCTACGCCTTCTCGCGCACATCCACCTACACCACCGCACGCAAGATCCACTACTACAAATGCATTGGCTCGGATAGCTGGCGAAAACTCGGCGGTCCTGTTTGTGATAACGGCCGCTTTGTTCGCCAGGATCTGCTCGATCAAATCGTCTGGACCGAGGTGATGCGGCTACTGGAAGACCCCTCACTGATACAGCAAGAACTTGACCGTCGCCTCGCAGCTGCTCGTTCGTCTGATCCAGCAAAGAAGCGTGAGCAGAGTCTGCAAAGAGAATTAGCGCATGTGGGCAAGGGCATCGAGCGGCTTCTCAGTGCCTACCAGGAGGCACTCATGTCAATCGAGGAGTTACGCGAGCGGATGCCGGCATTACGCCAGCGTGAACAGGCACTCCGTACTGAGTTGCAGGCAATTGCTGACCAGGCCAACGAACGGGCAGTCTTCCTGCGCCTGGCAGAGACCCTCACGGCGTTCCTTGCCCGACTACACGGCGCTGCTGATACGCTAAGCATCATTGAGCGCCAGCGAATAGTACGGCTCGTGGTGAAGGATGTCCTGATAGGAGACGACACCATCACAATCCGCCACAGCATTCCGGTCTCGCAGGGGGCCCCGCAAGGCGGTTGTCCACCGTCAAGTCAGGCTCGCGGGCCAAATTACCTTTTGTGTAAGGGGCGTGAAAACTGCGCCGCTCCTTCTTTCGTCCTCCATATCTTTCCCAGCAGCACCTGGTCACCCGCGTCACGCTTCAGGTGTCAAGTCCCGGGACAATGTGTAAAGGATGTCATGAGACTGAACATTCAGGTCCTCCCGCGAGGGGTTGGCTTGGGGAATGTCGGGAAGGGTAATCTCCTCGGACCCGTAGTCGTTCGCTTCCACAGAGATGCGGGCGAACTCCTTTGGCCTCTTGCCCCAGATCGCGATGGCGATAGGTCCTGGCTTATCCAGCAGGTCGATCGGATAGTAGCAGGTACCCTCCAGCGCGGCCCAGGAGCGCCCTCTCATGCTGCATCGCGTCGCGCCCGGAGACGCCCAGCGGACCAGCGTGCCTGGAACCGCTGAGATGGTGGCTTCATGCCCTTGTGCCGTCGAGACAGGGGGCGGAATGAAGCAGACCAGCGGCAAGGTTGCAAAGATGATACCGCGAAGATGAATGACCATCGTGAAGTCTCCGATGCATAGAGAGTTAGAGGTTGGACTCACACGATGCAAGAATAGGCAAATCCGGGATTCCCAATTTCGAATTCCTGGTCGCTGCATGAATGCACGTGCAAAGAATCATGATCGTTGAGAAACTTAACAGGGCGAGACTTGAGCTTTCTGTTCAAAACGGCAAAGCAGCCTGAACGGAGGGGAACGCCGCAGATGCTTGAGACGAGCTTGCCAGCAGTTTACGCAGTTGGCGACATCCGCTCCGGAAACGTGAAGCGGGTTGCGTCAGCCGTTGGCGAAGGTGCGATCTCGATCCATCTTGTACATCGCGCTATGGCAGAAATATAGCATCGACGAGATCTTCACCGAGGATTGCGTCATTGCGAGCGCAACCGTCCAGGCCCGGTGAACCGCCCAGATTTGGGCAACGGTCAGGAACTGAAGAGGGAGCCATCTGTCGCGCCTGGTTTCAATGAGTTACGATTTTCCGCCTTGCTGTCACGGCAGAGGTCACAACCCCCATCGAGTTGGTGCCGGTTGTGGCCGTAGAATTCGTGAGTCGACGAGTAAGGGAAGGGAATTGGCCTAATCATTTCTCGCGCTTGTGAGGGTGAAGGATGGACGCTCACTTCTGACAAGGGAAATTTCCAGGAATCCGTCGCCGCTGTATGAGATCGCCCTCCCATGAATCTCCCTTCAGCGTTGCGCACCGGAAAGCATTGCAGGAGTCATAAACACAGCGAGAGCTATAACGAACAGGATGCGCAATTGCGTACACTGCCTTTCGAGAGCCAAAGCAGAACTCCGTGCGCAGCGAGGGGTCGTTCTGATCGTGTGATCGCCAAACATTCCCTAACTCTGGGAAGGCCGAAAATGGGGCTACTTCCGGAATACTGCTGTATTAGAGGTCTCTGATGACCCATAGTTTAAGCGGGCACGTGTTCTTATTGTTCTATGGGTCTAACCGGTCCCTCGAATGCAATAACGGTTTCAGGAGCTCCCTCCGCCGCCAGTAGACGGCTACTGCCGTGGCTTGTCGCGGTTGCGTTCTTCATGGAGTCGCTCGATACCACCATCCTCAATACGGCTGTGCCAGCGATCTCGAAAGCTCTCCACGTTGGCCCTCTCAGCATGAAGGCCGTGCTGGCCAGCTATACGTTGAGTCTTGCTGTGTTCATCCCTATCAGTGGTTGGGTCGCGGACAGATTCGGAACTCGACGTGTGTTCGCCGCTGCAATCGGACTTTTTACTTTGGGTTCTTTCTTATGCGGCATATCGAGCAACATCCATGCACTCGTTGCCTGCCGCATCCTGCAAGGCTGCGGTGGCTCCATGATGGTGCCCGTAGGCCGGCTCACTCTGGTGCGGACGTTTGCGAAATCCGATCTTCTCCGTACCATGAGCTTCGTTTCGATACCGGCCCTGATTGCTCCTATGCTTGGACCTATCGCGGGCGGTCTGATTGTTGGCTATCTTCACTGGCGGGTGATCTTCTTTCTCAACATCCCCATTGGTCTGATCGGCTTGATTCTCGTGTATCTGCACCTGCCCGATTACCGGGAAGAGACACACCCGTTGGACATGGTAGGATTGATCCTCTTTGGGTCCGGAATCGCCCTGCTGTCCTACGTGCTGGAAGTCTTCGGGGAGCACACCCTTAGCGTGCGCGAGATCTCTGGATTACTAGTGCTTTCTCTCGCATTGCTCGCAGGTTATTGGCAGCACGCGAAATCTCTCGCTTTCCCGTTGCTCCAACTTAGCCTATTCAAGATTCGTACCTTCCGCGCGGCGGTCAACGGGAGTTTCTTTACTCGCTTGGGTATCGGAGGGGTGCCGTTTCTCTTACCCTTGCTGTATCAGGTAGGTCTCGGCTTCACTCCGGTGCAGTCGGGTCTCCTCATCATGCCGCAGGCCCTAGCCGCCATGAGCATGAAGATGGTCATGCCCCGCATCTTGTCAGCCATTGGCTATCGTTGGACGCTCATCTCCAACACAATCATCCTCGGTCTACTCCTTCTGCTGTTCGCGACAATAAGTCTTCATACTCCGGTGTGGATCATTGTGCTGCAGGCATTCTTTTATGGGGCCTTTACGTCCTTGCAGTACACAAGCATGAATACGCTGGTCTATGCCGACACCACGGACCAAGAGACCAGCGCCGCCAGTTCCATCGCGAGCACCATGCAACAGATGTCGATCAGCTTCGGCGTCGCGACCGCGGGATTGGCGACAGCGTTTTTCGTTCCTGGTAATGGCCAACTCGGTGCAACCGAGATGATTCACGGTATTCACAAAGCACTCGTGGCGCTCGGGGCATTGACCATTGTTTCGACGATTGTCTTCCGCAGCCTGAAGCGGGGGGATGGTGATGCGGTGAGTCACCAAAAAGTCTTCCATCCGGGCGGTTGAACGGCTATGCGGAAATAATGATTTGGTTATTAACGGCATCGTTATTAACTGACTCATAATTTCCCAATTGGCGACAGACCTACCGGAATCCGAATCACCAAGCGCAAAGGCGGACGGATAGGTATCGGCAAAATTGACTTGGAGGGCCCTCGATGAGGCGGGCGAGGCAAGGGCGGCAGCGAATCGCCCCGCTTTCCCCTTGAAACTGCCTCGTTGGTCTTGCAATTTGAGCCAACGGGCGTAAGATTCCCGCGAATCTGTTTTCAAAATGGAGATTCCAGTTCAAACTCGTGTTGCGAGGTTCTTCCGGAGTCGGAAG
>DASRLI010000381.1:0-4592 GCA_035648535.1 Occallatibacter sp. | reverse complement strand
GCATCAAACATGGGGGTGGGATTTTGGGCTGAAGTCCGCGTGGCGCAATGTTCTTTTGAGCTTTCCACAGGCAACTGGCTGTATTTAGCAGGCTGGTGCGGGAAATGCAAAGAAAATACAAGATATAGTGGTTTCTTGTTGACACGTACCACAGACAGCGGTATTTTTTCATCTGCGGCCGTAAAAAGATTGTAACGATACTTCGACGCGACAACCCGCAGAGAAGCCGCTGAGAGACGAGAGTTCACGGTACATTCCAAATCCCCCGTTTCCCGTTTGTTTGAGAAGTAGTACCAGGGCCCACTTCCAGGCTTTATAACGTCTGGTTTGAGGGGTAGTTTCACCAATTTTGCCAGTCGAGAGGATCCCCATGAACGAGGCTTATCTACAGACGTCCGCAACCGCCCTCCAGACCCCTTACACACAGAAGGGGCTGACTTTTGTCCGCCGTTTTTCTAAGGATGGCGTGTCGCCATATGACGAGGTGCAATGGGAGCGGCGAACCGCGTCTATTACCGACGCCAAGGGCAACACGATCTTCGAACAGAAGGACGTTGAAGTGCCGGCCGACTGGTCTATGACGGCAACGAATATTGTGGCCTCCAAGTACCTGCACGGGCAGATGGGCACGCCGGAGCGGGAGACCGGGGTACGGCAGCTGGTGGGACGGGTGGTGGAGACGGTGCGGGACTGGGGCCTGGCCAGCGGTTACTTTGCCTCTGTCGAAGATGCACGTGTGTTCCACGATGAACTGGTACACATGCTGCTGACGCAGAAGGCGGCGTTCAACTCGCCGGTGTGGTTTAACGTAGGCTGCGACCGGCTGGAGCCGGAGTCCGATGGGCAGAACTGGCACTGGGACCCGTCGACGGGTGCGGCGAAGTACTCGGCGACCGGCTATCGTAATCCGCAATGCTCGGCGTGCTTCATCAACGCGGTAGACGACTCGCTCGACTCGATTCTGACTTTGGCCAAGACCGAAGGAATGCTGTTCAAGTGGGGCTCGGGGACGGGAACGAACCTGTCGTCGATCCGAGGGTCGATGGAGCAATTGTCGGGCGGCGGGCAGGCATCGGGTCCCCTGAGTTTCATGCGCGGATTTGATGCGTTTGCCGGGGTCATCAAGTCGGGCGGAAAGACGCGCCGTGCGGCCAAGATGGTGATTCTGAACGTGGACCATCCGGACATCATGGACTTTATCGATTGCAAGGCAAAGGAAGAGGCCAAGGCCTTTACGCTAATCAAGGCCGGCTACGACGGCTCGGGCCCGGATTCAGAGGCTTATTCGTCAATTTTCTTCCAGAATGCGAACAACTCGGTGCGGGTCAGTGACGAGTTCATGCGTGCCTACGAGAACGACGGCGAGTTCACCACCTATACGGTGAACGGACACGAGCCGGTCGCGACCTACAAGGCGCGCGACATCATGAAGAAGATTGCCGAGGCCACCTGGCTTTGCGGCGATCCCGGCATGCAATTCGATACGACGATCAACCGCTGGCACACGAGCAAGAACACGGCGCGGATCAATGCGTCGAATCCGTGCTCGGAATACATGTTCCTGGACAACTCGGCCTGCAATCTGGCCAGCTTCAATTTGCTGAAGTTCGTGAACGCAGCAGGAGTCTTCGAGATCGAGGCCTACCGGCACGCCATCTCGACGATGGTTACGGCGATGGAGATACTGGTGGATAACTCCGGCTATCCGACCGAGGCGATCTCACGGAACTCACACGATTACCGTCCGCTCGGACTGGGCTATGCCAACCTGGGAGCGCTGCTGATGGCTTTCGGACTGCCTTACGATTCGGCTGCCGGACGTGACCTGGCGGCGAGCCTGACGGCCATCATGTGCGGCCAGGCTTATCTGCAGTCGGCGGTGATTGCCGCCAACTGCCCGCCGCTGGCCTCGGCAACCGCGCTGACTACTTCTGTCGAGCGCCAGGGCGGTGCCTGCCCGGGCTTCTATGTGAATCGCGAGCCGTTCCTTGATGTGATTCGGATGCATCGCGCCGAGGTGAACAACATCGGCAAGTCGCGCCAGAGCGGAGAGCCCTTCAATGTACCGCAGCTCGATGCGCTGATCGATGCCAGCCGCGAGAGCTGGGACATGGCGCTGATGTACGGCGAGAAGTATGGCTATCGCAACTCGCAGACTACGGTGCTGGCGCCCACTGGGACGATCGGCTTCATGATGGATTGCGACACAACGGGCATTGAGCCCGACCTGGCTCTTGTGAAGTACAAGAAGCTGGTGGGCGGCGGCATGATCAAGATCGTGAATAACACGGTGCCGGCGGCTCTGTTCAAGCTGGGCTATGACGATGAAGAAGTGAACGCGATCGTCAGCTACATCGACGCGACGGGCACCATTGAAGGCGCGCCGGGCATCAAGCCGGAGCATCTGGCGGTGTTCGATTGCAGCTTCAAGCCGGCCAAGGGCACGCGTTCGATTCAATACATGGGGCACATCAAGATGATGGCAGCGGCGCAGCCGTTCCTTTCCGGAGCCATCTCGAAGACTGTGAATCTGCCTCATGAGGCGAGCGTGGACGACGTTGCCGAAGCCTATGCGGAGAGCTGGCGTCAGGGCATCAAGGCCGTGGCAATCTATCGCGACGGCTCGAAGGGAACGCAGCCGCTGAATACCAGCATGGATGCCAAGAAAGAGCCTTCGACGCTGGACGTTGTGGGTAGCCGCGTACTGGCCCAACTGGCTGCTTCGCAGCCGGCAGTCGAGGCTGACCTGAAGGCGCTAGAGGCCGGAAACGGTGCCAAGCTGGAAGTGAACGCCAGGCAGATGCTTGAAGCCGCTGCGGCCTTCGAGAAGACGTTGGATGACTATGCCAAGACAGCCGCGATAGCGGTACTGACTACAGTGCCTCCGGTCAGCACGACGACCGAACCAGTCAAGGAAGTCCAGGATACCAATGGTCCACCCCGTGCCGTGCGCCACCGTTTGCAGGACGAGCGTGCCTCAATCACGCACAAGTTCTCCATCGCCGGCCATGAGGGCTACATCACTGTGGGCCTCTATCCGAGCGGCCAGCCCGGAGAAATCTTCATCAAGATGGCCAAGGAGGGCTCGACTGTCTCCGGGCTGATGGATGCTTTTGCCACTTCGATTTCGCTTGCCCTGCAACATGGGGTTCCGCTCAAAGTTTTGTGCGAGAAGTTTGCGCACACCCGCTTTGAGCCCTCGGGTTGGACGGGCAACGAACAAATTGGCTACGCCAAGAGCTTGATGGACTATATCTTCCGCTGGCTCAATCTGCGCTTTCTTTCCGGTGAGCAGTTGACGCTGTTCGCGGGGTTGGCTCCGCAGGCGCCGCAACTGCCGGCCTCGCCGACGATTCTTTCCGAGACCGATGCGGAGCAGAATGAGTTTGGATCGCAGAACCAACTGGCCAAGCTGGCAGAGGAAGTGGCGAAGCGGCTGAACCAGGTGAGCGGCCACGGCAGTGGCCCCGTGGCGGGTGGCGGCATTGCGCCAGAGGCACAGGCTTGGACTGCGCAGAGCGGTTCAGCGCAGATGCCCAACATGAAAGACCGCGGGATTTACCATGCAGCCGATGCGATGCGCGAGATGTATGAGATGGGCGACGCACCGAGCTGCTCAACCTGTGGCGCCATCATGGTCCGCAACGGCAGTTGCTATCGCTGCATGAGCTGCGGTTCGACTAGTGGGTGCAGCTAAGCAATTGGCACGTAATTTCGCGGGCTATTGTGGGTTTACCCATAAGGTGAAAGTTCGACCCCATAAGGCGAAAGTTGTGACCTCATAAAGTGAAAGTGGTGGGTATGCGCATAAGGCTGAAGCTGATGACCAACTAAATTGGCTATCAACTTCAGCCCGCAGCGCTGATTTTTGGGTTCAAAAAACCTCCATAACCTCCATAACCTCCTCAACCTAATTATTCTCTGTAGTTTGCGAGCCATGGAGGTTCTCGGTCTCCGCTGGCGCATCCTCCATCATGTACACGGCGGTAAGCTTCTCAATTCGGGCGAGGGTGGCCTTATCGAACGTCAGACCATTGCCAGTTTGTGATAGCCGGTGAGTGCGCAGACCGAGCCCCTTCAGCTGGTGGCCCGCCATTTCGGGACTCAGCCGCACCGTTTCACCGCGAGCCTCCAGCAAACGGTTGGCCTCGGCCGCGATTTCCTTGGCGTATGCGTGCTCCCGACCGTCACGGCTGAGCGCCCGGGTCGCTTCCAATACGATGGCCTCGGTACTGTTCGACATCTCAGAGAGGTGCTGCTGGTCTTGGGCTTTCAGGAGTGCCACCATCTTCTGGAGGAGCTCGGGTGCGTCCACGATGCAGCGTCCCAGTGCCGTCGCGATGGCAGCCGTCTCGGAAGACAGGCCGGATGGAACCCACTTTGCGCGATGTACGTAGCGGAGATTCTTAGTGCGGTATTGGTACAAGTGAACGGGGAGGCGCTCAATCATTTTTTCCAGCCACTCGGGAGTGGCGGATGGTTCTGCGTTTGTAGGGGTGATGTGGATGTGGATGGAGTTCTGAATCTTGTGTGTTTCTGGATTCTCGCCGGCGTATATGGCCGTCGACTTGGAGTAACGGGTCAACGAACCC
>DASRLI010000380.1:0-2234 GCA_035648535.1 Occallatibacter sp. | reverse complement strand
CGCTGGTGCTGATTTCCAAGTTGATGGAAGAACCAAGAAAACGAATGAACGCTGAATAACACAGGACCTCAAAGGCGCGGCTTTCCATCGCCGGGAGTTTCAGTTTTAGATTTGATAAAGGTAAGCGGTCCGCCTATGGCACAACACTCAAATGGTTAAGAGCCGGCTTACCGCAATCTTCTCGACCGATTGAGCGGGAAACCCCTTGTGCACAGGTTGCATGCTGTGAACCTGCGCCTGGGTGAAGGAATGCATATAGGATTGCGCTACGCGGTTCCAGACCATTTTGCGGGCGTAGATGTACGCGCGTTTGCGCATTGCATTGCGTGCTGCGTCGTTGTCGAGCAGTTCAATTGCCGCAGCTGCGATGGCAGCCGGAGCCTCAAAGGGAACTAGCGTACCTCGTCCATCGCTGAGCAGTTCGGCGGCATGCCAATAGGGAGTGGAGATAATCGCCTTGCCGGCGCCCATGGCGTAGGCCAAAGTTCCAGATACTGCCTGCGCCACGTGGCAGTACGGCGTAATGTAAATGTCGGCCGAGCCGACCAGCGAAGCCATTTCCTGAGGGCTGACGAAGCGGTTGTGAAAGATCACCTCACGCTCAACCCCGAGTTCCCTGGCCATGGCCTGCAACTGATCCCGGTATCGATCGCCCTCGCGTGCCCTGACATGCGGATGAGTCGCACCCGCGATGACGTAGACTGCGTCCTTGTGGCGGGCAAGAATGCTCGGTAGTGCCTGAATCACGTTCTCGAATCCCTTGTTGGGAGAGAGCAAGCCGAAGGTGAGCAGAACGAGCTTTTTCGAGATCCCGAGCGCATCCTTGTAAATTTCTGGCTCAACAAAGGGCAGATCGGGGATGCCGTGAGGAATCAGGTCGATCTTTGCGGCTGAAACTCCAAATACGTCCTGCAGAACGGTGGAAGAGTATTCGCTCATCACAATGACACGCTCGGAGCGCGCAGCAATCTGCTGCATGACGCTTCTCTGGTCGGGATCCGGCTGACGGAGAACGGTGTGAAGCGTTGTTACCACTGGCATGGTGAGGTGCTGCAGCAACTCCAGGACATGGCTGCCGGCCTTCCCGCCAAAGATCCCGTATTCGTGCTGCAAGCACACAAGATCGACATTGCCGGCATTGAGAGAATTGGAGGCTGCCCGATAGCTGGAGATGTCGCCTTCAGCGATCACGTTACGCACCCGGGCAGGGTAAGCGTAGGAAGAATGCGGGTCGTTGACGGCCGTTACCCGCAAGCCGGAGGCTCCGTATTCGGCAGTGATCGCGTCGCATAGATCGGTCGTGAAAGTTGCGATTCCACACTGACGGGGAACGTGGTTTCCGACAACCGCTATCCGGACCGGACGCAAACTGCCGGGCGAAGGCAGCAAAGAGAAGGATGCCACTTTTTCAAGTAACGGAAGCCGCGCCTCAAGCCGCATCGGCAAGCTTGGGTGCAAATTCAGGGAGTTCTTCAGTTCGGGCATTGCAAGCTCCTGACAACAAGGAGACGAACGTCAGTAGGCTCGGACGAAATCGTCCGCATGTAGGTTAGCGGCGAAGCGCCACGATTGTTGCCAGTGCTTCACTGGTAATGAAGACCATTAGGAAAACTGCGGCGCCAATACCCGTCGATAGCCCTGGAGACCCGTCATCGGCGCGCGTAGGCGTCTGCGTCTCCGACCCTTCTTCTTTCATCGCCACTAATCGGAAGCCAGGCGTGAAGATGAAGCATCCGGTAGCGGACGCGGCCAGGTTTCCCACATTCGGGCCTAATTTAGAAAAACGGCGAAGAATGTTGCTCATCATCGCCTGAATGTACTTGAAAATGTCTGCGCTGGCTGTTCCTTTTTGAACATTGAGCGGAGATTTCGCGCGGCCGGTTGAGCGCTGGATGGAGATAGGCGGCGGCAGCGAAGAAGGGGTGCTGCCTTAAGGGGATGGAGCCGTGTGAACAGGCATCGCTGCCGCCGCATTTGGTGGGAGCACCTCCGAGCACTATAGAGACGACAGGACATCTTGCGATGGTCAATTTTGCTCATATTCGTTTTATCCTTCGCGATTGGAGTAAAACTGACGATCTGGCAGGGGCGGGTTTGGAGAAAGCCTGAACTTCCGAGAGCCGGCGAGCAGTGTGCTGAATTGAGCAGCCTGCTTTCCGCAAAGCGCGTAAACATGATCTCAGTTCGCTGAAAAGCTGATCGGACGCAAAAGTCAAGGATGTGGAGATGGAACA
>DASRLI010000379.1:0-12466 GCA_035648535.1 Occallatibacter sp. | reverse complement strand
ATCAAAGGTTTCGGTGGTCATGCAGGGATTCCCATGCAAAACGGATCTGCCGGATTGAAAATGAGGTCGGACTCCGCATTAACGAAGGCTCTGCCTGTAATACTGGGAATCACCGCGCCGTCGTGGACCCGAAAACTACCTTCAAACACGCTGCCGATAATGCTCTCCTGGCGCCAGGTTTCGCCTGGCTTGAGCTTTCCGTCCGCGTGGAGGCAAGCGAGTTTCGCGCTGGTGCCGGTGCCACACGGCGAGCGGTCGTACGCTCCGCCTGGACAGAGCACGAAGTTCCTGCTTTGGATGCCGGGGGTGAGCGACTCGGTGAACAATTCCACGTGATCGATTTCTCCCCCGTTATCGCCGGTGACGCCATGCGTGGCGAGCGCTCTGCGGATGGCCAGAGTGAACCTGGTCAGGTTCGGAATCTCGGAAGGAACCAAAGTGAAGTCATTGCTATTGACCAGGAAAAACCAGTTCCCGCCCCAAGCAACATCTCCTGTGACCGGACCATAACCGGGCACCTCAATCGCGATGTTCCTCGAACTGCGATAGCTTGGGACATTTTCGATGGTGACGCGCCCGTCGTCGTGCAACTCTCCTGAGACGATTCCAACCGGGGTTTCGATCTTGTGATGCCCGGGACGGATGCGCCCAAGGTACGCCAGCGTAGTGACGACGCCAATCGTGCCATGTCCGCACATCAGGAGATTTCCGACGTTATTGAAATAGATCACGCCGGTCAGACATGTCGGGTCACAAGGTTCCTGAAGCAGCGCTCCAACCAGGACCTCGGAGCCCCGTGGCTCATTGACTACGGCGTTGCGAAAGGCATCATGCTCCTGAGCAAACGTAACGAGACGTTCAGCCAGCGAGCCGTTTCCCAAATCCGGCCCACCGACGATAACAGTTCTGGTTGGTTCTCCGCAAGTGTGCGAGTCGACCACGCGTACCCTACCAGAATTCATCTGTAATCCCTTAAGTGATGACCACGTTAGTGTACGAGATTGAATATGATCGCGCAAAGCATAACGGCAGCGGTCGGTGCGCTCGGCCACATATCCACGGAGCACCGCTGAGATGACCTCGCAAATTGACGGCAAGAAGCCCAAGACAGGCAGAAAGCGTTCAGCAGAAGAACCTTGTACGTCGCTGGACGCGGCCTTTCAGCAGATACGTGAACTGACTGTGTACGGCGTGCTTTCGCCCGGTTCATGGATCGCCGAGTCGGAAGCTGACAGAAAGGCTGGGAACGAACCGCACTCCTGTGCGCGGGGTCCAGCAGTGGCTCCAACGCGATTGCTACGTCGTCTCGAACAGCGAATCAGCTCGAAATCCAGAATGATCGTCGCTCCCTTGAGCAAAGAGGATGCGTCCGAACTCTACTCGATCATGGGTCATCTGGAGGGCTTCGCAGGCAGGCGGTTGCTCTGCCGAAGGACCAGCGGAATAAACTTGTCGCTACAATGCGCGCCCCCAACGCAAAGCTGCATCGGATTGCGCGCACGCAAGCTTGACGGCGAAAGCATATTTGACCTCGACACGGAGTTTCATCGGGTGATTGCCGAGGCCAGCGCCGGGCCAAGGCTTTCGTTGATGCATAGCGGTATCAAGCCCCAGATGGAACGTTATTGGCCCCTCTATGCCAACAACATCATAGCTCAGCGTGAGGGATCTCGAAGCGATCATCAGCGCAATTCAGAAAGGAGACGCCGACGCCACTGAGATGGCGCTGATCCTGAACTGGGTCACGGAGTGCCCGGGTAGAACCGGACTAAGTGGAGGGTCAGTCTTCGGCAAGAATAGAACCTGAAAAGGCGAAGTGTCTTGGGAATAAGGACGCCGCCATTCAATATAGGTCGATCGTTGATATGGTGAGACGCTGGCGGTTGGAGTGCCCGTAGCGGAGGTGCTTCGGATGTTCGGTATCAGGGGAATACTTTTCCTTGATACGTGGGTGGCAATTCCCTGTTCGGTTTGCATCTTGAATCGCGCAAGTGACTGGACAAATTGCTTTGTTCAGCCACTTAGAGGGCTCCTTGCATTGGATTTAGGTGCCAAATTCGTGAATTTCCCTGTTTCTTCACCTGCTAGCAGGGAATTTGACCAAAGAATGGTTCGCAGGAGACTCCATCCACCAGAAAGTTGGACTTTGAGAGCATTGAGCTGTGGGCCAAGACGAATTCAGTATCAATGTAGCAATGTTGCAAAACCCTTACTTTTTGAAACAGCAGGATTGGACAAGTCCAGTGATTGATGTGTCTGGGTTTACGGAACCAGTTCTGGACCCTTTTGAAACACGGAAAAAGGGTTCCAGTGCAACCGATGAAAACATCCTGCTTGGCTAACCGTGCGCACAATTCCGACAACGTCAGATCTGGCTCTGCTTCGATCCAGGCGCGCAAGACGGATTCCATCTCTGCCACGCGTGAACGGCGATGGCCGCCGATTTGAAAACTGGTCCGCTTGCCCAACTTCTGTGCGCGATCGCGAACCTGATAGACCCAGACGCGGCTCACTTCCAGACGCCGCGCTATCGAACTCGGCCTCTCGCCGCGATCCAGTGCTTACAATACGCGCTCACGCAAATCCTGCGAATACGATTGCATCCTGCCCCCCTCCCTCCCGGCAGGAATAGTGTCGCATAAATGTAACTACTTAAATTAGAAACGCTCTAGTACAGTGGCGCAGCAGGTCTCCTGCCCAAAATGGGGAGTTGGCGTTTCGATGGGAATGGGCTTGTAAGGGAGGAAAACCCGGAAGGTTGACCCTCGGTCGGGATTGCGCTCGGCCCAGATGCGACCTGAATGTTGCTGAACGATTTCCCTGCAGATAGCCAGGCCAAGGCCGGTTCCGCCTTTCTGGCGAGAATCAGTAGCGTCGACCTGCTGAAAGCGACCGAAGATGACTTCGAGTTTGTCGGCGGGAATGCCACGGCCGCTGTCGATCACGGAGAGAGTGACGCCTCTGATATCAGTGTGCGTCAAGATGGAGACTGCGGAGTTTGTCGGAGAGAACTTGATGGCGTTTGAGATGAGGTTCGTAAGGACCTGGAGCAACCGGTCGGGGTCGGCGACGACCTCCACCTGATTGTAGTCTTGGATGAGTTGTACGAGGGCAGCATCCGCGACAGGTGCCATGTTATCGATGGCCTGACGGACGATCTGACACAATTGAACCGGTCGGAAAGCAACGCGCCCACGTCCACTCCCCAGGCGATCGAGGTCGAGGATGTCGTTGATCAGGCGGACCAGCCGATCGGAGTTGGCGACGGCGATGCGGACCAGATTTGTAGTTTTTTCGTTGACTTGAACCTGACCTTCGAGCGATAGCAAGCCGAGAGCCCCGCGGATGGCGGTGAGCGGAGTACGCAACTCATGGCTTACTGTTGAAATAAATTCGTTCTTGAGGCGATCAAGAGCATGGCGCTGGCTTATGTCGCGAAAGCTCAGCACTGATCCCGAAAGGTGGCCTTGATCGAGGATGCGGGTCAGTGTGTAGTCGACCCGCAATGAACTGCCGTCGACGCGAAAGAAGGTGTCCTCGCTGCATGTCGGCGTCTCCTGCTGTTGTTCGATGGCGCGCAGCAAAGCGCAATCCTCTTCGAAGCACTGGCTGATGTTCGGTGCGACGGCGTGAAGCAGTCCGTGCACTGGCTTGCCAATCAGGCTGGAGACCTCTTCACCAAGCATGCGGGCAGCGGCAGGATTAGCGAAGCTGACCAGCCCATTACGATCTAGTCCACAGATGCCATCAGCGACCGAGTCGAGCAGAATTTCCTGTTGGCGATAGAGCTTTTCCGCACGGCTGCGTTCGTAGGAGCGGGCCAGCATCTGCCCCAACGAAGCGGCAACCGTTTCCACGGCTGCCATACCTTCGCGATTTTCGCGGAGGCAGAAATGGCAATAGAATTCGAGGACTGCGAGCACCGTATTGCCCACTCGCACAGGAACTGCACAGCCCGAAACCATACCTTCGCTCATGGCGATCTCATTGTGCGGCGTGAAAGGTTCAGAGGCAAGGTTGGCGATCCAAATTGGTTGTCCGTCCTGCCAGACCCGTCCGGGCATCTCCTCACCACTATTCAACGTGAGACGCACGCTCTCCTGAATCAGGGTCTCTGTGTGACGCCCCGGAGCACTCCAGGCAGAACAGAATTCCAGCCGGTTTTCCTCGGCGTTTACTTCCCATCTCAGAGCTACGTCCCAACCCTGCGATACACAAAGGGCCTCCAGAATTCGCTCGGCCGCTATCTCAGGGGACCTGTTTTCCCGAACGATCTCGCTCATCACAAGTTGCAGCGCCACGCGCCGCTCGCGCTGGACCAGTAAGCGAAGAACGAGAACTGCGGCGGCAGCTCCGCCAAGAAAGGTCTGCAAAGTATAAATCTGGGGGCTGAAGGTGATATGCATTGAAATCGCAGCCAATGGAACGGCCAGTGCTAACCCAGCCAGGACAGGCGAAATAAGAGAAAAGACACGCCGGACCGGATGAGCGGGATGCTCGCTGCCGTTTGTCCTGATCCCGATGGTCGGGTCTCCCATAATTCCTCCCAGCATGTCAGACGGATCGTAGATTCTACTTTCCCGCCTGCCTGCCAATAAACTCGTGTTGGTAAACGACACGTCGTACCGAGCCCAACATACTTAAAGCAATAGAATGGCCATTTGAAGAAAACCACTCACCTTTATAAGTCAACCAGTTGCGGGAGGGGTGTATAGCGCAGTGCATGGCAGTGTAAACAGTTGTTTACACGTCGATCCAAATCACTACGGGGTAGTTGATAACGATAGCCTTGTCTTGAACCGATCGGGTTTAAGGCGACGGATAGATTGGATGGCGTCCTCGCGGGCACCGGACCCATACCTTGATAAGACAAATCGGATGTTCAAATTCGAGTTGGCCAGTACGGACCTTGAAAAAATCGATTGCCGGATTCGAATCATTCTTTGTAGCTCGTTGGTTATTGCGTTGCGGAAGCTAGGTCGCCGGCTAGTGGACAATCTTTCAATTGCGTGAGCAACTTGTTCCACCGCCCTTCGGTCAGAAAGGTGCGGCTGGAGCGACCGCAGCGCGCGGCGTTGACTACGTTCGCTTTGTCCGGATCGTTCGCCGTCATGGTGAGAAACTCATCATTCGATGCGCACCGGGATCCAATTCAAAGGGCCGTTCGCACCATTCTGCACAACAGGTCAGCGATCTTGTGGCGTCAGCAGCAACAGCCATTCTCGTGCATCTGGCTTTGTCAGTACAGCCGTCGCGGTTTCTGAAATCGAGGGCACATCCTGCGCACTGCCAGTGCGTGGATCGAACCACATAGCCTTGTATTCTTTCCCCGGCAATTGACTCGCCAATGTGATGTCGGCACCTGACAAAGAATAGATAAGCACCGGATCAGTCAGGCCACCTGCGAGCACCCAAGTGTGTTCCGGAGTGGCCACCCATCCATCCTTGGGAGACATCTTCATTAGCTCCGTTGCGAGGTAAGTGTGCACGAAGCGGTCGATGATTGAGTCAGCGTTCGACAACGGAGCTGGAACCTGCCGGCTTGGCACTTGCTGCGGATACATTCCTGTCGCATTTTCAAGTGCCGTTGGTGCCGGTGTAGGCGCCTGCGTTTTTAGCCCTGACTCAGACGCAGCTCCGGCCATCAAGATCGGGACCGGCCCCGCGCCCTCTTCCATCGGCATCAAAGCCTTGTCCGGATAGCAGTCGCGGTATTCGCGCACCTCCCGATAAACCTGCGCCGGCGTGGTTGGCGGCGGCGTATTTGTGTAACCGGGAAATTCCCGCGCGATAAGCTCCCGGAATGCGTGATTCTCGCCAGCCTTCGGCGCAAAGAGGGTACCGTCGGGCCGATATTCCCAATAGCGCATATCGACCACTGCAATCTGCTTCGACCGAATCGGATCTTCAAGAATCTCATCGGTGGTTTGCTTGCTCGTCGTTAGAGCTATACGAATATGTTTGCCGTGACTCTGCTCCCACTCGCTCACAGTGTCTTGAAAGAACTGTTCGAAGGAGAGGGGGCCGGCGTATTGATAGGCGAGCCCGAAAATGACATTGGGCATATCTCCGAGTTCATCGAGCGTGTGCAGGATGTAGGCGCGGTGCAGGGCCCGCAGGGGCGCATATTCGATGCTGTAGAATTCGTTGCCGACATCGTTGCGGCCATATGGCTTGAAAGGTGGCGGCTCCGGCAATCCCGTGTCATTTACGTTGTTCGCTGGGCGCCATGGATAGTCAATCCAATGAGGCCCGATTTCCAGCACGTTGTGCGTGTTGTAAAGGTCGTAGAAGACGATCAGGCCGGCCTTGCTAGCATCGAGCGCGAATTCTCGTTGCCGCTGAAAGTACCAGGGATTGTATCGCGACACATCGAATTTGCTCAGCCCGTCCCAGGCAATTCCCTTCCCGCTCCGTGCCCAGGGCGCCTCATAGAAGGGAGCCCACACATCGCCGTCGGATCGCCTCTCGATGGAATGAGAATCGCGGCGGTGTTCATACCAAAGCCCTGGGTTGATCTGGATAGCGATAGCGCCCCTATGCAGGAGGCGAGAAACCATTTCTTCAAGATCTTCTGTCTCGCCGGGAGCGCTGACGCCGGGCATAAAGCGTGAGACGCTCGACCCGCTGGAAAGAGCGGCCGAGTAGATCGACGTGTCGCCGTGCCACCATGCCTCAGTCTGCGAAGATCCCCACAGGGCTTTGCCGTCCAGCACAAAACGCCCATTCACGATCTCTACGGGATGGAACACGGGTTGCACATCCGGCGTTGGCCTCACATCATTTGGCCCGAATTCCGGAAGCGCCTGAGTGTTGGCCGCATGCGTCGGTACAGCAGCTGTCAGGTGGAGTCCCGTCCTCGCGGTGAGCTCGGTCTCATACAACGGTTGCGGTGAATTCACAACGAAGTTCCGTGCCCCCGGCGGGCCGGCGGCATCGAGACTCCGCGCCGTGGAATTCCAGATAAGAGAATTTGCCGCGTTCCAGCCAGCGCCTTGCGCGCGAGAGAAATCAAGAATAAGTTGTAGGCGCGCGTCCGGTACGTGGACGTTCTCATACAGCACCCCGGAGCTCCACCCCTCAAATGCGCCGCTCGCCTCGAGCGATCCAGTTGCGTCGCAATCGAGAAATACATTCGGCCCGCCGGCAAGCATGCCACTCGCAAAGTCGTTCATGCCGTTTTCGCTGTGGCATCGATAAACCAGCACCTGTTGACCTGCAACAAGAAAGGACTGCCTGCGGTAGCCGCCCTCTTCCGAGACTGGCGCTTCGTTGCGGCAGTTCTCCACCGTAATGCGGCGGCCGCGGAGATTCACCCGCACTGCCGAACTGACAAAGTGCCGCGCAATCACATCGCGCACCCAAGCGTCCTGCACGTGGTCCATCAAAATCGCAATCCAGGAGTGGTCTTCGTCTTTCGGCCGGGTCTTGTCATAGCTGCTTTCGAGTACGAGGTCTTCGATGCCGATGTTTTCGGGTGCGACACCGCCGGCAACTGGGGCCAGTGTTCCTCCACCATACTTTTGTTCGAGGGCGGTCGTAATCGGCGCATCCAATTCCACTGTGTTTGCCTGCGCATTGACCGCGGTGAGAACACGGTCCCAGACCAGGTCATGCGACCCCGGTCTCCAGTCCAACCGTTGTGAGGCAAAGGTGCCGGGCAGCCCGGTCATGCTCATCGCGGTGTTCCATTCCTGCGTGCTTGGCCGCCGCACGACGACTTGGTCACCGGCTTTCAGGTCAGCGACCGAAGCAAGATGCAGCGTCTGGCCGCCGGTGGACACATCTTCCTGCACCTGTATAGCTGGGCCGAGCTCAACGTCCTTGACCGCCCCCACCACAATCAATGGTCTGCGATCGATCCCCTCCGCCACAATGACAGTCCCCGATGCGCCAGCGCCTGAGCCACGCAGCAACACACCACTCGCCCGCAGACTAAGCTGTCCCTTGACGTGGAAACGGCCCGGTGAGAGCAGCAAGGCTCCGCGAAATCCATCCAGCCCGAGCGGCATGGACGCCACTCGATCAAGTGCGCCTTGCAATAAATCAGTATCGTCTCCACCGGACGGCTTCACGGCCAACACGGCTTTTACCCAAGGCACAGGGCGACCCGCTTCATAGCCTGCGTACGAGAAATCGATGGGGACAGGGCTCCGAGCGGAAGGAGCAGCGAGCGCAAGCATCAAGGTCGCTGGCAGGGCAATCAGTATCTTTGCAGCAAGCTGAATGAGCCTGGTATGTCGAGTGGAAATTAGCATTTATGAGACTCTCCCGTAGCCAGCGCAAAGGTAGGAGGCGGTGAGAACTTCCGCCCCACCTCTTATCGAACGACTGACAGTTTGCCTTCACAAACACCAGATTATCAACTGCAACAAACTAACTATCAATCTCCGAGAGCATTTCTCCCGGTCATCTCCGGCTCCCGTAAGGTGGATGCGGCGATTCTTGACGTGCACGAGGATGGTATACCAAATTGAAGGGATTTGGCACTGCCAGATCGGCTTTGCATCCGCATTTTAGCCGTGGCGGGGCACAGTGCGAAAAACATCACTTCCGCGATGTTTTGGGCCGAAAGAGTTCGAGCCTGACGTGCCACGCTGCAGTTGCACCGGGATCAAGCGTCACTAGACCCGTGTTCATGTTCTTCCACTCTTGTCCGAGCGGATCAGGAAAGTTGAACTGCGGTTCAATGGCAACGAACCCTGCATCCTTGGGCGAGTAGACCTGAACCGTATGCATAGCAGGCGACAGCAGCCGCACACAAAGGCCATAATCTGCCGCGGGATCGCTCAGGCGTGCAACGCATCCGTTCCGGTGCAACGTGGAGAAATTCACGTTGACAGGAGCGTCAGGCAGATGCGCTCCCTCGGGTTTGCTGAAATCAAATTGAGTACTTGTCACGGGGATCAACGCGCCGGTCGTTAGTCCGTCGCTGGGTACAGTCTCTGCATAGCGCTCAGCGGCCACTTGAAGCAGCGCCTGCGAGCGGTCATGACTGGGGAGGGCAAAATACGGGTGCCAGCCGATCCCCATGGGTTCCGCTTTATCGCCAATGTTGGTAGCCTCAATCTTCACTTCCACCGCATCGGCAACAAGGCTGACCGTGAACCGCAAGTCGGTTGCGGAGATCCACCGTCCTCCGAAATCCCCCGCATGCAAAACGCCCGACACGGTCTGGCCGTCGGAGGTAGTCGTGGTTCTCAGGTCCTCCATCTGCGTCTTGTGGAGGAGACCATGAATTGCATACTTGCCGTTTGAGTTCGCGTGCAGCGTGAGCCTCTGACCGTGCCATACGGTCGAGATGGTGCTGTGTTCTGGCGATGCCTCGCCGCTGATACGACTTGACCAGGGGATAAGAAAGGCGCCGCCCATGCCGGAGCCAACATAGCCCCACGGATTACCGTTCGGATCGTCCATGCGTCGCGCCGCCTCTTCCAGAGAAGACGAAGCAATCAGCTGCGTCTCACCGCGGCCCGGAATGTCCGCGGCGATTTGAAACACATCCATGCCTCGGTTGGGCAACAGCGTAACGGAAAGGAACTGGGGGCGCTTGCCATCCCCTGTGCGTACTCTGTGCAGAGTCAGTGCTTCAAGGCTTCCGATTCGTTCAATATTCGGTGTGGCCGAACCCGGCAACTCCTGAGCCTGGACTGGCTGCGAGTGAATCGCTATCACTGCGGTGAGTACTGCAAGAGCCAGACGCATGTCGATCATTCTTACCCTCGCAATCCCTGGAGCGTATTCGTCATCCGCGTTCTCGACACGCACAGAACATGGCTCCCGGAGGCAATCCGGAAGCCATGTTCTGCTGCTCAGCGACGAACGAACCGCTACTCCATCTTCGATCTTCCGAACCTTGAAGATCTTCACGCTCATTCAACTTCGAGTTACACGCTATACAAAAATAGCCGCAACTTCATATTCAGTTACGCTCGGAATCGTGAATTCGATCCCGCCCTTCACACGCTTGAATGGAATGTCCACTTCTGCCTTCAGTAATTGAACGCGGGAAACTGTTCTTCCGGCCGGAATCTCAAACCGCACCAACTGGGGCCCGATCGGGTAGAACTCGCGGATTGTGCCCCGATGCACGTTTGGATTTGTGTAATTCAGCACATGGAGCGCGAAGCCCGGCTCGGTCTCGTAGGCGAAGGTCTCGATCAGTCCCGGACCTTGAATGGTAACGGGCTGCTCATTCTTCAACATCCACTTCACGGTGTTCTGCAGGAGCTGGCTCAGATCAGTGTGACCGGAGATCCACATGCTGCGTTCAATGTCACCGGAGATATACGCCAGACGGCTGGCACCTTTTTCCCGCACAACGACTGCTGGAATATTGGTGTTGGGCGTCGGCGGGTAGGCCAACTCCGGCGGATAGGCCGGGAATCCCGGAACCACCGTCAGAACTGGATTGTCGACCGGCGCGATTGGCACGCGGTACTCGGCGCCGGGCAGCCAATTCGTGTCGGCAAAACCTTCAACAATCTCATGCTTGCGCTCGATGCGAGCATAATAAGCGTTGCCGTTCGTCGGGATCACCTCGCCCGTCTTCTTGATATCGAAGATGTCGGCAAGGCCGAAGTTATCCCGGATCTTGTTGTTTTCGTCGTACAAGCTGGTTTCAAACGTCGCCAGCAGCGAACCACCGGCCTTTACATACGCGCGGAGCTGTTCGCATTGTGCATCGCTCAGCATGGCGACATTCGGCAATATCAGCGCGGAGTATTTGCTCAGCCGCTCTAGCTCCATTCTGTCTTCATGAACAAAATCGAACATGAAACGACCTTCAAGGAGCGTGTAATACATGCCATTCAGAAACTGCTGCATCGTTGCGTCCGGCTGAGTCTTATAGAAAAGGTGCGTGCTCTGCCCGATCACCACACCAACATTCGCAACAGTGCGTTTGTTCACGAAGTGCGGATCGTGTTTGGCCGTCCAGGCAAAATACTTCTTGGGCGTCTCCAGCGTGCGGCGGTCCTCGCCCATACCCTTCTCGCCACCAATCAGATGCCAGTACGGGATCATGCCGCTGGCGCTGGTCTCGCTAAGCCACATCTCCGCCTCATGGGACGACTTGCCGACATTCCGCCAGCGAATTGGACCAGTCGACCATGCGCCGGTGACATTGGTTGCTGCCTTTCCGTCCTGGATCGCCTGGCAAACACGTCCTTGCAACGTGCATAGCCAGATCGGTGAGTCTTCTCCCCCGCGTCCCTGGTTATCGCCCTGGAACCACTCGCAAAGCTTCCCCAGCCTGACGAGGTTGACGCTGGAGCGTGCGCCTCCGCCCAAATTCGCGAAATAGAAGCACGAAGCATTCTTCTTCTTGACGAGAGAGTCGTAGGACTTCCAGAGATACTCAACGCGATCATTCAGTTTTGCCCAGAACGCCGGCGTCCCTGGCGGTGGTAACTGCCTGCACGCAGCGCAATAACATACCGGGAGAATCCCCAGGGGCGGCCAGCCATTGGTAAAGACAGCATCGACGTCGTAAAGAGAAGTTACTTCCGTGATGATCGCCGGAATATAGTCCGTCATGTAACTGGAAAACATGCAGGTGCGAAAAAGGCGCGGATCGTCCTTGTCGGGAATCACGTTGCCCTGCTTGTCGCGTTCAAACCACTCCGGATGCGCCTCGACTGCATCGCCCCAGTTCAGGTCGGGACTCAGGCGCGCAATGACGCGCAGGCCGCGCTTCCGTGCAGCCTCGCGGCAATCGCCAAAAAAGTCGCGATTCCCCAGGAATTTCCCCTTCTTATGAAAAGGCACCTTGGTCTGGTAGTAAGCCATGATCCCGGTAACGCTGATATACGTCATACCGACCTTCAGGTTCGCCCAGTAATCTGCCCACGCTTCCACATCCAGGGAGACCGGGTCATGCTCAGTCATATTCAACTGGCCGGCACGGCGGATTTGGCGTTGCCATGGCAGCGACGCATTCGCAGAGGGCAGCGGCAGGCCTTCACCAGTCACTCCATAGGCATGGGCTGCTTCGCTCAGGCCTGCTGCTCCAGCAAGCAGGGGCATAGCACCTACTCCAGCTTTCAGTAGTTCGCGACGATTCATCATGAGAAAAACGATCCTCGATTTCTTTTAAGGCAATTGAATTGCGCCTATAAATTGTTTGCCGTGTTTATGAGCATCTTCGTAACGAAATCACGATAGCTGCCGGCCTTCGCATCGCCGCCTGCGGCGAGATAACTGAGCATGATCTTGCGATGGGCATCTTCCGGCAAGTCGATCCCACGGTGCGATTCGACTCCCTGCAACTGGAAGAGCCAAACGGGCGCATTCGATTTCATATCCATGCGTTGCCACTTGGTGTCGATCTGATGGGCCGCCGTGCGCTTTTGGAAGAAGAGGTCGTGAGCATTCTGGTAATAGAACTTGTGCCGCTCCTCAGCTGTCGGATTGAGTCCCACGGCATCAATCCAGCCTTGCGTGGACTTGAAGGTTTCATCGCGCC
>DASRLI010000378.1:0-8384 GCA_035648535.1 Occallatibacter sp. | reverse complement strand
TGGCCCTGGCGCGCTTGCCCGCCTGCTTCAGCACAACTGGCCGGGCAATGTGCGCGAACTGGCCAGCGTGCTTGAAACCGCTTTGCTTGAAGCCGACAACGGCGTCATCCTGGCCGGCAATCTTGCTTTGTCCTCCGAAGCGGAGACACAACCGAACCAGTTACCCGCCGCCCATCCTGAAGGCCTCTCACTCGATGCCGTCATTCGCCATCATGTCCAGCATGTGCTCGATCTTAACCGTGGTAACAAGCTTCGGGCTGCCCGTCAACTCTCGATCAGCCGATCGACTCTCTATCGCATTCTCGGCAACGAATCATTTCTGGCACGCTAGATAAACATTCGGCCACGCCCGTGGATTGTCTCAACAGGCGCGCCCGCAGTTATAAGCACTCGTTGTTGACTTACTTACGTTCCTTTGGCGCGATGCCGAAGGTAACGGAGATCGAAAAGCTACGTCCCGCCATGAAGCTCGGCGTATCGCTTCCCGCCAGCGGCGTTGGCCCTGTCGTGTTGAAGAGATCGGTGTAAGTTGTGCCTGGAATCAATTGCGTCAGTGGAGCTGCCGTCAACCCGACCGATTGCAGGTTGTGCTGGTTGAGCAGGTTGTTTGAGATCAGGCGGATCTTGGTCTGATCGAAGATCGAATGGCCGCGTACCGTGTAATTGATGTAGGCATTGGTGGTATTGAATGGGTCCACAATGGCCTGATTATGATAGGCCCCATTGTCGAACCTCTGCGAGCCGATCCGCTTGTTGAAGAAACCAAGGTCAAGGCCCCTGCCCCGGTAAGTAACTCCCACGGCCTCGGTATCCGAGGGAGTCTGTGCCACCCACAGACCGGAGGGAGCATGTTGGGTATAAGGACTGGCTGCGGTGCCTGCATTTAGAGAACCGGAGTAATACGCAGTGCCCTTGGTCGCATTCAGGTAGGCATTGAGCCCGCGAAGAATAACGATATTACTCTCCGCCTCAAAACCCTGGCTGATGGAACTTGGTTGCAGGTAGTAGACCGTTTCGCTGGTTGTGGGATCGACCACGCCCGAGTAGCTATTCTGGAATCGGATGTGATAGTAATCCGCATCCAGCGTTGCCCTCTGTAACTTCAGCACCGTGCCACCTTGGTAAGTAGTGGATTTCTGCTGCTTGGGCGGGGTAAGGAGTCCAGGCTTAGGAACAGACGCTGAAGGAGTGTGGTTATAGTCGTAGACGTTGCTCGGAGGCACAATGCTGCCCGTTGAGGCCTGCGCATACACCGACCAATTCGGCCTGATGCGATAATTGGCATCGATCGAAGGCAGCCATGTTGTAAAAGTGCCCGTATCGGTAACTGTGGTCGGGCATCCCGAGGTTTGTCCGATTGGGCAAAGGTTGCCTACCGTCTTGCCATTGTCGGCATGATGCAGAATATCGAACGTGTAGGCTGCGAACTTCGTTCCCGCCGTGATATTCAGCTTTGACGTCGCGTGGAACTCATATTCGGCATATGGCTGAAAGGAGTTGGTCCAGAACTGTTCTGCAAAGTTCGGCAGAGGCTGATCGGCCCAGCCGTTCAAAGGATCGCTGGGGTACTGGTGGCGGTCGGTGCGCGCCCACTCATACCACATGCCACCGCGGAAGATTCCGAAGCTCGAGGTCTGCGTCAGTACGGACGTCTCGCCGAACTTGCGGTAGCTGTTGTATTTATCGACAGCGCAAGGGATGGCCGATACGCCCTTCTTGACGACCGGAATATTGCACGGTGCGATGGTGACTCCGTTGTAAGTCTTCGAGCCGTTTACCGTGATGGCCTCGGTAATCGGTGTGGCGTTCGTAAACAGTTCAGCATTGTCGTAGTTGTACGTGTATGGCTTCACTTCCATGTACCAGCCATGGCCGAATTCTGTTTTCAGTCCCACATACTCAAAGTCCGTCGGAACGTTGTAACTGTTGTATTGATAATCAAGCCAGTTCACAGGGTCGGAGTTATTAGTCATCATGAAGTTGATTCCCGCTCCAACAAATGCCGAGTTAGCGCCAGTGCAACCCCACGTGCCGGCCCCCAGCGTCTGGCAACGCGTCGGGTTCAGGCCGTAAGTGTTGGCTTTGAGGTGAACAACCCCGGCGAAGCCCGTAAGTACTGTCTTAGGCGAGAAGGTGTACTGGTAAAGCAGTGAGCCTGCGTCCCGCGTGTTGAAGTTGAAGGTCTGGTAGCCGTCTGAGGTCATGTGATGCACATCGACAAAGAGATTCGAATTCGCCGGTCCTCCGAACAATCCGAAGCTGCCCGTGCTGAAAGCGCCGTCGTAGAGTTTCGTATTCCAGGTTCCGTAAGAGAATGTGCCGCGGCCGTCCATTACATTTCCGAGCGGCTTGGAGAGTAAGTGAATAGAGCCGCCAAACGGCGTAGGCCCAATGGTGGAGGCTGATCCGGGGCTGCGGTCGAAATCAACGCCGCCAATCCACTGTGACGGGAAGAAGGCCCAGGAGTGATGCGATGGCGAGTTCGTATCGTAAAACGGAATGCCGTCAAAGTCGATGTCGTAATCGCCGTCGGGGAAGCCGCGAAAGTAAGTCTTGCTCTGCCCGAGTCCGACGCCGTCGCTGCTGGTTGTAAACGTGCCGGGAACGATCTGGACAATTTCGCCGTAGTCGGCGACAGGAGAGGTGAAGTTCTCTACATAAGTGTTTGAGATGAGCGACTGCGCGGATCGCTCCTCAACAAAGCCGCCGCTGGGCGCGGTTTCCGCGGCGATGGAATCGATGCCTGCGTTGACTGTAACTTGCGTGGTTAGTGTGTTGATTCCGAGCGTCATGCCGACTTGTTGAGTTTGTCCATCTATAACTTCGACACCGGTCTTTGAGTTAGTGGCGAAGCCTGCGGCGGTAACTTCTACGGTGTACTTACCGGCCGGGAGAGTGTTGGTGGTGTAAGTGCCATTGTCGTTGGTTTTGATAATGGCAACTGCGCCGGTGGCTTCGTTTTTTATGCTGACCTGGGCGTTCGCGACCGCCTTACCTTGCGCATCGACGATTGTGCCTTCGATCGAGGCCGCTGACTGGGCGTGCAGCGTTGAAGAGAAACAGAGAACAACGGCGGATAAGGCTAATGCAATGAGGCGCATCTGCTGGTTGGGGAAAGAGCGTGTCACGGTAAACCTCCGAAGGTGGAATGAGCTGGGTTTCTTACGAGACCTTGACGAACCTCTGGGGAGAAGCGGCTCGCGCTGAATCAGGACCGATGGCTTACCGTAGCAATCGAATGTTTAAATCTGGTTGCGGGAATATTTAATTCAGGTTACAGGCTGTAGAAAACAGGGCCTTAAACGTTCGCTTGCGTGGTGCGTCGCAAGCGCTAAAGGTTTGCTTATAAGGTTGCCTTTCAGGGCAAATGTTCGCTTATAGGGTTGCACTTCTTTGAGCACTTAACCTTTCAGGCCACCTAAGTCTTTGGTCTGGCTGCCGGGAAGGTGTCGAAAAGAGACAAAGGGTTGCAGAGAATTACCCGGTTATGGGTAAAAATGGACATATTCAAGGCATATTAGGGCGAAATACGGCGAAATTGGCGTGTTTTTCTACGCTTTTCGTGACAGTAGGGGTGCGCTCGCGAAAGGGATGGGAACGAGAGTGAAGATATTGCGGGAGAGGGCTCGGCTGGAGTTGGAACGGCAACTGCGGGCATACAGAAGGGCGAGGAGGGATCCGCGGCCGCCGGAGGGATGGCTGAGGGCGATGCGGCTGGCGGCAGGGATTCCGGCGGACCGAATTGCGGAGGCGATGAAGTTTACGACAAAGATGGTGTTTCAGACGGAGCGGTCGGAACAGAGACGGACGATCAGCCTGGAACAGCTTGGAAGGATGGCGCGGGCGCTGGAATGCGATCTGGTATACGGGTTGGCGCCGTGGCACCGCTCGCTGGAGGATCGGGCGATGGAACTTGTGGAACAGGAATTGTGGAGGAAGAGGTATACGGGGAGGAAGACAGGGAACAAGGGAACGAGGGGACAAGGGAACAAGGAGATCGGCGAGTCGGCGGGTTAGCGAATCAGCAAGTCAGCAAGTCAGCGGGCGGCCTCGTTGGTCGAGGCCGCCCTTGCGATTGCGCGTGAGTTGCCCTCCGTGCGACTACATTACGCGCTGATAGTGGACGCCTGCGGTTTTCATGTGGGTTGAATCAGGCAGCCGTTTCGTGGGCTTGGGGACTCAGGTCCTCTTCGCCATCCTCCGGTCCTTCCCATGGCTTGTCCATCGCCAAACGTTGTGCCGTGGTCGGCCCGCGCCGCTTCTTCGGCGGCTTGGTTTGCGGACTATTGGCTCCGGAGAGGTCGACCAGCAGCCGGGCGCCGGTCATATTTCCCTTGATGGTTTTGTCGACCAGCGCCTGGGCGATTTTCTCGCTTTGTTCGGCTACGAGTTTTTCGACGGCAGTTCGCAGTTGCTCTCCACCGTCGCGGGTTTTGCTGCTCGTTTTTTTGCGTTTCGTCTGGTTCTGCTTTGAATTGCCCATTACTCCGCCATTCGCGGCCACTGCTCCACGGTGATTTGCGCCCGCGGAGGGGAAGCCTCGGGCAAGCCCTTGCGGGATTGCCTGATAACGGATTGCCGGAAGTTACGATCGTTGCTTCCAGCATGAATGCACTAAAAAATAGCGGTGCCTTTCTTCTCCTCTGCGTACACGTGCCGCGGAGATGGGCCGATTAAGATGCGGAAGGTGCTCACGACCTTCCGTACTGCTCATGTTTTATTTCGTCAGGTATGTTTCAAGCGTAACGGAAGGGGGCGCAATTTTCTGCAAATGGGGGAGAAGGAGGTTCGTACGTCGGTTTGTCATAAGAAGGCGTGGTGGTCGCCCCTTTGTCGTGCGAACATCCTGCATCCCAGGTCTCAAATGCGAGATCTGGGGCACCGGGCAGGTTAGCGGGTTAAGGGGTTGGCGGGCGGCGGTTGATTTCGGTTTGCTGTTCACAAAATTCAGTTCGGGTAGAACCTTCACCTCAAACTCGCAGGTTGCGAACGAATTCCGCTGATTCTCTTATTGCCGTTCGGCCTCGTTCCAAAATGCCGAGCATCGCAGCGAAGCCGTGAATCATTCCCGGATACCGAATCGCGGTTACCTCTGTCCCAGCTTGCCTGAGCCGCTCTGCATAGGCTTCGCCCTCGTCGCGCAAGGGATCAAACTCTGCCGTGACGACCAGCGCCAGCGGCAGACCGCCCAGGTCCCTGGCCAGCAACGGCGAGGCTTCTGGATTGCGCGCATCATCGGCGGTGCCCAGATAATGACCGGCGAACCATTGCATTGCAGAGCGCCTGAGGCTGTAATCTTCGGCGAACTCCAGATACGAAGCAGTGTCAAAGGTACTGAGGTCGGCGATGGGGTACAACAGAATCTGCGCTGCCAACGCGGGTCCGCCCGCATCGCGGCAGCGCATGGCCACGACCGTTGCCAGGGTGCCCCCGGCGCTGTCGCCGCCCACGGCGATCTTCCTGGCGTCGATGCCAAGCTTCTGAGCATTCTCCGCAATCCAAACTGTGGCCGCATGCGCGTCTTCAACCGCAGCTGGAAACTTGTTTTCCGGAGCCAGTCGGTAACCCACCGCAATGACCACCGCATCCGAGTCCTTTGCGAGCGCGCGGCAGAGTGAGTCGTGCGTGTCCAGATCGCCGATGACGTAGCCGCCGCCGTGAAAGTACACCAGCCCGGTGCGCAATCCGCCCAGTTGGTTCGCGTAAACGCGCGCCGGAATTGGACCGCCCGGCCCTGGGATGAGCAACTCTTCTACGCGCCCCAGCACAGCAGGCGGGCCGCCCTGCTTTTTGAATCCTTCCGCGCGGATGCGGCGAGCCTCGGAAACGCTCAGGCTTTCAATCGGCGGCAGCGCCAGCGCGTCGTTGATCTCAAGCAAGATGCGCACTTTGGGGTCCAGCCGCTCACTCCGCCTGACTGCTTCAGACAAGGAAATCCTCCATTACATTTTGAGATTCGAAAATCATCCGGTGCTGTCTTGCAAGGGGCATGGGTTTACCCACAAAGTACCGGACCAGCTTACTTTTCAGGTGTGCATTCGCTTGCGCACCTGATATAGATGAATAAGCAGTTTCCCCGTTTCCTGTTTTCTGCCGTACATTCTAAATCGACAAGGCAGGTCCCATGTCTGACCCGGCAGTCGTGTGTACCCTCTCTCTGGAAATTGAACGCAAGGGCGATGTTGCCCTGGTGCGATGCCATGGCAAATTGATTGCGGAAGTTAGCGGTAATTTCTACGCCCGCTTCCGCAAGTTGATGCCGGAGCACAAGCGAATCGTGCTCGACCTGCCCGACCTGATCCACATGGACAGTATGGGCCTGGGCACGCTGGTGCGCCTGGTGGTTTCAGCCAAGTCGAATGGTTGCAGCCTGGAACTGGTCAACCTGGGCAAGCGCGTTCGGCAGCTACTGGGAATCACGAACCTGCTGGGGATCTTCACGATCATCGGGGAATCGGGGATTACGCTGGGGTTCTGAGCGTTGCCAGCTTTCAGCTATCAGTTCTCAGTTTTCAGGTGGGTCCGAAATGATGGTGTGAGGATGGCCTGGGAACGAAAAACGAATGATTGAGGTCAGTGGCCTCCCACCCTTCCGCGGTGAAACTGCGGAAGGATGGGGCACCCAGCTCCTCTGGTTGGGACGGATTGAAAAGCAACCGCAGGTCTTTCGACTCCGCTACGCGATGCTTAAGATGACAGCTCTAACGTGAAGGCATTCAAGGGCAGAGAGATCGTCCTTGGTCCTTGTCGACTATTCGATGTTCCCTGCTTTCCACGTTCCGGAGTACAATTGGCCAAGTCCCGAAGACCGAAGCTGGATGCGGGCCTCGGCGCTTCCCTTCTGCTGTCCAGTCAAACCTGAGAGGTGGGCCTAACCATGAAGATAAGTTGCTCCCGTAGAGATTTTCTTGGCGCCATGGGAATGGCTGCCGGCGCGTACATTGCGAAACCATCGTTGCTCTCAGCCGAGCGCGCTCCGGCAAGCCCAGTGGCCATCGGAATTTGCCCGGAATATAACCGCCAGGTGGTGGATGTACTTTCCACCATGTTCGACCAGCTTGGCGGGCTGCAAAAGCTGGTCGGTGGAAAGACTGTCGCCATCAAGCTGAACATGACCAGCGTGCCCAAGGACAAGCTGAACGACATGCCGAACGAGATGACGCACTGGGTTCACCCGCAGGTGATCGGCGCGCTGGTTTCTCTGCTGGGCAAAGCCGGTGCTACGCGCGTTCGCATCCTTGAAAGTGCGCCGTGGGGCACAAAGCCGCTGGAGGACTTTATGATGGCCGCCGGCTGGCAGCCAAAAGACTTCGCCAGCGCGGCTACGCGGGTGGAGTTTGAGAACACAAACTTCCTAGGAAGCGGCAAAACCTATTCGCGTTTCATGGTGCCAGGCGGTGGGCTGATGTATGCCGGCTACGATCTGAATCACTCCTACATGGATACCGATGTCTTTGTCTCGCTAGCCAAGCTCAAGGAGCATCGCACCGCGGGCGTCACGCTGAGCATGAAGAACTGCTTCGGTATCACGCCCTGCACCATCTACAGCGAAAACGCACCAGTGGACGAGCCTAGCATCGTCCCGAATGGTTTCCGCGGGCCCATGCACTCGGGTTCACGCGTACCCCCGAAAAGCGCACCCCCGCTGGTGGACACGACGAACTCGAAAGACCCAGGTTATCGAGTGCCAAGAATCACGGCCGATCTGGTTTCGGCACGCCCGATCCATCTCGCGGTGATCGACGGCATCTACAGCATGACGGGTGGTGAGCTTCCCAATCAGAACAAGAGCTGGATACACAAGCCGATTCATCCTGGCTTGCTGATTGCGGGAATGAACTGCGTTTCGACCGATTCAGTTGCCACGGCCGTGATGGGATTCGATCCGATGGCCGACCGCGGCACTCCTCCGTTCGAGACTTGCGACAGTACGTTGCGCCTTGCCGAACATCTCGGCGTGGGCAGCCGCGACCTGAGCCGCATTGAGGTTCTTGGCACGCCAATTGCGAAGGCGCGTTACAAGTTCCCGCCGCTCTCTGACCTTGTGAGCTGAACGATTGTTTTGCAGGAAAGTGCTCCCGAACTTAAAGTCCGGGAGCACTTTTTTGCTCAACGAGCGCGATCCATAGGACCTTCGAGTATTTGGCAGGGCTTCCGCAGGGGCTGGGTGGTGTGCGGGAAGACAGGCGAAACGGAGCGAAGGTCCGAAAAGCATTCCTCCGGGACTAAAGCCCGTGGCATTTGTGTGGGATTTGTGCGGGGGTTAAAACCCCCGCCTCCCTCCTGATCGAATTCCCCGCGAACTGAAATGTCGCCCTCAGAAGCAAAGCGCCCCACCCGCGGCCTGAACTGCAAGCCGAAGATGGAGCGCTTCAATTTAGGGT
>DASRLI010000377.1:0-4160 GCA_035648535.1 Occallatibacter sp. | reverse complement strand
CCTCCCCCCTAAAAGGATGCAAAGTGCCTTATCGAGATGACTTAGCTCCGTACCTCCATTTCCACCCTCACCGCTTAAATCCAAAAGCCCGGCGACTGGCCGGGCTGAATCTGCTGCTCCATTAATTGTACCCGCCCTGTCAAGCGCCGACTCCGCGGATTTACGCGTGGCGGGCGGTGCGAGCGGCGATGGCCTTCAGGCTGCGCAGGGCTTCGTTGACCGACTCGGAGTCGGGAAACGTGTCCATGAGGTCGGGCGCGAGAAGGATGATGTTGGTGCCCTCCTGCATGCGGTCGTAGTATTTGCCCCGAACGGCCTTCGAGAGGTCGAGCGGGCGCGGTTCGAGCGGGTCGGCCTCGACGGTGTCGAGTTCAAGAGCGGCGTTTGAGTTCTTCATAAGCTTCTCGTTCGGCATTGTTGGCTGGGCGCGCACCGATAAGCCGGATTTGGCTTTCCCTCTCTTGGCCTACGCGCTAGGCTGTGGCACGCGCCACATCATCGATTGCCTTTGGCCCGATTGTGGTTGACGCAGAGCATCTCGCAGTTGTCGGCCGAGCTTCCGCCACCCTTACTCCATGCGGAAACGTGATCCGCGTCCATTTCGTTGAGCTTATAGATTCTGCTCTTGTTCGCGTCGTGCCCCATCGCGCAGAGCGGGCAGTTGGATTTGCTCTTCGACTCTGCCGCGCTGGTTTGCTTTTCGTACACCGAGTGCTTAGTGACATCGTCGAACACGCGCACATCCAACAGCTTCAAATCCTGCTCGCCGCCGAGGATGAATTCGAATATCCCGCGTTTTTGCTTGACGTAAAGGTCGCCGTATAGCCGCCTCACGTCGGCAGACACCTTTTCTGGATCGTACGGCAGGGAATGATATTGCTCGTAGAACTTACCCCATTCCAGACCCTGCATCTCCTTTTTGATATCTTTGAAGACTGTTGAAACCCAGTCAATCACGCTTTTGAAGTGGGTACTCAACGTATTGATATTGTTATCGTTGCGGTGCTGGCTCATGTAGCCGCCAATGTCACCCTTGCTCACCCAGTCCAGCGCCCGCTCCAAGAAGTCCTGCCGATTTGCGCTGCCCTTGATGTACGCGCTCCATTTCTGGATGTTCGAATTCTGGCTATAGCTGAACTCGGTCTTCGCGAGCGTCACGAACGGTCCGGAGTAGATTGCATTCAAGAGCTCTTGGGGTTTGAGAGGAACACCTGCGATATTGATCGTCTGGAACCACTGCTTAATCTCGGTCTCGGTCCCCTCGCACTCGTAGATCAGCAATTTCGACTCCCGGATCTTAACTTGTTGGTCAGCGGGCATGCTGTCGAAGTACTTCGGGTTGCCGTTCTCCATGATTGGGAACTTGCTTGTAATGAACCTCCCGATACTGGTGATCCGCTGCTGGCCGTCCAAAACCTGAAACGTGTCTTGGCCAACTTTGTCGAAATAGATCAGCCCGAGGGGATACCCTTTGAGCAACGACTCGATGACTGCCGCCTCTTTCGCACCACCGCCCTCGGCGTAGATGTAGTTGCGCTGGTACTCCGGCTGAATGGTGAGCTTTCCGCCCAGCCCGAACAGCCCTTTGCCCTCCAATTGGTTGTACACAAACCCGTCGCAGATATCGGCGACGGTGATGTCGATTCTCAGCGCAGTCTTCATTTTTTCGTCCCTCTTGCGGACCGGGCACGGCGGCGGATAACAATTCTGTCATACATTCGGCGATAGCTTCCATCATCATTGTCAATGTAGAAACGCGGGCCGCCTTGCAGGAAGGTTCCCCTCTCTGCGACCTGTGACATCGGGACGCCGAGGGTCATGCTTGATCCCAGAATCTCGAACTGGTCAGGGTTGTACTTATCGAGGAAGGTGATGGGAACGCCCATGGCGCCGTCGTAGTCGCTGGGTATTTCCTTGTAGGTAGCGACCTCAATCGCGTCGTAGTTGGCGTACCGGTGGTAAGCGGCATTGCCCCTCAGGTTCTTGCTGAATTTCAAGTTGTCCGCCATCGTCATGAGGGGAAGTCCCTGGTGGCGCCGGCCATGGTCCAAGTTGGTGAACCAAGCCGAGGTAGACCGGCCCATTACCTTGCCGTTGATGATCCTGTAGTTGCTGCCCTTCTTGCCGGACTCGACCATGGCCCTTGCTACGTTATCTGGGACGTCGAAGAGCATGTCAGCCCCCATTGGGGTGACGCCCATCCACATTTTGTTGTCCTTGATGAGCGGAAAGATCTCCTTGAGGGTGATCGCATTCTTGTTCCCGATGATTAGGAACCGCTTCTCGTACTTCACGAGCTGGGCGACGTAATCGCGGAAGAGGGAAAAGGGCGGGTTGGTCACGACGATGTCCGCCTTATTCAGAAGTGCGATGCACTCAATGCTGCGGAAATCGCCCCCGGGGTACTTCTCATCTGCTTTCAAGGCTATTCTGGCGGCCTTATTCCGTTTGAGGAAAAGCTTCACGTCGTCTATGTTCGCCGCGCCATCTCCGTCCTCATCTTTCACATGGTCGAGGGCGACGGCGAGCGCCTTGGGCTTCCGGCGCTTGCCATTCCCCTCGTTGTATTCGGGGAATAAGGTGCCCTGACCGGCGATAGGCGAGCCGTCGTAACTTGTGGTGATGAGCTTCTTGAGGCCGAGCTTGTTAAAGTTGGCGGCGAAGTACTTGAAGAAGTTGCTCTCGAATGGGTCATCGCAGTTGCAGTAGACGAGCTTGCCTCGGAAGGTGTCGGGGTCGAACTCCAGGTACGCCTCGACCTCTTTCTGGATATCGACGTACTGGGTGTAGAACTCGTCCTGCTTGGCCTTCTTCGCGTTCGCCAACGACAGGTTAGAAACACTTTCGACTCGGCTCACCGGAATATCCCTCAAGGTGTCAACGTGTTTCGAAATAGCTTTCCGCCGCGATCGACCCGCATCAAGCCGACCCATGGTGGATACGGACGCTGGTTCCGTTCAGCCAGCCATGACTCGCAAGCGAAGGAAAGGCAAATCGAGTATATACCTCCAATGGCTTAACCGCTCCCGTGTTCCCGTGTGTAAGACAAGAGCGGGTGGCCCAAATCCGAACTCCCCCGGAACGGGGTCCCGCATGTCTCGCTTCTGAGACGTGGGCACGGTTTAGGATGCCGCTATGCCATTCAATTTAGTCCGCTATCAACAGACCGGCCACCTCCACTTCGTGACCTTCAGTTGCTACCGTAGACAGCAGCATCTGGGTTCGCCGGCCATACGGGAGTTGTTGGAGCGCTCGCTGGAACAGATGCGTGTGCGCTATGACGTCACCGGTTACGTTGTCATGCCCGAGCATGTTCCTCTGCGGTGAGCGAGCCGCTGGGCTTTCGCATTTTGCTGGAGGGACTCAGCCAGGGGGTATACCCCAAAAAGCCTAAGCCCTGTCCTATCTGGATTTTGAACCATAAAGTACCCCCGGGGAGGGGGGCCACCCCCCATGCCTCTTAGTGCAGCGCCGGCCGCGAACGCACCAGCGTCGGATGCCGCCGCATCAGCATCACCAGGGCGCGGCGAATATACAAAGCGAGCAGCGGCATCGCAACCGCAGCCACGACGCCCCACACAATCAGCGCATGCCACTCCCACTGCCAGATCTCGCGGACCAGGCGCAAGGGATGGTGGCCCAGATGCTCAAGCTGCCGCCGGCTCAGCGGAAGGCGGCGCGTGTGAAAGAGATGCACGCCCAACTCAATGAACGGAACAAATAAAACGAGGTGGAGCGGCGCTACCGCGTGGAGGCCGATCTGCGACGCGACCTGATTGAGGCCCAACGTCCATGCGAGCATGACCACGACGAGCGTGGTGAGCCCCACCGACGGATTGATTCCGACGACAATTCCCAATGCCAGGCTCCACGCCAGACGGCGGGGTGTCACACCGCCGCGAAGCAGGCGCAGCAGCGGATGCAGTATTCGGCACCGCAAGAACTCGCGAATGGGCTCGGGGAGAAGCACATTGAGGTCTGACGCCCCGCGGCGGGTGTTTGGTTGTGGCGCGGCAAAGTACCGCCCCGCAGCTCTTCTCCTTCAACCCCTGAATCCGCTGGTTGCGCTCGTCGATCGGACGGAGAGACCGCAAACAGCCTGAAACCGCTCCGGCAAGCGGCTTGATTCCTGCGATGGTCATCTCTTTCCGGGTTACTAT
>DASRLI010000376.1:0-12566 GCA_035648535.1 Occallatibacter sp. | reverse complement strand
GTTTCTCGATCCGCATACGCTTGAAGTGGGAACCGAGCGGATTCGCGCGAAGAAGATACTGATCAATAGCGGCGCTGAGCCACGCACACCCGCAATCACCGGGCTCGCGAATGTTCCATACCTGACATACCAACAGATCTTTGAGAATGACCGCCTACCGCAACACTTGCTCGTTGTTGGAGGCGGTCCCATCGGGTGTGAAATCGCGCAGGCATACCGAAGGCTCGGTTCACGTGTGACCATCATCGCCGAGCAGCTTTTGCCATGCGAGGAGCCGGAGGTTCAGGAGTTGTTGAGCCGCATCTTCGCGCAGGAGGGAATCGAGCGCATCGCAGCGAGAGCAAAGATCGTGTCTCGTGAAGGCGATGCCATCACTGTCGAAACGCTGGCGGGCAAGACGACCGGCGACCTTCTATTCATTGCAACCGGGCGTGCACCTTTGGTTCGAAACCTTGGCTTGGAAGCGGCAAATGTGCGCTACACAGGGCACGGCATCGAAGTGAACAAGTTTCTCCAGACGACCGCCGGACATATTTACGCCGCGGGAGATGTGATCGGCGGCCAGCAGTTCTCGCACCTAGCAGGGTGGCAAGGATTTCAGGCGGTTCGCAATGCGCTGCTGCCGGGAAACAATGCGGGCACAACGGCGGCAATGCCCCACATCACATTCACTTCTCCCGAAATTGCTCAGATCGGCCTGACTGAAGGCAAGGCACGAGCGATGTTCAAGAGTCATGATCTGTTCATAAAGTCATGCGACATCAGCAAGGTGGACCGTGCAGTGAACGAGGATGACCGGCTTGGACTCATCAAGATCGTTGCACGCAGCAATGGCCGCATTCTTGGCGCGAGCATCGTGGGCGAAAGAGCGGGAGAAACCATCACCGAAATCGCAGTCGCCATGCGCAATAAGCTAAAGCTGGCCGACCTGGCCGCGACCGTCCATCCCTACCCGACCTACTCAACCGGCGTGCAACTGCTGGCCACAAAGATGGCCGTGGAGCACGCCATTTCCGGGTTCTCAGGCCGGGTCATTCGTGGTTTGTCCGCACTCTGGCGCTAGTTCCCGATGCCGAATAGATTCCTCCAATGAGGCATTGTGCGGTTGTTGGTATCATTCGTCCATGCATGGGACCGAAGAGACCGTCGGCTCAACAAGTTCTGGAGAGCAGTAATTGAAGTCGCGTTCATCGTCTTTCTCTTCTATTCCAATCTCTTGATGGGGGAGTTTACTGTCACCAATGGCCATGGGAAGAGTCTGGCGTTCGCGTTGAACGATATCTTTACCGTAATGAACTTCCTTATAGCTGCGATTTTCGCCCTGATTGGGTATGTTGTGTTTGAATACCTCCGAAAGAAGTTATAGGGTCACAGGCCGTGACCGGAGCGGCGCCACTTCTGTAGGGCTATTGTCGCCATTAATTCCGGAATAAGGTCCAGAATGAACCGGCGGCGGCACCGTCAATAACGCCTGATTGTTGTTCTCTCGTTCATGAAATGCCGTTCGCGTAAACTGCTCTTATGGCATCTGCCTCCACCGCCGAAAACCAGCCGCAGGAGAAATGGTGGACGATTCTCAGGTCGCGTTTGATTGTTCATCTTCAACAGCGCGAGGAGCAGGTATTTCTTCTTTTGTCGCTATTGATTGGAGCACTCACCGGACTCGCCGTTGTCGCATTTATCGTGGTCACAGAGCGGTTGGGAATGCGCCTCTATCCAGTCGACAGCGCCGCGTGGAGGCGGGTGCTCGTGCCTGTGGCAGGATCGCTGGCTATGGGCATCCTGCTCTATCGTTATTTTCCCAACGCCAGGGGCAGCGGCGTGCCCCAGACCAAGGCCGCCCTCTTCGCACGGGATGGGTTCATCTCCTTGCGTACCGTACTGGGCAAGTTCTTCTGCACAGCGACAACCCTGGCGTGCGGGATTCCGCTCGGCCGCGAGGGACCATCCGTCCAGGTGGGTGCTGGAATCGGCTCCGTTCTTGGCCGCTGGCTCGGATTGCGTCCAGAGAAGGTAAAAGCCCTCATTCCTGTGGGAGCGGCTGCTGCTATTGCCGCTGCATTCAATACGCCGATGGCGGCTGTGTTATTTTCCCTCGAAGAGGTGATGGGCGATATGCACGCGCCGATCCTGGGTTCGGTCGTGCTTGCTTCTGCCACCTCATGGGCGGTCTTGCGCCTGCTGCTCGGCAATAACCCTCTGTTTCAAGTGCCGCAATACACGTTGGTTCATCCGCTGGAACTCGCCATCTACGCTCTGCTGGGCATCGCTGGTGGCTTTCTGTCCGTAGCCTTTACCCGACTCTTGCTGGAGATGCGCAAGTTCTTTTTGAAACTGCCCAAGAGCACGCGCTGGTGGCATCCCGTAGCTGGCGGAGTAACGGTTGGGCTAATGGGCTGGCTTGTTCCCCAAGTCCTGGGTGTCGGGTACACCTATGTCGGAAGCGCCTTGAACGGAACGATGGCGCTCAAGTTGATGTTGCTGCTCGTGGTTCTCAAGCTCTTTGGGGTTACTGTCAGTTATGCCTCCGGGAACGCTGGTGGCATCTTCGGCCCGAGCCTCTTTCTTGGCGCAATGCTCGGTGGCGCCATCGGTACGTTTGCCCACAGCTTGTTGCCTGGATACACCGCAACCCCTGGCGCTTATGCGCTGGTCGGCATGGGTGCGCTCTTTGCGGGGATTGTTCGTGCCCCAATGACATCTGTCCTGATGATCTTTGAAATGACGCGGGATTACGCTGTCATCGTGCCGCTGATGATAGCAAACCTGACCAGCTTCTTCATTTCTTCCCGATTTCAGAAGCAGCCCATCTATGAGGCATTGGCCCACCAAGATGGCATTCATTTGCCCAGCCACAGCACGCGCGATGAAAGCAGCGGACGCACAGTGGCCAAGATCATGCGGAAGTCTCCGCAGATGCTCTCCGCGCAGATGCGTGTTGAGGAAGCCGTTGAGCAGACCCGCTCAGGCAGCTTTCGCATCTGGCCCGTCGCCGACGAGGGGTTCTTTCTCGGAATTCTGAACAAGGAAGACCTTGAGTGCGCCCTTGTCGATGGACGAAAGGAGCAGCCATTGGCAAATCTGGTGGAAACCCTTCATGTTCCGCACGTCCACGCAGATCATGCCCTGCATCTGGCGCTCGAGCGCATGAGTAAATACCATCTCGACGTCTTGCCGGTCATCCATCGTGCGGATCTGCACAAGCTAGAAGGTGTCGTAACCCTGCCGGATGTGCTGGATGCCTATGGCATCGACCGCATTGGCTCAAAGTAGCGGAAGATAGCAAAGGCAAAGCAAGAATTCTTGAAGAACGCGCTTCAGGTTCGCCTCAAGAGATTCTGGATGAGTCGCGGCCAACCCGGAAGCTGAATCTGAAGAAATCCGGGGCTTGGATTATGTCGCCAAGCGATTGTAAAGCCATCCAAAGACGGTTCCTCCAATAAGGCCATCCTTGGCTTCTTCATCCAGATAGTTCTTGTATTTCGTCCGCCGGCATGTCATGTCTTGAGCCTTCGGCGCGGCCGCGCGAATCGCCTCGCCCTGGCCCTGATAGCCGCCATCGCCCCATACCTTGCGCTCGTCGCCGTGCAGTAAGTCGGGCAGCATGTGCTTGTCTGCCACGCTGGCCGCTGAAGTGGCAACCGAATGCACCACCGTCTCCTTGCTGTCCACGCCGATGTGCGCCTTGGCGCCGAAGTACCACTGCTTTCCCTTCCTGGACTGATGCATCTCCGGGTCGCGCTTGCCGCTGGAGTTCTTCGTCGAACTGGGAGCATGGATAATCGTCGCGTCCACGATGGTGCCGGTGGTGATGCGAATGCCTTTCGTTTCCAGATAGCGATTCACCGTCATCAGCATCTCGCCGCACAGATCGTGCTGCTCAAGCAGGTGACGGAAGCGAAGGATCGTCGTCTCGTCCGGCGCTGCGGCCACGCCCAGATCCACTCCGGCGAAGCGGCGCAGCACAGGCGACTCATAGAACGCTTCTTCCATGCCGGGGTCAGACAATCCGAACCACTGCTGCAAGAAGTAGGTCCGAAGCATGATCGACATACCAACCGGCTGACGTCCGTTGCCCGCTTTCGGATAGTGAGGCTCCACCAGCGCCAATAACTCCGTCCACGGCACCACCTGCGCCATCTGGTCAAGAAAAAGCTCCCGCTTGCTCTTGCGGCCATGCTTCTCAAAACTCGCCTGCGATGCCAATGTCTGCTGAATCCGCGCCATTCGCTTCATACTTATAGTTTATTCAAATATCACGCCGGTTGCAGACTTGTGCAAAGGTTCCTTAGAGGAGTCGGCCAGCGTTCGCCGATCGGCCCACGAGGGATTCTCGGTTTACGATGACAGGTCAAGGTGCTCATTTAGCTCAGCTTCGGGATAACTGCAACGATTAGTCCTCGAAAACGCTCAAGGAATGAGGCATTGTTCGAGCGACTTTCTTCTGTAGGTGCATTCCCATAGGCCTGTTTCTGAAGGTATGGGTTATGACACTCTCAGGGAAGCAGCCCGTGTACCGAAACTACAAAGAACAAATCAGACACTCACTGAATCTCAGGAGAATCGCCGACGAAGATTCATTTACTCCGCCTTCCCGTATGCGCCATCCTTGTAGATCTTCTGGATGAAAGAGAACGCCTGCTTCTTCTTGCCGTCTTCCGAAATCAACCCCTTGCGGTTGTAACCGTCCTGAAGCAGAGGAATATTCCGTGTGGGCGAACGAAAGTCCATGAGCACCCATGGAGCGAAACCGCGTATCTGGGGAATCTTGGAAAGCATTACGAAGTTGTGGCGATAGAAATCGAGCTGAAATTCTTCGGTCCAGCGCTGCTCTTTGGGGCCGTGGTTTCCTGCCTTGGCCTCGGCTCCGAACTCGCTGATGATGATGGGCTTTTGCGGAAGTTGAAACTTGATATTATCCGCTTGAGGAGGAGTGTAGGTATACCACCCCACATAGTTGTTGACGCCGACTACATCCAGTGCCTGGGCAAACGGGTCTGTGAGGATCTTTGTGTCCCCCACTGACTGTGGCTGAAGGAGGGCCGCTGTCACAAGGCGGGTCGAGTCGAGTTTGTGGGCTTCCGTAACAAGGTTCTCGAGGAACTGAGTGCGCGTGGGGTTGTCTGGCGTCTCATTCGCCACCGACCACAGAATTACGGATGCTTTATTTCGGTCGCGTCGAATCATCTCCTGCAGCATTGCATCGGCCTTGGCGTACACGCTTGGCTTGTCATAAGAGATGTGTTGCCAGATCGGAATCTCGGACCAGACCATGATTCCTTTGCGGTCCGCCATTCGCTCCATGCGCTCGTCATGCGGATAGTGGCAAAGGCGCACGAAGTTCGCGTTGAGGTCCTTGAGGAATCCGAAGATCGCTTCGACATCCTTGTCTGAGTCAACGCGCCCGGTTCGGTAGGGCGCCTCGGCGTGAGCATTTGCACCGCGCAGAAAGACCGGCTTGCCGTTCAGCAGTATTTCCGTACCATCAACGCGGATATCCCTGAAGCCCATGTCATCGGTGAGCCGGTCCCGGCCAGTCTCAATCTGGACTTTATAGAGCTTCGGGCTTTCGGGCGACCAAAGACTCAGTTTCTTTGCTGGAATTTGAAACTCCGCACGGCCGCTGGCGTCGGTTTTCACGGTGGCATCAAGCCCGGCCTCGGGAATGCGGATGGTCACCGGAGTTCCTTCGGTTGCGTCCTCTACGTGGACATAACCGTCAATGCTGTCCATGGTCTCGGATTTAATATGCAAATCGAAGTCATCGACAAATGCCTTGGGCACATCCACGAGCGACACGTCGCGCGTAAGCCCTCCGTAGTTGTACCAGTCCGTATTGACACCGGGAATTCCGTCCACGAGGCGAGTCGAATCCACCGCGATGACGACGAAGTTGTTGCCGGGATGCAGAACGGCCGTCACCTCGCAATCGAAGGGCGTGAAGCCGCCCTCGTGGTCGCAGATTCTCTTCTGATTGACCCAGACATATGAGCGATAGTTGGCCGCACCGATGTGCAGGAAGGTTCGCATATCCGGCTTAGGCTGGTAGTCAAAGTCGCGCTCATACCAGAGGATGCCTTCGTAGCGAAATAGCATTGGCTCCTGCATATTCCAGTCGCCGGGAACTTTGAGGGTGGGGGCGTTGGCGAAATCGTATTCCTGTACCCTGCGCTCGCCCACTAGTGTGGGATGCTCATTAAGCCCGTAGCCGTTGTCGCGCACCGTTCCATCGGGGTTGTATAGACTTCTCCCAGTCATGTCCACCAGGTAGTGCCAATCCCCATCCAGGCTTGTCGCGGGTCGATGGTCGACATCAACGATAAGGGTCTTCAAAGGCTGCTGCGCAAAGACGGAGGCCGCGCAGAGACCGCCGAGAATCATTACCCGGCAAATAATGCTAAGACTGCGAAATGCACAAAGACTTCTTGAATACCACTCCATTTCAACTCTCCTGGACGCGTATAGGTTAGCCCACAAGCTCAACTAAGAGTTTTGTAGTGCGCACTCTATCAATTCTGGACATTCTCCGTTTAGTGGGAGCGAGAGGTTAGCGACCGCCTCTGATCAAGCCCGCCAGGAGAGACTGTCCACCGTATCAATTACAGGCAAAACTTCGGCACTCCAACTTTACAACGAAATCGGTTGTAAAGTTGGAGTGCCGCGTTATGTGGTTTCGAGCCTAGAATGTCACCTTGGCACCCAACTGTAGCTGCCTGTTAGGATATGCTCCGTTCAGTCTACCGAACGAAGATCCGCTTGTCGCGGTCGTGCCCAGCGAGCTGTAGTTGCAATGGTTCAGGGCATTGAAAGCATCAGCCTGGAACTTGAAGTTGACCCGCTCGGTGATGACGAACGCCTTGGTGAAGGTTAGGTCCACCTGCTGGAGCGAGGGGAGCTCAACCTGTCCGACGCCGGCGTTTCCGAAGGCATTGCCAGGAGCCGCAGTCCACGCGGCCTGGTTGAGCCATTGAGCCTGGTGACTGGCCAGCGCGAAGCGGTTTCCCTTGGCGTAGAAAGCCGAACCGGCAACGTAATTTGCGCGGCGGGTCCCAAGAGTCGGAGCGCTTCCGGTTATGGAGTAATACGGTCCGCTCTGGTAGCGGTAAACTCCGGTCAACTGCACCCCGCCGATTGCCTCGCGAATCAGAAGGTTCTTGCCCGCAAAGTTAGGCAATTGCCACGTCACCGTGTTGATGAACGCATGTCTGCGATCGATGCTCAGCGGACCATAGTTGTATGCACGGTTCTGCCACCACTCCAGCCCCGTATTGTTCGTCGAAGAATCGCCCAGGGTTTTGCCAAATGTGTAACCGCTGGTAAAGGTCAACTCACCTGTGCGCTTGGTGAGATAAACCTGCAGGGCGTTGTAGTTGGAGTTAGAGTCGCTTCGGTTCTGGGAAATCCCAGTGAAGCCCTGGTACTGGTTGAAATAATTTGTGTTGTAGCTGGTATTCGTTGCCACTTGCGCGGGAGTGGGCGCGTTGACATTCGGCTGGCGCAGCAGGTGATGTCCCGCATTGCCAACGTAGGTAGTCTCCAGGAGCATACTCCACGGCAATTCCCGCTGAACGCCGAGGCTGTAGTCCTCAACATATGAGGTCTTCAGCTTTGGATCGATTGCTGAAATGCCTCCCTGCAAAGCGGTGTTGTTGGGCGTACCGCCGGAGATGTTTGCGAGATTTGCATTGTCGAATTCGACACTCTGCAACCAGGGCTGTACGTTGACCTGGCTAAAGGTTACGTTTCCTTCCACGCGGTAGTAAAACATGCCGAAACCGCCGCGGACCGAAGTCTTTGAATCGGGAGCGTAGGCAAACCCGACGCGCGGGCCAAAGGCGCCCTTCATGTCGTAGAAACCGCGCGGCGCACCCAGCGGAATCTGCGGAAAGGCAGCAGTGTTTATGTTGGGCACGCGAATTGCCTGATCGGAGGGAACGCCGTCGCCCGCGCGAACCAAGCCGTTGTAAGGGTTGCCGGAGCCGGGAACGACCTTTCCGGTGGTCAGGACCGTAATGACTTGGGATGCGCTATAGGCAGAGGGGTCGAAATTTGACATGTTATTGCCCTGCGCATAGAGCGGGCAGATCAACTGCCAACGCACGCCGTACTCGAGACTGACCTTCTGGGTAGCTCTCCAGGTGTCCTGAACGAAAGCCTCCGGCTGGTCGAAGCGGAAGTGGCCGGTAGGATCGGCGCTCGCTTCCGTGTAGGCCTGGAAGTTGCCCAAGAGAGCATCTGCCAGTGCATTGCCGGTTGTGTTTGTGCTGCTGCTGGTTGAGAAGTTGATCTGACCGTCGTATTGCGGCCGGCCATTCTGGTCAACACGGTTGCGAATGTAGATTCCACCGAACTTGAATAGATGGTTGCCCTTGATGATCGAGATGGTATCTGCAAGCTGAATGTCTGTGGTCGGCGAATGCAACGCGAAGTTCGGACCCTGGAAGGAGGCGAAATTCTGAATCGTCACATAGGGTATCCCGGTCGGATAGGGCCCGGCGCCCGGGAAGAGCTTGTTGTACTGGAAGCCGTAAGTTGACCGTTTCCAGTTCACGCCGTAAGGAGGAATGTTCTGTGAGACAAAACTGAAGTTCACCGTCGCCTGGTTGATCATGGTCGGCCGGATCGTCCAGCTCTCGGATGCGAGGTAGCTCTGGCCGGGACGGTTGCGGGTAGTCGGCGTAGTTGGCAGGTTACTGCTGGAGAACGTTCCGAACGGATCGATCAGGCTGTTCGAGTCGTTGATCCATCTCCCAAAGAGGTTGTGCTTGGTGTTGATGGCGTAGTCGATCCTGACGATATCTTCGCGGTAGTTGAGCGGATTGAGAGGAATCAGGGTCAGGTTGTTGGTGGCGCCCGTTTGATCGGTATACGTACCGAGCTTATTCATTGTTGTGAAGACGTTCGCAATGGCTTTGCCGTCGGTCGTCATCATGGACGCGATGTTGTTATTTGGAATAGGATTCGTCGTCCCAGGGAAATTGAGTTGAGCCACGCCGGCGAAATTTCCGGCAAGTTGCGCGGAGCTTGGCGTGGTCTGCACAGAGGGAGACTGCTGCTGGCGAAGCCGTTTCCATTCCTCGCCCACGAAGAAGAACAATTTGTCCTTCAGTATTGGGCCGCCGACAAAGTAGCCGAAATTGTTGTAAACCAGTTGCGTCTTGATCGAGCTAAAGTACGGCCTGGCGTCAAGGTCATTATTGCGAAGGTACTCGACCGCGCCCCCATGGAACTGGTTGGTGCCGCCCTTGGTGACAATGTTGAACGCAGGCCCGGAGGTTCTGCCGAATTCCGCAGAGAAGTTGGAGGTCTCGATCTTGACTTCCTTGATAAAGTCGGGGCTAACGTTGTTGATCAGGCTCCCATTGCTACCCGAAGCCTGGTTGAAAGCGCCGTCTACGGTCAGATTGGCGGAGTCAGCCCGGTTGCCGTTGACAACCTGGTTAGTCGAGTTCAGGCCGGTGGTAACCGCGAAGATATCCGGATTTGTTACGACCGCGCCAGGAATCAGCGTAAGCACCTGAGTGTAGTTGCGCCCGTTTAGCGGAAGCGCTTCGACTTCCTTCGTGTCGATGACGTGGGCAAGTTCGCCGCTGGTGGTATTCAATGTTTCGCCAGCGATTGCGGTCACCGTGACCTCTTCAGTGACTGCGCCGACCTGTAATTGAAAGTTTGCAGAAAGGTGAGCATCCGCGATGACGGAGAGACCAGTGTGTCTCGCTGGGCCATAGCCCTCCTTCTTGACTGCCACCGAGTAGTCGCCGATGGGCAAGTTGGTGGCGATAAAGTATCCGTTATCGTCTGAGGTTGCCGTTCGGATGGCTCCCGTCCCGCCATTTGTGATGGTGATTGCAGCCCCAGGAATGATGGCGCCGGTTGTGTCGGTCACGACGCCGGAGATCTGCCCTAGTGAGGTTTGTGGATGCAGTGACGCGCTCAAGCCGATAACAACCATGAGCGTCACAGCCAATCGCGTAAGAAATTGTCGCGTCATTTTGTCTCCTGAAAGTGTTGTGAAATCCGTTGTACCGGGACACGCATACAGCGGATAGTGTTTCGGTTGGAAAGCGGCAACAATTGAAGATCCTGTTGCCGCCGCGCTTTTCAGCCAAAAGGCGTGAGGCCTGTCAGGTCTCTTGCCAGTTGGTGTATGGTCTGTCTTGCCGGTGGTGCCCTCCCTGTAGATCCTCGCAATGCCAAAGAACGCCTTCTCCATCTCGCCATCTTTAGAGATCAAGCCTTTGCAGCTATCTCCGTCCTTTAGCCGCTGAAAGTTCCGCGCTTGAGGGCGAACGTCCATCAAGACTCAAAGGGCGAACCCGCGCAAGATATTCGCCTAAAGTCTGACCACGAAATCAACAAGCCACCATCCGTGTGATCGGCAAGGGCGAACTCCTGGATCCGCGAGCATTTTCTGCGCGCTAGATCATGACCCCTCGAACCAGGCTTTTCCCTACTGAAGGCTTCTTCGCTGTTTGCAAAGTCCAATTTCAATCTCAAAGACAGTCGCTTCAATAGGTCGCGGGAAGAGTACCGGGTGGCGTTGCGGGAGGGTAGGCTACAGAAAGTTACAATTCAAGATGTTACAACTTAAGTTGGTGATAAATATTGAGTTGAATTTACGTTAACAAAAACCTGGGTGGTTCAAATCGACCAATGAATAAACTCTTTACGTTTCGATCACTCACACGCCAGATGTGTCGAAAATGTGGAGAGGAGTAGCGTGCACAGCTTCTCCAATGCGTTGAGCAAGTGACGCGTGTTGTCCGTGTTCCCTTGCTGCCTTGCCGATGTAAATCATTTATTATGATAATCTTAAGATTATTGTTTCGCGAATTCCAGAGATTGTATATTCTGGCTACGAAGCTGATTCGGCAGGGGCATTATGAATCGGAATGAAAGCCCGATCAAGGAAGTCCCGGCAAAGCAGGATTTCCACGCAGAACGGCTGGAGCTTCAGACGGTTCTAGCGACTGTGCTGAACCGCTCCTCCAATATGAAGCGGCTGCTTCTCTATATCTGCGAACGGTATTTTAACGGACAAACTGCTGATATTAAAGAATATAGTATCGCTGTCGACGCGTTCGGGCGCTCGCCGGAATTCGACCCGGCCGTTGACTCGATCGTTCGCGTAGAGGCGTTTCGCCTTCGCGTCAAACTTGCGCGCTACTACCAGCAAAAAGGCGCCCGGCAACGAGTTCAGATTGTGCTGCCCGCCGGAGGTTATGTCCCTCAGTTTATTCTCCTGCCCGCCGACGAGGTGTCTGCTCCCGATAAGGAAGGTCCCTGGCACACACTGCAAACGATTCGTCTTGAGGCGGTCCCTGTAGTTCAACCTGCTGTTTTGGCTGTCCTCGACTGCCCAGAGAAGGCGAAGACAACCGTCCAATGGCCTACGGCTCGCTTTTGGCTTGTCCTCATCGCGGTAGCTACTTTCCTGACTCTGGCCGCACTCTCTGTATGGCGCTTTGCAAAACCCGGCATGAATGCTTCCAATGCGCTGCAAGTTGGGGCGGTAGCCAACTCTGCTTTGGAGCCCAATACGCTCCAGGTCCCAACCCCGAATGATTCATCCGCAGTTCGAATCATGGCTGGAAGCAAGTCCTCTGAAGTGACCGATGAGCGCGGAGAAATTTGGTGGGGCGACCGCTACTTTCAGGGCGGCGATCCTGAGGCTATCTCGCCAAGAACTTTCGATTTCACCTCAACTCCGTCACTCTATTTTCGTCGTCGCCGCGGAAGTTTCAGCTATGCGATTCCGCTCCGGAAGGGGATTTATGAACTGAAGCTTCATTTTGCCGATGCCTTCTTCGGACAGGGCAACCCGGAAGAAGGGGGCGAAGGCAGCAGGCTGTTCGATGTGAAGGCAAACGGCAAGGCCCTCCTGAGCGAATTTGATGTAATCGCGGATGCGGGCGGATCCAACACCGCGGACGTCAAGGTCTTCAGAGATATTCGACCGGCGGCCGACGGTTTCCTGCATCTGGATTTCATCTCGCGCCGCAATGTCGCCTTCATCAATGCCATTGAAGTCTTGCCCGAACCATCGCAAAAGATAATTCCGATTCGGATCTATGCGGGGACCACCGATTACAAGGATGGTGCGGGAATTGTCTGGAATTCAGACCGGTATTTTCGGGGCGGGGTCCATCATCACCAACTTGCAAACCAATCGGCAATTGCAGATTCGAGTGGATTCACGGATGAGCGATTCGGCAACTTCATATATCAATTGCCAGTTGCCGAAGACGGAGTCTATATCGCCAGATTGCGATTTTGCCCGGAAAACATAATCACTCCGCAACCAACCGACAATCTCCGTAATATCTTCACCGTCCATTTGAACGGATCGACGCTTTTTGAAAATTTCGAGATACCGGCAGGGACGCAATCGACGGGCTGTGTCGTGAGACAATTCACTGGACTCAAGCCCAATGCGCAAGGCAAGCTCATTTTCTCTTTTGTTCCCGTCCGCGGCTATGCTTCCGTAAGTTCCATCGCAATCGATGAAGAATGATACCTGGCCAAGGGACTTGCACTGGAGACGCTTCTCGCCGCTATTCGCAAGG
>DASRLI010000375.1:0-4237 GCA_035648535.1 Occallatibacter sp. | reverse complement strand
CACCTGAATGATGCGCAGTTCGGTGCCGTTCTCCAGTAAGTGGGTGGCGAAGGCGTGGCGCAGTCCGTGCACCGTTATCTTTTTGCGGAGACCGGAGCGGGCGGCGGCCTCGCGGCAGGCCAGTTGCAGCGAGGTGCAGCGAGGTGGTGCACATGTGTGGACACGTCCCGAAGGCGACCTATCCGCAAGTTCACTATGTCGCACAAAGGGTCCTTAACCGGCCAATTTCTGCCGAGATTTCTACTGATGATCGATGGTTCGGGCTTCAGAGGCAATCTTGGTGAGTCGATTGGCGAGGCGCTCCAGAAGGCGGCGATGGTTCCCCTCAGGAAGAGTGCGGCGGAACATTTCCAGCACGTGTTGAGCGACTTGGAGGGAATCCAGCAAACCGGACAGATTTGCGATGACAGCAGTGGGCGAAGGAGTGTTGGGCGCAGGTGCGAGATGTCGGAGATGTAGCTGTGCGAGTTGAAACTCGCGCTCTACATCTGACAGCGAGACTTCGAGATAGCGCAAGGTCATTTTCGGCGTTTTATGGCCGAGAAGTTTCATAAGAACCGGCAGGCTCACGCCCGCCCGGAGCATCTCGGTAGCGAATGAGTGCCGAAACTGATGCGGGACGATGCGTGTACTGATAGCGGCCGCGGCTGCGATCTCATGCAATGCAATTCGCAAATCAGAGCCGAGCCTCGCGCGGCCGCGAGGGCGGGCAAGGAGAAAACCATCAGTGGCGCATGCATCCTGACAGCGCAGCTGTTGAAGACGATGCACGATCCGGCAGATGAAGGCATCGATGGGGACGAGACGCTCCGTCCGCAACTTGCCAAGGGGCACATGAACGGCCCACTGATCCTGGCCGATACCGCGCAAGCAGTCCAGCGGCAAATCCAGACACTCGCCGATGCGCATACCGGTGTGCCGGAGAAGCAGCAAGGCGTTGCCGATCCAATCGTCGCGCCGGACCAGCGCCTGCTGAATCAATTGATCCTGCTCGGCGCTCAAAGGACGCGGCAGACATCCGTCGGGGCGCGGGATGTCGTCAGCGCGGACAAGGCGCGTCAGGAGCGGTATCCCTTCGGCCCACGCCAGTTCTTCAAGGATACGGCGCAGCCGGATGACATAGTGGGAGTAAGTTAGTTTGGCCAGAGCAGGCTGGCGCGAGCGTAGCAGTGTAAGCCAGTCGAGGATGTGCGGGTCGCGGCGGAACTGCCCAAGCGCGCGCACGCGGGGGTGCCGGGCGTCGAGAAAGTTCAGAAAATGCCGCCCCGTGCACTGATAATAGTGCGCCGAATGTACGGTGAGCGAAGTGGTGAGAGATTCAGCAGCCCTTTGAAAAAGGGGCGCCATCGGGTTACGTGGAGGAGGAAACGTCTGTCTCATGACTGGACGGGGGGAACCGGCAGGAGTCGCTTGGCCACGGCCCGCGCATACTGTTCCACCACGTCCCGCGGTGAGATCTGAACGTAGATCATCGTGGTGGAAATGTTGGCGTTGCCCCATCAGGTTCATCAGAGCGGGCAGGCTGATTCCGGCATGAACCATGTCAGAGGCGAACGTGTGCCGGAAACGGTGGGGATGAGCACCGGGAATGCCACTGATGAGACGGTGATAACGAAACAGAGAGCGCAATCCCGCGGGCGTGATGCGCGTGCCGCGTGCGCGCCCTTTCAGGGATACGAACAGTGCAGATCCGCATGCGGCGGGCCGTTCCAGCCGCAGGTATTGATCCAGCAGGCGAACGGTATCGGAGGCCAGCGGAAGCAGGCGAACCTTATTGCCCTTACCATGCACGCAGATCCGGGACTCCGCCAACTGGACATCCTCACAGTCCAGGGCAATGACTTCTTTGGAGCGGAGTCCCTGCAACAGCATCAGCGCGACGATCGCCACGTCACGGGTGCTCCGGAAACCCGACCAGAATTGAGCGACCTGATCCACCGACAGCGGCGTTGGGATGCGTTTCGGTTCCTTCACGCGGAACCGGCTGCGCACAGGAAGGAAGCGTCCGTAGCCCAGTGACGAACGCAGCCAGTAAGAGTGGGAAAAGCCCGATGCCGGCGGGCATGCCGCATCGGGAAACGTAGTGCGAAAAGCGCATCCGACAACGATCACGCGGCGGTTGATGGTTGCGGGTGCAGGTCGCGGTTGTAGGCCCGCCTGAAATCGCACATAATCCGGCAGCACCGAGGGCAGTGCGTTCTGAGTGATGGCGTCGGTGTGATGTGCGCCGGTCCACCAGCGAACGAAGTGCGGCAGATCCATGGCATAGCTGCGCAGCGTGGTTTCCGCGAGGCAGCGGACGCATTCACGATCCAGAAAACGATTGACCCATTCCACTTCGCGGCCAGTCTGTGTCTCGACCACATGAAAGGGACTTCGTGCGCCGCCGCTCTTCGGCTGATGAATTACCTGGAATGTCATGGGAGAGCGGCCTGCAGGAGCCGTTGAAACTGCTGCGCATCGCCGCCCTGGACAAAGAAGCTGTTCGGATCGTGCCCGTCCGGCAGTGCGACGCGGCGGGCAGCCACGCCCTGAGCGCTGAGACGGCGCGCCATCCATTGCGCGGCGGACTGGCCGCTTCCGTTGAGATCGGAATCGAAGGCCAGATAAACCGTTCGGGGGCCGTCGCACAGCTGTTGAAACTGCCGCGCATTCAGATGATTTCCTAACGAACAGGTGACGTTATGGAAGCCTGCCTGCCACAATACCGCGTAATCGAACAGGCCCTCCACGAGAATGATCTCTTCGCATCGACGTACCTGCTCCCATGCATATAAGCCGCCTTTGCCACCCGGCAGGAACCGGTGCGGAGCCGCGTCTCCGATGCTGCGCCCATAAAGATTGCCTTCCAGCGGAAAGACGATGCGGTGAGCATAGGTATCGCAGCCGCCGGCGTTCACCAGCCCCGCCTGGCGCAGCGCCGGGAGCGCATAACCCAGCTGGCTCAGCCACGCCCGAAGACAACGGCCAGGCGCGTAACCGATACGCATTCGCTCGATGATTTCGGGCGCATGGAGTCCGCGCTGCTGTAAGTAAGAAACCGCTTCGCTGTGGCGGGATAGCTGCATACAGTAAAAACTGCTAACCTCCTCCAACAGCGGGGTGACGCCACACCATTCGCGCAGCAATGCCACGGCATCGGGAAACTTCACCTGGTGATAAAGTTCGGCGAACCGAATCACGTCGCCGCCGCGCGCGCAGCCATAACAGTAAAACAGGTTCCGGCAGGTATCCGCCAGAAAGCTTGGCCTGTGATCGTTGTGCAGGGGACACAACCCCATGAGCCCACCGCCACGAATGCTCCGTGCCGGTTGCCAGCCGTGCGTCTGCAGATAATCCAGCAGCGGAATCTGCTGTTTCAGTTCATCGATCGCCTTCCGGTTCACGAAGTGTTCACCTCCAGGGGCGGAATAAGGCGGATCGCGTTCCAACCACAGGCGAGGATGGTGGGTGGACCGAAAATGTTCCATCCCGTCGCCTGCCACAACCTGCTCGCCAGTAAAACCACGAGGAAAAACAGTTGCGCGGCCCATCGGCGCACTGTGGTCGGGTCTGGCAGTTTGTTGGGCTCTTTCGTGTGTGGAACCGATTCTTCCCAGCTGCGCGCCTTGTGCAGCGACTCCCAGGCTTGTTGTCGGCAATGGAGACTGTAGTGACCGTAAGGCGGCGACCATACGGGCAGAATCGTGAAGGTTTTCCGGCACGGCTGACATCGCCCGCGGCGAATGCAGATCCAGCCGTGCCGCCGATCGTGCGCTTGCCTGCGCCGTCGGCCGTGACCGACAATGGTCTGGTTGCCGCACACCGGACACCGTCGCGGCAGCAGTCGCAGCGGGAACGGGGTCACCCCGGATCGGACTTGTCTTCGCCCTCAGGCAGTGCGATAAAAAGAATCAGGGCTGGCGTGAAGGCCCGCCCTTCTCAACGCCTGCCAAGGTTAGATCAGGTCGCGGGCCTTCACCCTCCGGTAAAAATCAGTTGTCGAACGAAAAAAGAATATCGCTTTCTGACCATCAGCGCGGAACCCCGCTCAAACTGCAACATTAGCCGGTATATTGGTCCTTTGCGAGATCCCCCTTCCCATTTCCGAAAACGGGCGTTTCGTCAAAAATCCAGGGCATCTTCCCAGGCGACGCCGCCGAACCGTGGTAAAAGGCTACGATGAAAGGAGGGCATGAACATGGAAACTCTTGATTGGTCCGATTGCCCCTTGGTTGAGATCGTCTCCGGCAAGGTC
>DASRLI010000374.1:0-2367 GCA_035648535.1 Occallatibacter sp. | reverse complement strand
CAAATTTCTGCGCGAGATCCACATCAACGTGCCGTTCGACCACAAGATTCGTCCATGGATGGGAAACATGCCCTCCGAAGTGCCCGCTACTGCCGAAGCTCCAGCGCCCTTGAACAAGACCATGTTGAACGGCTCTCCGTGAGCGATTTGCATCACGCCGGGACACCATCAGGTGCTCTATGCGTCAGATGGTTATCCAGGGCGCATTTATAAACTCACTCTGGACGGCAAAGTACTCGGCGTGCTTGGCTCCGCCGGCCACGGTCCCGGCCAGTTTGGCTGGATTCACGAACTGGCTTGCCCGTCGGCGAACCTTTTATATGCTGCCGAATTGCTGAATTGGCGGGTGCAGAGGTTGACGCTTGAGCCCGCGCAGTAATCTCAACCGGCTGTAGATGACGACCTGATGCACTACGGAACGCGATGAGCCTCGCTAGGCATGGCTGCGTATTCAACATCGATTGAGACAGCAGTCCAGGACAAAGAAGCGCTCTTCGCGTTTTTGGTCAGACTCCGTCTTTACGTCAGGATCTCCCCTCGGCAACCGGGCGTGACCTTCCCTAGGCTTTAGCTATCTCAACCGTATCAATCTCAGATCCTGAGAAGGTGGAGATGTTTGACGATCTTGGAGTACTCAGTCCAGGAATCTCGCTTCGCGTCGATTTTCTTCCAATTGTCGAAAAACTGTGGTGAGCTTAGCACTCCCTCAAGGCTCGTGAATGTCGAGCGAATCTCCTCCGGCGATCCTGATCCAAAATCGAAGACAGCTACTGCCGGAGAGTGAATCAGAAGAAATCGTGCTTCACTCAGGAAAATAAAGTCGCAGTAGTCCAGTAGAATAGATGCGCGCGAACGGCTCAGTTGGAGACAACCGGGTGAATTCCCGGCTGCCGGAATGACCGAGTGGAATCTCAAAGTGTTCCTGCGCATCAACGCAATATGGACTTCCTCCCATACATCCACGTGCTTTCGATCGCATTCTTGATGGGATTGGCGGCGGCCGCGCCCATAGGTCCTGTCAACATGATGGCCATCCGCCGCGGAGTGGTTGGCGGTTGGCGCCACACCCTTGCCTGTGGAATCGGCTCCGTCTTCGCCGATCTGGTTCTCTTCTCCTTGGCCCTCCTCGGGGGTCGCTACCTCCTACCCCGTCTATTGAACCCGAAGCTCCAGATAGTCCTGGTGGCCATTGGCGTAGTCGTTCTGTTTCCGGTGGGAGCATATTTCCTGGCGCTCGCCGTCAAGAACCCCCGCCGGGCTTACAACAGCGCCCGCCGCCGCTGGAGCGGAGGCTCCATCCCTGAGCGTCTGGCCCTCGAAGCCGCCAAAGCTGCCGCCCTGACCATCTTCAACCCCTTAACCATGCTTTACTGGGCTGGCGTCACCTCGAGTTGGCTCCCCTTTGCCTATTCGGTCTTGGGAAAAAGAGCCCCTGGGTGGGGAACCTTGATGGCAGGCGCCGGCCTGATGCTCTGGTTCACCGCGCTCACCGTCGTCGTCCGTTTCATTCCCCACCGCATCGACGCGATCTTCTTCCGCCTCGCTAACGCAATCTTGGGCGTGATCCTTCTCGGCCTCGCCACATACTGTGCAGTGGTCCTGTCGCGCCATCTCCTGCGCGGAAACACGGAGTTCAACATTTTGTGGTTTGCCGGATTCATTGGCCGCATCCGATTTCGCGCGAAGGTAACGCTGTGAACTGCCCAAGGCAGAAAAGTCCAACGGAAGCTCGATCGACTTTATCCTGCGTCCTCTTGCCAGGCGATTCGACGCAGGTCTTCGAAAAGGCGCGCGGTGGCAGCACCGAAGATGAAGCCACCGATGTGCGCCAGGCAGCCTATTCTTGTGGAGATAGTCCGGGCTGTGAGCGTCTACGCACCTGAGTATCGGCCAAGGGGAAGGGAAGACAGCCGGCCAGGCCCGGCTGCTAGCCAGTTTGACTTTGAGCCCCCCGAATACGTGGTTGGCTAGCCGAAGTTCGTCACGAGATGGATGATTGAGGCTATTTTGCGCTGTTCTGAGTAGAGAAGTCTTTTTGCTTCAGTGTTGGAATCTGAAAACAGCGATGTAGTGCAGACCTACCCTCTTGAAAGCGAGATGGCATGCTGCCACGATCATGGCAGGATGTTTCTGCGTTCGCATAGCCGCAGTAAGGATGGCAAGGCTCACGTCTATTGCAGCATGCGTGCAAAGGAGAGCCGCAACGACGCTTTTGCCATGGGTTGGTTACTATGGAAAGCAACCCACGATGTCAGCTCCGGCCGAAGCACGGTTCTTTTCACGGCGATGGCTGGTCGCCATTGCCGTTATGTCCAGTGCGATCATGGAGGTGCTGGACACCTCGGTGGTCAATGTCAGCCTGCCCCA
>DASRLI010000373.1:0-2036 GCA_035648535.1 Occallatibacter sp. | reverse complement strand
CGTTACCGCCCGCGCGCAAACCTACTTCCGCCCCGACGGCTCCATCACCAACTGGTAGTGAGCACCACGAGAATGGGTGCCCCAGGTCTCGCTTTTGAGCCCCGGGATATTTTGTTGTTTTCTTTCAGCGGGGTTGGATCGAAGAAAGAATTTCCCTATCCGAAAATCGCCATCGCAATGTGATTTACCGCGAAGGCCGCGCCATAAGCCAGCACCAGCATGTACAGGAACTGCACCGCCGGCCACTTCCAGCTATTCGTTTCGCGCCGCACCACGGCCATTGTCGACGTGCACTGCATCGCGAATGCAAAGAAGATCATCAGCGCCAGCGCGCCGCCCAGCGTCATGTCATGATGCAGAGCAGTCTGCAGATGCATGGCCTGCGTGCTCGGGTCCGCGCCATACAGCGTTCCCATCGTGCTCACCATTACCTCGCGCGCCAGCACGCTAGACAAGAGACCGATTCCGATCTTCCAGTTGAATCCCAGCGGCGCAATCGCCGGTTCGATGAAGTGCCCAAGTTTTCCGATCAGGCTGTTCGCCAGGTCTGGCGCGGCCATTGTCCCCGCCGCCGTATGAATCACCGGCAAATGCGCCAGCACCCACAGCGCCAGAGTGACGCACAGAATCACCGTGCCCGCCTGGCGCAGGAAGATGCGCGCGCGGTCAATCAATCGCAACGCCAGCGAACGCAGCGTCGGCATCCGGTACTGCGGCAGCTCAAGAATAAACGGTGTCTCACTCGATTTGAGAATCGAACTCTTCAGCAGCCACGCAGTAGTCATGGCGCCCACAAAGCCCGCCAGGTACAGGCTCAGCATCACAATCGTCCGCAGTCCCAGGAACCCGTCCAGATAAAACGTATTCGGAATGAAGGCCGCAATCAGCAGCATGTATACCGGCAGTCGTGCCGAGCAGGTCATGAACGGCGTCACCAAAATCGTCGCCAGCCTGTCACGCCTGTTCTCGATGGTCCGCGTCGCCATGATTGCCGGAACCGCGCAGGCATACGCCGAGAGCAGAGGAATAAATGCCTTGCCATTCAGCCCGATCGTCCGCATCACGCGATCGGCAATCAGCGCCGCCCTTGCCAGGTAGCCGGAGTCTTCCAGAACTCCGATGAACAAAAACAGCAACAGGATCTGCGGCAGAAACACCAGCACCGAACAGATGCCTTTCCAGGCTCCGTCCAGCAGCAGCGACTGCAGCCATCCCGCCGGCAGCAACGGCCGCACAAATTCGCCCATGCGCGCAAGAATATCGCCAAAGTAGTCTGACATCGGCTGCCCGATCGAGAACACCACCTCGAACACGCCCACCACGACAATCAGAAACAACAGCGGTCCCCAGATGCGATGCAGCAGCACGTTGTCGATCTTGTGCGTGCTTTCAACCGACAGTGGAGCCTGGTAGCCTGTCCGCCGGCTCACCTGTGCCGCCCAGGAATGTGTACTCGCAGCATTGCCCAGTACTGGCAGCGCCAACGGCTTCGCGGCTTTGCGGTCGGTCTGCTGATTTAGAAATAGCGGCACCGCATCAAGTCCGGTTCCATGCACTGCACTGATCTGCGCCACCGGCGCGCCCAGTTCTCTTGCCAGTTCGAGCGTGTCGATATGTCCGCCGCGTGACTCCATCAGATCGCTCATGTTCAGCAACACCAGTGTCGGCAGTCCCACCGCCAGCACCGGAGCGGCCAGCATCAATTGCCGCGTCATGTGCAGCGCATCCAGCACCAGCAACACGGCGTCCGGTTTGGGCGTACCGGGCATTTTGCCGCGCAGTACGTCAATCGAAACGCGCGCGTCCTCTGAATAAGGAGTCAGCGAGTAGATGCCAGGCAGATCAATAAGCGTAAGGTCTTCGCGGCCCACTCCGGCCATCAGTCCCAGCCGCTGTTCCACCGTAACGCCTGGGAAGTTGGCAACCTTCTGGCGAAGTCCCGTCAAACGATTGAAAAGCGTGGATTTACCTGAGTTCGGCGGACCAATAAGCACAACCGTCTTCAACGCCCCATCAGGCGGAGGAACAGCAGGAGG
>DASRLI010000372.1:0-12164 GCA_035648535.1 Occallatibacter sp. | reverse complement strand
GCGAATTGTTGCCGGTTATTTCAGTATGGCGGCCTGGGTCCGCGGAGTTTCTGGTTGCACGGTTTTGCCGTTACCCAATTTCTGTGCCTGAATGTTTGGAGCTGAGAGACGGCATGTATCCGGAACATTCGTCATCTGCTTAACGAAAACCCGGTAGCCGCTTGTTCCGGCCCGCAGCGTTTCCCAATAACTCGACCGAGTCACAAGTTTCTTTCGCTTATCGATGAGTTGCGTTTTTAGGATCCTGATTCCACAAGTCAGGTTGTTGCCCGGCTGCAGAATGGTCTTTCGCGAATCTTTCTCCGGTAACTCCTTATCCTTATCCCAATCAAAGGCGCAGCCATAGCGGTCGGCATCCATGTACGTAAGTTGCAACAATCCCTCGCTGCGCACCATCTTATGAGTCACCGTATCCTTGACGGTGACCTCCGGCTCGGTATGGCGAACGTTGGCGGTGGGCACCAAACCTGCTTCCGCGCCGGCAAGCGCCTGGAAAAGATAGACCCAGAATCCGCGCCGGTCTTCTTCGCTCATTACCTTGAAGCGCGGACAGAACGGCTTGACGGCCCGCGCCACCTGGCTCGAAAGCATTTCTGGGGGCAACGCCTCTTCGATTACCTTGTTCCACACAGGGTCCCAGGACGGAACACCCAGTTCATCTTTCTTATCGGCAATTGGTGTTTGAGGCGCCGGTTTCACCGCGAGTTCAGCGGGCTCCTGCGGCGTGACAGGCCTGCTGCAGCCCAATGCGATCCATGTCGTCACGCAAAGCATTGAGCCGGCTACTCTCGATCTTGTTGTCGCAAGCATCCCACTTATTTGGATGCCGGTTCTCCAGCGGTAGTAAGCTATGAAACTGCAGGTTGAGGCGTATTGAAAGGTAAAGGGAAGGTCACGATCGGTGGGGATCTGTCTGGAGCACCAGCGTAGAAGCAATTAAGCCATAGTCTGACTCTCGCACGGACGCGGTGTTTCGCAGTACCCCTTTCTGGAAGAGCTCCAGCGCTCCGTGCTACCCTCACATCACCGCATGAGACCGACCCACCCCGAGCAAATTGGAACAACTCCTGCCAACCTTCCCCGTGTCCTGGGCGCGAGTCAGGCAACTGCCATCGTCGTCGGAACCATCATCGGCAGCGGCATTTTTTTAGTCCCCCGCGAGATGATGCAGGACGTCGGCTCTTCATCGCTCGTCTTCCTGGCCTGGATTGCCGGCGGCCTGCTCTCCCTCTTCGGCGCCATGACCTATGCCGAGCTCGGCGCGATGCTTCCCTATGCGGGTGGCGAATATGTCTTCATCCGTGGCGCATATGGCGACACGCCCGCTTTCCTCTACATGTGGACCTGGTTCGCCGTCGCCAAGCCGGCCTCAATTGCCGCGGTAACCATCGGCCTTGCCCGAACGCTGGGCTTCTTCCCGGCTTTTCATTGGCTCGATGAAAGAGTCCTCGCCGGCCCTGTCCCTCTGGTCTGGTCACAGCTCTTCGCAGTGGGCGTGGCATGGCTAATCACCGGGCTAAACTGCCTCGGCATCAAGAAAGCTGGTGACTTCCAGCTGGTTTTTACCGTCCTCAAAGTCGTCCTAATCCTCATCGTCGTTGGCTTCTGCTTTACCTGGAGTTCGGGCTCCTTCGCCAACTTCTCCACCACACTGCCGAATGTTGCCGGTGGCTTCACCGGCTTCATGGCCGCGCTTATTGCTACGCTCTGGGCATACGATGGCTGGAGCGACCTCACCATGGTGGCGGGCGAAGTACGCAACCCTGGCCGCAGCCTGCCGATCGCTCTCATTGGTGGACTCTTCCTGGTTGGCTTTCTCTTTATGGCAACCAACGCCGGCATCCAGTACGTTTTGCCCGCGGCGCAAATTGCCGCCAGCGGCCGGCCCGCCGTCGCCGCGCTCTCTGTGGTTGCCGGACCAGCCGGAGCTGGCTTCGTGGCCGCAGCCATGGCCCTCAGCATTCTTGTCGCGCTCAACGGAACCGTGATGTCCGGAGCGCGCATTCCATTCGCCGCCGCGCGCGATCGCCTCTTCTTCCGCCAATTCGCGCACATTCATCCACGCTTTCAGTCGCCATCGACGTCGTTGATCATTCAGGCCCTGCTCTCCACTTTCCTGTTGCTCTTCCTCAACCAGTTTCAACAGTTCTTTGAGTTGGCCATCTTCGCTGAGTGGCTCTTTTACATGCTCACGGCCAGCAGTTTGTTTGTTTACCGTCGCAAGCGCCCCGATGCAGTCCGACCCTACAAGGTATGGGGCTACCCGCTGCTGCCTGCGATTTTTGTCGTGTGTGCCGCCGTTGTGCTGGTTGAAAGCTACGTGAGTAATCTGAAAGGCTCGTTGCTTGGCACAGCGCTGATCCTGCTAGGGCTTCCTGTGCTCTGGCTGGTACGGAGGCTCTACGGCGCTCCAACTCCGCAAAGCACAAACCCCTCCGATCTAGACCGGTGAACACGAAACCGAAAGGCAGCGCTAGCCTTCCGTTGAGCTGCCCCGGCTACGTCCACTGCGTCATCCAACCACCGATGTCCGGAATGCCAGAAACCAATCCCGGCCTTAGCTGGCCCGCGCGCCTGCTTGTGGCCGGATGCATTCAGCTATTCGCGAAAGCATCTCTGGCGGGTGCACCGGTTTGTTCAGCAGTGCAAAATTGTGTCCTGCGCGCGTGGCAGACGCAAGCAAGGAAGAGGTGGCGGCATTTCCTCAAAAACAGTATCACCTTGCAATCCGGGAAGATTCGCCGCATGCTGATGGCGAGCTCAATTCCGCTCATTCCTGGCAGCATGACATCGGTTACCAGAACCTCCGGAGGGTGCAAAAGGGCCGCCTCAAGCGCGCTGGCTGCGTCGTAGGCTGTCAGGGTGTTGTATCCGCTACGGGCGAGAATCTCGTTTTTGCTGTATCCAGACGGTGCAAAAAGTAATTCGGCGCTAAACCCGCAGCGGTTTTTGGGGCCAGTTACTGCGACACATGAATTCTTAGAAAGACCTGAGTAGCGTCAACTCAACCCACTGTACGAAAATAGACTCATGGCAGCAGAGCGGCCAATAGTGCGAATGGACAAGTGGCTGTGGGCGGCGCGGTTCTTCAAGACGCGCGCACTGGCCAGCAAGGCATGCGACCTAGGCCGAATTTACTCCAACGAAGTGAAGGCCAAGCCGGCCCGCGACGTTCATGTCGGCGACATGCTGCGAGTGGAAAATGAAGGCGGCATCTTTCAGATCGAGGTTTTACTCCTGAGCCAGATGCGCGGACCTGCCGCAGTTGCGCAAACACTCTACCGCGAGACCCAAGCCAGTCGCGAGGCACGGCTAAAGTTCGCCGAAGAACGAAAGGCTATGGAGCAATACGCGCCTCTGCCGGATCGCAGACCTTCCAAGCGCGACCGGAGACGCATTATTCAGTTTCGCGGTGGGGCGTAGCTCGTGCGGGTTCACGCAATCGCAGTATCAATGATCCAAACAGCACAAGACCCGACGCAATCGCCGGGCCCTGGTCGCGATTCTTGCATCCAATCTTCGTACTGATTCTGCGAAGCAGGCTTACGCCAGCAGGCGCTGGACCTTCTCTTCAATTACATCCTGCGGCACGTATCCGACGATCTGATCGGTGACCTTGCCGCCCTTGAAGAACAACAGTGCGGGAATGCCGCGAATCCCGTAGCGCGACGGCGTGGCGCCATTCTGATCTACATTTACCTTGGCAACCTTCAGCTTGCCCGCATAGGTAGCTGCCACACCATCAACAATGGGCGCGATTGCCTTGCAGGGACCGCACCAAACAGCCCAAAAATCCACCAGAACAGGCTGCTCACTGCGCAGAACTTCCTCGTCAAACGTTGCATCACTTACTTCAAGAACTCCCGATCCAGCCATGACTCTCCTTGCGGAACCTACACTGTTTGAAGTGTACAGGAAACCGTATAACGATAGGATGCCGCAGGCCGGATCAAAGTCGCAACCTGCTCCCCGGGGTGTAAACTGAGCTTCGCCAGGGCGCAGGTGCAGGTTGTCTTAAATGATTTGGTTCATGCGGCTTACGGAACGATTGTGCCTTGTTGCAAACAAACAGAAGCGCCCGGATCCTGAAAGGACCACGGGCGCTAGAGCAGCCCTCCCCCAGAACTGCCCACGGTGCGAATTTAGGTGTAGATCTGATAAATAGCAAGAGATCTTCGGTAATCCTGTTGGTAACTAAAAAAATGATGACTATCCAGAAAGTTACGGGTCGAGAGGCAAAGTTTACCCACTAATAACCCTCCTTGCCGACGTTTTTGTGCTGCACAGGTTATTTGACTTTAGGGCTTCACGCCCCGCCCGACGCAATGAACTGACTGGCCCCTGACTCTACAAACCGACACACCAGAAGCTCCGCTTCCCGGGTGCTGCTTAACGCACTGAGAATAGCCGTCGATGCTTGCTCCAGGCTCTTCTCACTCTCGACGACCACCAGAACGGCAGGTCCGGCGCCGCTAAGCGCAGCACCGAGAATTCCGTGCCCTCCAACCAAAGGCAGCACGAGCGGCAGTTGCGGGCAAATTGGCGCGCGATAGGGTTGATGAATGCGGTCGTTCATGGCAATGCGCAGCAGGTCCGCCCGGGCCTGGGCGAAGGCGAGTCCGAGCATGGCAACAGACTGAATGTTGGCAACCACATCGCCGAGCGGGTAACTGGCTGGAAGCACAGCGCGGGCTTTGCTTGTAGGCAGCGGGTCTGCAGGAAGAACCACAATAGCTCGCCACTCAGCCGGCGGAACCACCTTCGCTGCGCGCACGGCATTCCCTTCGCAGGCCGCAGCCGCAAACCCGCCCAGCCAGCAAGCCGCAACGTTATCGGGGTGGCCTTCAAGCAGGAAGGCCTCGTATAGGATGCGTTCTGTGTCCCACGTGAGCTGGCCAAAGCGGACTGCCAGAGCGATAGCGGCGAGACGTCCAGCAGCCGATGATCCGCAGCCCATGGCTAGAGGAATGCCGTTGCGCATCTGAATCGACAAGGGCACAATCGGCTGGTCGTTACTCGCCAGCAGCCCCTTGTAGGTATCAAGGATGAGGTTGTCTTCGATGCGGCAGCACCGATCGGCATTGCGGCCGCTGGCGGCAATCGAAAACTCGGCCGCAGGTTCAGCTTCAAGCTCAAGATAAAAATCGAGCGCCACCGCGACCGCGTCGAATCCGGGGCCGAGATTTGCAGAGGTTGCCGGCAGGCGCAGCCGGAATCTTCCGGCGGATGGCTTTTGAGGGTCGTTCATCCCACTTTGCCCTTCAGCGTGGCCAACACCGCGGCCGGCGTGGCATCCACGACCACCGCGTTGCGCCGCAGGGCGTCGATCTCCGCCTCCTTGCCGGTCTTTTCTTCATCCGTCAGAAGCGTTCCGCGATGGAAATCGATGGTGTAATCGGCGTCCTTGAGGGTGTGGCCGGTAAGCACAAGCACAACCGTCTCGTTCGACGCGACCACGCCTTGTGCGCGCAACTTTTTAAGCCCCGCGAGGGTCACGGCGGAGGCTGGCTCGCAGCCTAGTCCCTCAGCACCCAACTCGGCCTTGGCAATTGCGATCTCAGCCTCAGTTACATCCAGGCACCAGCCGCCGGTGTCCTGAATAACGCGGGCGGCTTTGCGCCACGACGCGGGATTGCCGATGCGGATGGCCGTAGCGCGCGTGTGCGCCTCAACAGGCTCCAGAGACGCTCCGTGAGTGACTGCGAGGCTGCGGACCAGTGGATTGGCGCCCTCAGCCTGGATTACAGAGATGCGTGGAACGCGCGCCACCAGGCCCAGATCGTGCAGTTCGCGGAAGCCCTTGCCCAACGCCGAGCTGTTGCCGAGATTGCCACCGGGAACAATCAGGTGGTCAGGAACATTCCAGTCAAAGGCCTCGGCAATTTCGAATGCCGGCGTTTTTTGTCCCTCAAGCCGGTAGGGATTCACAGAGTTGAGCAAATAGATTGGTGCTTCTTTCACGATCTGCGTCAGCAGCGTCAGGCAACCATCGAAATCAGCCTTCAACTGGCAGGTGATAGCACCGTAATCCATGGCTTGCGACAGCTTGCCCCAGGCGATCTTGCCATCGGGAATCAGTACCAGGCTGCGCAGGCCGGCACGAGCGGCATATGCAGCCATGGCGGCCGACGTATTCCCGGTAGACGCGCAAGCCACCCATTCGAATCCCCGTTCACGCGCAACGCTCATGGCCGAAGTCATGCCCGTGTCCTTGAATGAGCCGGTTGGGTTCATGCCCTGATGCTTGGCAAACAGCTGGTCGATGCCAAGAGCCTTCGAAGCCCGCGGCAAATGGTAGAGGGGAGTATTGCCTTCAAAAAGCGTGATTGCGTTGCCAAAGCTGTCGAGAATTGGCAGCAGTTCGCGGAAGCGCCATACGCCGGAGTGGTCCAGCGCCTCGGCCGAGCTCTTCCGTTCCCGCCACAGCCACTTGAGCGCGCCAGGGTTGGGACGGTCCGGGCCGCGGCGCTGGCTCCAGCCTGGGTATTCGACTTCAAAAAGGTCTCCGCAGACTGCGCAACGGAAGTCGGGCAGTGCATCGGCGCCCGCAATCCGAGCTCCGCAGCCAAAACAGCGTAACTGGTGCAAATTGTCGTTCATGCCTGGTGTTAGCCTACCAGCGTGGACGGATTTTTGCAGCGCATGGAGACCAAAGCGCCTTGATACCTAAGAGATTTTTCCCTGCTCTGCTTGGATTGGCTCTGATCATGCCGATGCACGGGCAGACGCCTCTAAGGGTGGCAGCGGCCGCCGATCTGGAACCCGTTCTACCGCCGATCCTCGATCAGTTCCGCCAGGCAACGGGCATTCAAGCCGAAGCCACCTACCAGGCCTCCGCAATGCTCACTACGCAAATAATGAACGGCGCTCCCTTTGATGTATTTCTGTCGGCAGATCTGAGCTATCCCAAGCGCCTCATCGACGCTCGGCTCGCGGACGCCCCAGGTTCGTCAACACCCGTCACCTACGCCAAAGGTACGTTGGTCCTGTGGTCGCGCAAGGACTCACCCCTGCCGCCGCCATCGCTCGAACTGCTCCGCAACCCCGGCCTCAAACGGCTGGCCATCGCCAATCCTGAGCGCGCCCCTTATGGACGAGCTGCGTTAGCCGCACTCACCAAACTCAACCTTTACGATGCCCTCAAGCCTCGACTTGCAACCGCCGAGAACATTGCCCAGGCCGCGCAATTTGTTGACTCAGGCAACGCCGACGCAGGTCTCGTCTCGCTCACCTCCGCGCTTACACCGCACATGGCAGCCAGCGGAAACTACTTCGTCATCCCGCGCGACCTCTACCCACCCATCGAGCAAGGCGCAATCATCGTGAGTAAGACTAGGCAGCGCGCGGCTGCAAACAAACTTCTCAACTACCTGCTTTCGCCACCGGTTCAAGCTCAGCTTGCCAAGAGCGGCCTCACACCCGTTCAGTAAACTGAGTCTGGGTGCCTCCTCCTTTTCGCGCACTTTGCGAAAAATGTGGGAGCCAACGAAACTCAACCGGAACCGCTTTATTGGAAACCATGGACTGGCAAGCGCTCGCCCTTACCCTCAGACTGGCAACGGTAACAACCGCGATCCTGCTCGCGGTGGCAGTGCCGCTGGCGGCACTGCTGGTATTGGGTCGCGGGCGCTGGCTGGCAGCTGTTGAGGCACTTGCCTCGCTACCGCTGGTCCTGCCGCCCACAGTGCTCGGTTTCTTTCTGCTGGTTCTCCTTGGCCCTCGCACCGCCGTTGGCCGCTGCATCACGGCCCTTCTCGGTCACCCACTAGCCTTCTCGTTCAGCGGCCTCGTAGTCGGATCGGTGATCTACAGCCTCCCCTTCGCGGTCCAGCCGCTGGTAGCAGGGTTTGCGGCCATTGAGCCAGCGCTGGTGGACGGAGCACGCCTGCTCGGCGCCGGTTCCGCACGTGTTGTATTCACCCTGCTGGTTCCGCTGGCACGCCGCTCGCTGGTAGCTTCGGCAGTGCTCAGTTTTCTGCATACCGTGGGCGAATTCGGTGTGGTGCTCATGCTTGGCGGCGACATCCCCGGAGCTACGCGCACCCTCTCCATCGTGCTCTACAACCAAGTGGAGAACTTTGACTACGCTGCCGCCAACAGCACTGCGGCCATCCTGCTTGGACTGAGCATAGTCGCGCTGGCAGCCATATACCTCACTGGCCAAATTCGCGGAGGCCGCCGTGCTTGAACTGGCACTCAACGCGCGGCGAGGCAGCTTCCACCTGGAAGTCGAATGCCGGCTCGCGTCTGATTGGACCGTGATCTTCGGCCACTCGGGTGCGGGCAAGAGCACGTTGCTGCGTCTGTTGGCCGGCCTCGACAGAAACTCGCGCGGAGAGACAGCAAATGCGCGGATCGCCCTTGATGGCCGTTTGCTGACCGATTCTGCGAGCGGAAAGTGGCTGAAGCCGGGCAGGCGCCAAACCGGGCTCGTCGCTCAGCACTCTTCCCTCTTCCCTCACCTCAGCGTCGAAGCCAATGTAGCCTACGGGCTCGCCGGTCTTGACCGAAACCTCCGCGCAACCCGCGTTGCCGAGATGTTGGAACTCGTGGACGCAACCAGTCTCGTCAATCGCCGTCCACAGGACCTCTCGGGCGGCCAGGCTCAGCGAGTAGCGCTGGCACGAGCCCTGGCACCCGGCCCCCGTCTGCTGCTTCTAGACGAGCCATTCTCCGCACTCGACGGCACCGCCAGCGACGCTCTCGTAGACCGGCTCCAAGTCTGGCTCCGCGCAAATAGCGTTCAAACTGTTCTCGCAACCCACGATGCCACCGACGCGTTCTCCACCGGTGCCGAAGTAGCGTTGTTACGAGAGGGCCATCTTGCCGCAGTAGGACCGGCTGCAGAAGTTCTTCAGGACGAGCGCGAAAGAATAGCCCGTCGCCTGAAGACTCCCTAGAACCCCACCATCACCGGCTCCATTTCCAGGCTGATTCCAAATTGCGCATCGACGGCGGTCGCGATTTGACTGGCTAGTGTGAGAATCGCTTCCGAAGTAGCCCCTCCGCGATTGATGAGAGCCAGCGTGTGGCGCGACGATATCCCCGCCGCTCCCAGCACATACCCCTTCGGAAAACCAGCCTGTTCAATCAGCCATGCCGCTGGCAATTTAACCTGCCCCGGCCCAGCGGGAAATCGTGGCGGCTGCTTTGCGATTGTTCGCGCAATCTGCTGCACGCGTTCTTCCGCGACCACTGGATTCTTGAAGAAGCTGCCAGCGCTGCGGCAATCAGGATCGCCCTCCACCAACAGCATTCCCTTCGATTCGCGAACGCGGCGTATTGCCGCAGCCACCTCGACAAGACTGGGTTCTCTGCCATCTTCCCTTTCTTCCTCAATCGCCCGTTTCAGATCCGCATAGCGCAACGTAGGCGGACCGCCATGAGTTAGCCGGTAGTCCACACGCGTAACGATGTACCGACCGCGGTCGATTGAGTTGAACCGGCTGCGACGATATTCGAAGCCGCATTCGCCGGCGGTGAGCTCAACAAAGGCGCGCTGTTCAAGATCGAACGCGCGAACTAACTCGATTGCAGAAGCAACTTCCTGCCCATACGCACCCACATTTTGAACAGGTGTGCCGCCCACTGTGCCGGGAATGCCGGCCAGGCACTCAACACCCGCGCAGGATTCCGTCACTACACGCTCGACAAACCCGTCCCAGTTCTCGCCGGCGGCAACCTGATAGATCCTCTGCCTTGAGTCATCCACCGATTCGACGCCGCGCAGGCCTACATTCATCACCAGCCCATCGAACCCCCTATCCGAGACAAGCAGGTTGCTGCCCCCGCCAAGCACAAATAGGGCAGCCCCACGTTCCGCCGCCCAGGCGGAAGCTTCGGCAATCTCGTCCTCGCTCACAGCCTCCACAAACCAGCGAGCGGGCCCACCGATCCCGAAGGTTGTGAACGGCGCAAGCGGCTGATTTTCCAACATGTGCATCGGATAAATCCCACACCACGGGGTTTGACGATAGAATAGTTACAGGCAACTTCCCTGCCGGAGGCAAACATGTATCCAGAACTGATGGTAATCCCGATGCGCGAAGAACTGGTGCGCGCCGGTATCAATGAAACCCGGACGGCCGAGGATGTCGACGCGGCTCTCGCCCTGCCTGGTACTACCCTCCTTGTCGTGAATTCAATCTGCGGCTGTGCGGCCGGCAAAATGCGCCCCGGCGTGCGGTTGGCTCTTGGCAACTCCACCAATCTGCCAGACCAAAAGATCACCGTCTTCGCTGGCCAGGACCGCGAAGCCACCGAGCGCGCCCGTAGCTACTTTGAAGGCAACCCTCCCACTTCCCCTGCTGTCGCCATCCTGCGCGACGGTAAGCTGGTCTACCTTATGCAGCGCTACGTGATCGAGCAGTCCACGGCGCAGCAGATAGCCGGCGAACTGGTCCGCGCCTTCGACGAATTCTGTGCCAAGACAACCGCGTAAGCCAATCTAACATCGGTTCCAGAAATTGAGACGGCCTCCTGCGTGGGAGGCCGTTCTTTTTGCAGAGAGTTCGAGAGCGCTCAGTCCCCTTCAGTAGCCTTTGCAAGCTTCTGTACCTTGCTGTGATGGATCGAGTAGCCGAAGTAAATTACCAGCCCAACCAGCAGCCAGCACACCATGACCGTCCAGGTAATCGCAGGAAGCGTCGACATCAAATAAACGGCCGTGATCATTCCCAGGATGGGTACCAGGGGAACGAAGGGAGTCTTGAAGGGCCGGTGCATGTCAGGATGGCGCACACGCAGAACCCAGGTGCCCGCGCACACGATTGTAAAGGCAAGCAACGTGCCTATGTTGACCAGTTCCGCGAGCCGCGCAACGGGCAGAAATGCTGGCAGTATGGCGACCACTACACCAACCGCAATGGTCGAAATCCACGGTGTGCGAAACTTCGGATGGATCGCCGAGGCCCATTTGGGCAGCAAGCCGTCACGGGACATCGAAAAGAAAACACGCGACTGGCCAAGCAACATGACCAGCATCACGGTCCCCAGCCCGAACACCGCACCGATCTTCACGAGCAGCGAACCCCAACTCACGCCGGTCACATCAATGCCCAGCGCCACAGGCGCGGCCACATTCAGCGACTTGTAGTTCACAAGGCCCGTCAGCACCGTCGAAACCATGATGTAGAGGACGGTGCAGATCACCAGCGAACCGAGGATGCCGAACGGCATATCCCGCTGCGGATTCTTTGCCTCCTGGGCCGCGGTCGACACAGCATCAAAGCCGATGTATGCAAAGAAAATCGAGCCCGCGCCCCTGGCAATGCCACCCCATCCAAAGTTGCCGTGTCCATCTCCCGGCGGAATAAACGGATGCCAGTTGAGCCGCGCCAGTTCCGGATGCTTGATCAGGAAAAAGGTTCCGAGAACCAGGAAGACGCCCACAACGCCCAACTTGACAACAACAATCGCGGAGTTCAAGTTGGCCGATTCCTTGATGCCGATAACCAGAACCGCGGTCACCACCAGTATGGCCAGAATTGCAACCAGGTTGAAAAGTGCGGTCACGTGCGGCAGCCCTGCAGGATCCGTTCCTTGAGGGAGCGACATCAAAGGCATCCATTGCTCGTGGAAGAAAACCAGCACGGTGCCTGGCGTTGCCGTCAGCCGCGGCGGCAGGTAAATGTGAAACTGCTGCAGCAAGCTGTTGAAGTACCCAGACCAACCCGAGGCCACAGTTGCCGCGCCAAAGCCATACTCGAGGCCGAGGTCCCATCCGATAATCCATGCGACAAACTCGCCCAGCGTGGCGTAGCCGTACGTGTAGGCAGAGCCGGCAATCGGAATGATAGATGCGAACTCGGCATAACATAGGCCCGCAAATGCACACGTAATGCCGGCCAGCACAAAGCTCAGAGCCACAGCGGGGCCCGCGTGCAGAGCCGCTGCCTGACCGGTCAGCACAAAAATGCCGGCACCGATGATGGCGCCAATGCCCAGGGTGATTAGGTTCATTGCGCCAAGCGAACGTTTCAGAGTGTCTTCGCCCTGTTCACCAGCTTCTAGCGAGAGCATCGACATCGGTTTGACTCGAAGCAGTCTGGACATGTATGAGGGACTTCCTCCTCAGGAGTCGGTTACAGATTCACTTCAGCTTGAACGGATCTTGCCGTTCGGCGAGACCAGAAGAGATACACAGGGATACCTAGCAGGACAAG
>DASRLI010000371.1:0-9167 GCA_035648535.1 Occallatibacter sp. | reverse complement strand
GATCCAGCACGCGCTGCCGACGTCACTGCAAAGTACGGAATTCCTGCTTTCTCTTCAATCGACAGGTTGCTTTCGGCCGATCTCAGGCTGAACGCGGCGTCGGTAGCCGTTCCCACCGTGCACCATCATGCCGTGGCCTCGGCTCTTCTGGATGCGGGGCTTGACCTGCTGGTAGAAAAGCCGCTGGCTGCAAGTCTGAAAGAAGCCGACGATCTGATTGAGCGCGCGGAAAAGGGCGGGCACGGCAAGGACAAGATTATTGTCCAGCCGGGTCACCTGGAGCGCTTCAACCCTGCCGTGCTGGCCGTAGAACCCAAGCTGCGGCGCCCTATGTTCTTCGAGTCGCACCGGCTGAGTGTATTTACCCCCAGGGCGCTGGACGTGGACGTAGTGCTGGACCTGATGATCCACGACCTGGACATCGTACTTACGTTTGCTGCCTCGCCGGTGCGCGAGGTGCGCGCGGTGGGTCTGCCGATTCTGTCGCCGAAGGTGGACATTGCGAATGTGCGCGTGGAGTTCGAGTCGGGCTGCGTGGCGAACTTTACGGCCTCGCGCGTTTCAACGGAGCACGTGCGCAAGCTGCGCTTTTTCGAGCCGCGACAGTATGTCTCGATCGACTATGCGCGGCGGGATTTGCTGGTGATCGGCGTGGATGGCAGCGTACCTACTTCGATTGCGGCGGCTATTGCTGCAGGAAAGATCGACCCGGCGGCATTGGCGAAGCTTGCGGCTGCGGCAAGTGGCGCAGGCGGGCCGGGCCCGGGGCTGAGTTTTAGCAAGCCGGAGGTTGCGCCGGGCGAGCCGCTGCGGCTGGAGATCGAATCATTTCTGGATTCGGTGCGGACCCGTCGCGAGCCGCGGGTTACGGCGCGCCAGGGCCGCAATGCGCTTGCGCTGGCGCTGGAAATTCAAGCTGCGATGGAAGCGCATGCGGAGCGTGCCGGACTGAAGGATTTCTTCAAGTCGGGTTTGTAGAGAAGAAGCAGCTTTCAGCTCTTAGCCTGTGTGCGGCGAGTCTGGCTCGCGTGACCTGACCATGCAATCCCCCTTGTAAACGTAGATTCAAGAGGGCTCAAAGGCCGAGGTCCGGGCTTTTAGCTAGGAGCTAAAGGCTAGAAGCTAGAAGCTGCTCTACGCGATTCCCATCACGCGATTCAAAGAGCCCACAATGTATTTCCAGACAAGGTAATAGCCTGCAACCGCGGCCAGAAAAATGGCGGCAAGCAGAGCATAGGGGACGTGCAGGATATGGAACCAGATGATGCCCTGACCGGTGATCTGCAAGAAGCCCAGGCAGCTGGCAACCAAAGCACCGATTGGCGCGCCGAGGAAGGGCAGGATTGCGCCGTGAACTCCGATGGGAAGATTGGTGCGCACGTGCGACCAGAGGTAGAGCATGTTCCAGAGGCCGAAGATGGTGGGGACGACGGCCATGGGAAAGATGATGATGCGCTCGATGGGTATAGGCAGGGCGAGCACAAGGCGTACGGTGATGAATCCCGCCAGGATCAACGGCAGCACAAGAGTGGGTACGAAGATTCCTGCAAGATAGGCGCGAAGATAAGGGTGGGTGTTCATGGGGTTCTCCTTGTTTGCGGGCGCGTGTTGCTGGTATCCGGTCCGCGGGTTCTAGAGGTAGTAAAGAAGCATTGGAATCGACGCCGGGAAAGCAACTGTCACGGCTAGAACGCCAGCCAGCAGGGCCCAATCGAACCAAACCCAGTTGAGTCGCGGCTGCTCGGCTGGCTGGGTGTCGAGTCGGCGGAGTACCGCGGGCCACAAATCGATACTCGGCTCTGGCGCTGGCTTGGCTTCGGCCTCAACGGGCGGTAGCGCCTGTCGGAGCAGGTGTTTGATCCGGTTTTCATCGTGTGCATTCATGGCGTGATTCCCTGCCTTTCAAGATCCTTCCTTAGCAATCGGACGGCGCGAAATACGCGCAGTTTGACGGCTGTGACGGAGATACCGAGCGCCCCGGCAATCTCCTTGTGCGGTTGCTCCTCCACAACTGCGAGGATGGCCGCTACGCGCAATCCGCGCGGCAGGCGTGCGAAAGCCTGCGCGGTCTTCAAGCGAATCTCGGCCGTAACGCCGGGGTCGGCGGACACCGCCGTCTGGTCCGCGATCAGTTCCGCGGACAGTTCGCTTTCGGGCTTCCACGATCGGAGCCAGTCCAGGGTTATGTTTGTGGCGATGCGACGCGCCCAGGGCTCGAATCCGCGCGTTGTCTCAAAGCGAGCGCGGGCCTGGTAGATGCGCCAGAAGGTTTCCACCGTCAGGTCTTCCGCTGCCGACGGATTACGGACAATGCGCAAGATCCAGCCATAGACGGCACGTTGATGGAGGCGAAAGAGCTCTTCGAAGGCGTCAAGATCGCCCTGGCGGAACTTCTCCAGAAGATCAGAAGCCTGGTCTGGCTCGCGAATCAGCACGCCGTTCGATCCACTGCGCATCCGCTTGCCCCTTCTATCTGCACTTACGAGGGAGGACCTAGAAAGGTTACATGCAAACCAGAAGAGCACGGCGCAATAACCTGCCGGCGCCCCGCGAACACTTCGCTGCCAGGCAATGAATGCTTACATAAAGCGATTTTCTTTGGAGTTTGACGCTTGACAGGGGTTTCAGAGGCACATTAGAGTTGGGCGCGGTGGGGAGGGCTGCATTTTTGCGGCTGGGAATGCCCTGGTGCAAGCCGGACCTTCTGCGAGGTAGTTCGATGAAAAGCTTTGGAATGCGGATTGCGGTGGTGGGATTGCTGTGCTGCGGTGCGGCTTGGATGGCGGGGGCGCAGGATGCCAAGAAGCCCGCGTACTTGAATCCCAGCCTGCCTGCAGAGCAGCGGGCGGCGGACCTGGTGCAGAAAATGACGCTAGAAGAGAAAGCCACACAGCTTGTGAACCAGGCGCGGGCCATTCCTCGGCTCGGCGTGCCGGCATACGACTGGTGGAGCGAGTCTCTGCATGGCGTGGCGGTGAACGGGACGACGGAGTTTCCCGAGCCAGTGGGCCTGGCGGCGACATTCGATGTGTCGACCATTCACACGATGGCCGTCGCCATCGGCACCGAAGGACGCATCAAGCACGCGCAGGATGTGCGCGCCGGGCACAGCGACATCTTTGAGGGGCTGGACTTCTGGGCACCGAATATCAATATCTTCCGCGATCCGCGCTGGGGCCGCGGGCAGGAGACTTACGGCGAAGACCCCTTCCTCACAGCACGGATGGGCGTGGCCTTCGTGACCGGAATGCAGGGCGACGATCCGCACTATTACCGCGTGATCTCCACCCCCAAGCACTTTGCCGTTCACAGCGGACCGGAGCCGACGCGCCACGAGGCCGACGTAAAGGTGAGCAAACACGACGAATTGGACACGTATCTACCGGCGTTTCGCGCGACCGTGGTGGACGCCAAGGCCGAATCCGTGATGTGCGCATACAACAGCATCAATGGACAGCCGGCATGCGCGAACGAATTCCTGCTTCAGGATCAGCTGCGCGGGAAGTGGGGCTTTAAAGGGTACGTGGTATCGGATTGCGGCGCGGTGCGCAACATTGTCGACGGCCACCACTACAAGCCGACACAGGCAGAGGGCTCGGCGATCAGCGTGCAGCGCGGGATGGACAACGAGTGCATCGACTTCAGGGCCAAGGTGCATGACGACCACGACTACAAGCCATACATTGACGCAGTGAAGCAGGGCTCCCTGAAGGAGAGCGAGATCGATACGGCGCTGGTGCGGCTGTTTACAGCGCGGATGAAGCTGGGCATGTTCGATCCGCCGGAGATGGTGCCATACACGAAGATCGATGAGAAGCTGCTGGATAGCGCGCAGCATCGTGCGCTGGCTCTGAAGCTTGCCAATGAGTCGATGGTTCTGCTGAAGAACGACGGCGTGCTGCCGTTGAAGACCAAGGGCGCGAAGATTGCCGTGGTGGGACCGCTGGCCGATCAGACAAGCGTTCTGCTGGGCAACTACAACGGAATTCCGACGCACACGGTTTCGATCATGGAAGGGCTGAAGAAGGAGTTCCCAGGCGCGACGATCAACTACGTTCCCGGCACGGGATTTCTGAGTAAAAAAACCTGGCCTGTGCCTGCCGAGTTGATTAGCACCGGCGGCAAGCAGGGCGCTAAGGTCACTTATCTGAAGAAGGACATCATCTCCGGCGAGATCACGAAAGAAAACCAGGCAGGCGCTGCTCCGCTGGGCTCGCGGATCGACTCGTCAATCGATATCGCGGCGCATCCGCTGCCGGCAAACGTTGCCTCGGTGCAGCCGCTCACTATGCGCTGGGAAGCAACACTTACTCCGAAGGAAACCGGTGACTATAGCCTCGGCGTTGAAACCGACGGATTCATTCTCTTGATGCTTGATGGCAAGAGAGTCACCAATGCAAATTATCCGCACGGGCTTGAAACGTTGACCGGGCGGGTGCATCTGGAGGCCGGCAAGCCTCAACAACTGGTTGTGGAGTACGGCAACACCGGCACTGGGGCGCCGCATCTGCGCCTGATGTGGGCCAAGATCGATCGCAATGTCGATCCGGCAGCAGTGACGGCGGCGAAGAACGCTGACTTTGTGGTCGCTGTTGTGGGCATTACCAGCGAACTTGAGGGCGAAGAGATGCCGGTGAACGAGCCGGGTTTCATGGGCGGCGACCGTACCAGTCTCGATTTACCCAAGCCCGAACAGGATCTGCTTGAGGCGGTCGCTACAGCCGGGAAGCCGGTGGTCGTGGTGCTCACCAATGGCAGCGCACTGGCAGTGAACTGGGCCAAGGAGCACGCCAACGCGATTCTCGAAGCTTTCTATCCAGGCGAAGAGGGTGGCACTGCCGTGGCACAAACGCTCTCAGGCACTAACAATCCCGCGGGACGTTTGCCGGTCACTTTTTATACAGGCGTCGACCAGTTGCCTCCCTTCGAGGATTACTCGATGAAGGGACGCACTTATCGTTACTTTGAAGGGACTCCGCTTTATCCTTTCGGATACGGGCTGAGTTACACAACGTTCAGCTATGGCGGACTTAGCGTTCCCACCGTGGTGGCGGCGGGAAGCCCATTGGTTGCGGAAGTTACATTGACCAATACCGGCAGCAGGGCCGGCGACGAAGTGGCACAGCTCTATCTGAACTTCCCGAAGGTTCCTGGAGCACCATTGCGGGCACTTAGAGCTTTCCAACGCGTTCACCTGGCGGCAGGCGCATCACAAAAAGTGAAGTTTGAACTGAGCCCGCGCGATATGAGCATGGTGACCGAAGCCGGAGAGCCGATCGTGGCAGAGGGCGCGTACACCGTATCCGTGGGCGGCGGACAACCGAACACCGGTGCGCAGGGTGTAACGGGCAGCTTCAATGTGAAGGGCACTGTGACACTGCCGGAGTAACTTGAGACGAGTAACAAAACAATGGGGCGCTTTCACTTAGTGAGAGCACCCCATTGCATTTTGCGAAGGCAGTTAGTTAATTCGCTGCAGTTATCCCTTGTTTCTGCATGATCTCTCTCATCTTCAGATAAATTGCATTCGTCCATCCGAAGCCAATTTCGTTGGTGGTGTAACCGGCGCTTACCTGGACATTGGAGTTTCCGGCTACGACATTATATTTTTCGCGAATTGTATTGTCCGCGGCAAAGCCCGCATCCACGGTGGCGTCGAAGTGTTGCGCAATGCGGGCGGCATCGGCGCGGAAGCCGAAGGCTTCTAGACCGGCAACGACAATCCAGTTGGTCGGCGCCCATCCGAACGGTTCATCCCATTGCAGGCCGGTGTTGGTGTTGCTGGTCGACAAGCCGCCGGGCCGCTCAAAGAGGTTGAGTTTAGCCTCCATCTTTGTAGTTTGATCGCGAGTGGGGTAGCCGGCCCACAAAGGGTAGAACGAGGTGATATAGGCATAACTCGACGTCCGCGCATGAACAAAATCGAAGTCGGCGAATACTCCATCCTTCGGACGCCAGAGATAACGCTGGATGGCAGATGCGCGCGCCTGGGAACGGCGATCCCAATGCGCTGCGTCCTTCGCGTTACTCAGCAGAAGTGCCAGATGCTCAAGGTCGCGCTCATAGCGATAGAGCAGGCTGTTGAGGCAGACAGGCGCGTAGTGATGCGTGTCTCCTGAAAAGGGGCCGAAGCGATTGGATGTATCGAATCCGGATTCGCGAACGGCGCGGTCGCCCAGGTAGAAGTCGCGGCTGAGACGATAGCCGTCGAACCAGGCGCGCGCGCAGACCACGCTCGCACGCACGTCGCAGCTTGTCAGCTTGAGCCTTGCCGCCTCGGCCGCATCGGGATGCTCGGAGTCCTTCACCAGATAGGCGTCGCCGCCCTGGTGCGGATGCGCGACCAGCCAGCGGATGACGTCGGTGTAGTAGCTGCTGTCGTCCGCCATCTCGGGCACCGGCCCGGTTCCATAGTCGTAGTAGCGCGTTAGCCCGGTTGAACCTGCCTTGTGCTCGGGACGCGCCCAGGTGGTGTAGTCCTTTTCCGCCAGCATGTACGCGTGCTGTAGCCATGAGCGTGCCTGCGTGCGGCCGGCGGGCGTTGCCGGAAAGCTGGCAGGGTTTTCAATGACCGCACGAATCATGGAGGTAAGAAAAGGCGGCTGCGAGCGCGTGAGGTAGTAAGTGCGATTGGCGTTGAGCACGGCGCCGTAATGCTCCACCTCGAACAGAAAGTTATCGACGATGCCTTTGGCCAAAGCCTCGCGATGGTCGGCCTCAAGTCCAAGCAGGATGAAGTAACTATCCCAGCCGTACATTTCGTTGAAGCGTCCACCGGGAACGATGTAGGGATTTGGCAGATAGAGCAGCCCGGGTGTGTGCAGCTCCTCCGGTCGCACGTCGCCGAGCTTCTCAATGCGGCGCGGCAACGGAATTACTCGTACGTGGCAGGTCTGTTCGAGGGCGGTGACTTTGGAAGGCGCGGAGAGATCGGCGGGGAGATAAAGAACCGGATTGGCGGCGGCCGCGCTGTCGACTTTGATGTCAGCGATCGAATTGCAATCGGTGACAGAGCGGGTCAGCGTGTCCCATGCCGCGTGAATGTACTGGAGCGTAGCGTCCGGATTGGGTGCGGCGGCCTTCTGCGCCCAGAGGTCCGCCGTTTGGATCGTTGCAGCAAGCACCGCGAAAAATGCGAGAAAAAACAAGCGAAACAGTTTCATTGGAGCTCCGGCAGGAAACGCCCTGAATCTCTCGGAGTGTAACGCACCGGGTGCACTTTTTGCTCGATGCGGGAACAGTTTAGGAATCCCTGGTGTCTACACCAGCACAGTGGTTCCGAATGGGATGAACAGCGGACCTTGAGGCTCCGCTCCACGCACTTGGGTCGCGCGGAGCAGCTAAGCAGTTGCGCCTTGAAGACTCCCTGTCTCCCGGCCGGCGCGACTGAATTGAAGTTGGGGAGGCAGGCCATGTTTGAAGACTCCACGTTCGAATCTACCGGCAGAATTCACACTCGCAGCCGCGGATGGATGATAGCGGCCTGCGCCTTCAACGGTTCCATCTTGCTTGCGCTGATCCTGATTCCTCTCATCTATCCGGAAGCGTTGCCGCGGATGGCGATGGCCTTTCTGATGGAAGTGCCACAAGCGCCAGCGCCCGAACCCAAACCAGTAGCGCGGGCCGAACACGCCAACCTGGTGCAACCGCAGATGCGCAACGGACAGATCTTTGCGCCGTCGACGATTCCGCACATTCCCTATATTGCCGACAGGCCGGAGACATTGCCGAACGTGAATGTCGCGACCATGGATCAGGATGGCAGCGACCCCGGCGCGAACAATCCATTCGGCAACCAGAGCCAACACCCTGTGGTGCGTGAGCAGGCAAGGGGCCCGGTGCGCGTTTCGGGAATGGTGGTGGAGGGGTTGCTGGTGCAGAAGGCCATGCCGGTTTATCCAGCCATTGCGAAGGCGACCAGGACACAGGGGACGGTGGTGCTGCAGGCGACCATCTCGCGCAATGGAACCATCGAGAATCTGCGGGTGGCCAGCGGACCGGCGATGCTGCAGCAGGCAGCGATGGACGCCGTAAGATCGTGGCGCTACAGGCCATATCTGCTGAGTGGCGAGCCGGTGGAAGTGGAGACCACGGTGAATGTGGTTTTCAAATCGCAGGTGTGAGTGTTTGGCGGTCGGACGCGCAGACGTGAATTCGTGGTGTCCCGCCCTTGTGCCAGAGCAAAGGCGCAAGGATGGGCACGGAGCTTTGTAGCAAAAACATCGTTGCCCAGATACGGCACTGGCGCGTTGCACGCTGCATCGGCGAGAATCTTTCTGTCATGAAAAAACTCAATCGCCGTGATTTTCTTTTGAACTCTTCCGCTGCCTCACTTGTAACCGCCGCTGGAGCCAGATCTCGAGCCGCGGCACCAAACGCTGCCGGAACCCGCCACAGGCTGGTGTTTATCGGATCGGGCGGACAGAACGGGATACTTGCTTACGACTGGGATCCGGTGAGCGGTGTGCTGACGGCTGAAGGCGTAGCCGCCAAAGTGCCGAAGGTGGCCTGGCTCGCGTTCTCGCACGAACACCAGTACGTTTATTCGGCATCGGAGCTCGATTTATTCAACGGCAAGCCCACCGGTGAGGTGGCGAGTTTTCGCGTCGATCATGGCGAGTTGCATTCGCTCTCGGCCGAGAACTCGGCGGGCGTAGGGACATGCCATGTGGCCGTCGATCACACCAGTCAGATGCTGATCGCCGCCGATTATGGAGGCGGCAGCGCGGTCAGCTTCAAGATCAACGACGGCCGACTGAGCAAGGCTGTGTGGACGGAGACATATACGTTTCACGGGCCCAATACAGACCGCCAGAAGACCGCGCACGCCCACTTTACTTCTTTCTCGCCCGACAACCGCTTTGTCTACATCAACGACCTGGGCGGGGACTGCATCCACATCTACAAGCCAAATTTGGAGACGGCCGCGATGACGCCGGCAGGATCCTATAAGGGCGCGCCGAGCTCCGGTCCGCGGACGCTGCACTTCCATCCCAACGGCCGCACTGCGTACTGCATGAACGAGCTTGTTTCGACAGTGGACGTGCTGGAGTGGCACAAGGCGGACGGAAGCCTGAGCCTGATTAACCGAATCTCCCTGCTGCCGGAGGGCTACCGCGGACCAACTCGCGGATGCGATACGGTGATCTCGCAGGATGGACAGTTCG
>DASRLI010000370.1:0-5608 GCA_035648535.1 Occallatibacter sp. | reverse complement strand
GTATCGGGACTGCGCGCATAATCCACCCGGTAAAACGGCCTGAAAATCGCATTCAGCTGGCTCTCCGGAATCCCCGGCCCGCGATCGCTCACCTCAATCTCCGCCAGCCGGTGCCCGTGCGTCGTCCCCGCCTTCAACCGGATCTCAACCTCTGTCCCGCTTTTCGTGTAGCGAATCGCGTTGCGCACCACATTCTCAATGGCCCTGTACAGCAGCTCTTCGTTTCCCGAAATCCTGCATTCCTCTTCCGCATGAAAAGCCAGTGAACATTGCCGCTGCCGCGCCTCGTATTCCGCGTCGGGAATCATGCGCTCAATCAGCTCATTCAGTGACACCGGCTCAAAGTTCTCGACCTTCTCCAGTGCCTCCATCGACGACAAAGTCAGCAGTTGTCCAATCAGTAGATTCAGCCGCTCCGTCTCCCGCTCAATCCGGTCCAGATGCGCCGCCCTTATCGGATTGGCATCCTCGCGAGCCAGCTCCAGCGCCACGCTGAGTCTCGCAAGCGGCGACCTCAACTCGTGCGATACATCCCGCAACAGCAGCTTTTGTGCGTCCACCAGCGACTCCAGCCGCTCCGCCATGTGATTGAAGTCGTGAATCAGCGCGTCAATCTCATCTCCGGCAAAGATGGCCGCTTGCGATTTGGGCCACGCCACGCGCGCATTCAGCTTGCCCATCGCCAGTTCGCGCGCCGCTCTCCTCAGCCTGATCACCGGACGCGTAAACAGCAGCACCAGCACAAACGTCGTCAGTCCCCCCACGACAATCGCCACCGGAAGCTGCGGAAACGAGAAGCGCAATAGATCCTGTGACAAGTCCTGTCTCCGCGGTACATGCGGCCGGTTCAGCAGAAACACATATTGCTTCCCGCTGGCCGAAACAACAGGAACTCGCCAAACATACTGCCGCCCCACCTGGCTCCCAGTCACGCGCGGCGGAACGCCCTCGTTCTTATCCAGTCCTTCCATACCCGCAGGTTTGCACAGCACCTGCCCCGTCGCATCCGCCAGAGAAACGGTCTGCGCAATACCCGCGCCATAAGCCTGCAGCGCAGTGCATCCCCCTGTTTCCCAGGCCGCCGCCGCACCTTTGCCGTCATTTTGCAGAGCATTGTCGAGCATGTCCCACTGGGCTTCCGGGCCAGCGAAATGGCGCCGCACAATCAGCGCGGTCGAAATCACGAAGATCAGGCTCTGCGCAATCCAGAAGATGATGAATACTTTAAAAAAGAGGCCGCGCATCGTTCAGTCCTTTGCTTAGTCCTTCAACCCCGGCGAGCTGGAGTTCACCGCGAGCTGATAGCCGGTTCCGCGAATCGTCTTCACCAGCTCTTCGGCTGCATCCTTCCCGCTCAGCTTTCGCCGCAAGCGGCTCACGTGCATATCCAGGCTGCGGTCGAAAGGGTGAAACTTCCTCCCCAGCACGTTCTCTGAAATTTCCTCGCGCGAAACCACTTTCCCCGGCGCGCGCATCAGCGCCTCCAGCAGCGCAAACTCCACATCCGTCAACTCAATCTTCTTTCCGTTTTGCAGCACTGTACGCGCAGCCAGGTTCAGCTCCAGCCCATCGGCGCGCAGCAGCGTCTGGTCCTGCTTTTCTTGCTTCCCGGCGCTCCTGCGCAAAATCGCACGCACCCTCGCCAGCAGTTCCCGCGGATTGAATGGCTTCGAAAGATAATCGTCCGCGCCGATCTCAAGCCCCACGATGCGGTCCACGTCATCGCCGCGAGCCGTCAGCAGCAGCACGCTCACTGCGGACGACGCCCTCATCCGCCGCAGCACTTCAAAACCATCCAGCCCCGGCAGCATCACGTCCAGCAACACCAGCGCGAACGGCTTTTCCAGTGCCGCCTTCAGTCCCGTATCTCCTCGATGCACGGCCGTAACGCGGAACCCATTGCGTCCCATGTATTCGGTCAGCATCGCGCAGAGTTCAACGTCATCATCAATCAGAAGAATGTCTTCCACGTGAGTCCCGTAAGCCCTCGCACTTAGCCTACGCCCTTCCCGCTCAATCGGAACGCCGGAAATGTAACAAATGGTCACGACCCTGACGACACTCTGTTACACAGCTTTACCCTTTGTGACCGCACGCCCTCGTCAAACATCGTCTCCTGAATATGTAAGCTCGCGTTGGCGTTGAAAGGACTTCATCATGACAAACAAAATCATCTCCGGCTTCGCAGCCCTCATGCTTCTCCTCAGCGGTGCGCTTTCCTCCCCGGCTCAAGCACAGACGGGCAGCATCCATGGCACAGTGGCTGACCCCTCGGGAGCGGTCGTTCCGTCGGCATCCATCACGCTCACCAGCCAGGGTGGCGCCTCAAAGTTCGCCCTCAGTGGTGGAGACGGCGCGTTCGTCATCGACAGTCTCGAATCCGGCAGCTACACCATCTCCGTCTCTGCCGAAGGCTTTGCTCCCTTCGATCCGCTTGCGGTGCAGGTCGTGGCCGGCAAGAGCGTTCTCCAGAACATCGCCCTTAAGCTGCCCGTCGAAACGCAGAGTGTTACGGTCAGCGATCAGGGTCTTAGCGTCGATACCAGTGCTGACAACAACGGCAGCTCTCTCGTCATCAAGGGCAAAGATCTCGATGCGCTCTCCGACGATCCTGATGAACTGCAAAGCGAACTCACCGCCCTCGCCGGCGCAGCAGCCGGACCTAATGGCGGACAAATCTACATCGACGGCTTCACCGGCGGACAGCTCCCGCCGAAGTCCTCCATCCGCGAAATCCGCATCAATCAAAATCCCTTCGCAGCGCAGTACGACAAGCTCGGCTATGGACGCATCGAGATCCTCACCAAGCCCGGTACCGACAAGCTGCACGGTTCGTTCATGATGAGCGGCAATGACTCCGCATTCAACTCGATGAACCCCTTCGTCGCCAGCGAGCCCTCTTACTACTCCACGTCTCTCATGGGCAACGTTGGAGGTGCATTGAGCAAGACCAGTTCATGGTTCGGCAGCGTTTTCCGCCGCGACAACCAATCCAACTCCATCGTCAACGCCGAATTGCTCGACGCCTCCGGCAACCCCTACAACTATTCCGCCGCAGTCGCCAACCCGCAATCGCGCCTCGACATCAGCCCCCGCTTCGATTTTCAGTTAGGCTCCAAGAACACGCTCACCGTTCGCTATTCGCTCGACCGCCAAACGGCAACCAACAGCGGCGTATCGCTCTTTGCCCTTCAAAGCCAGGCCTACAACACGTCCGGCATGGAAAACACCGTTCAACTCAGCGACACGCAGGTTCTCAGCGACCATGTCGTCAACGAGACGCGCTTCCAATTCACAGGCGATCGCAACAGTCAGGCCGCCCAAAGCACCGATCCCGCCGTCATCGTGCAGGGAGCCTTCACCGGCGGCGGAAACACCATGGGCGTAAACCGCGACAATCAGAATCGCTTCGAATTGCAGAACGACACCATTGTTAGCAAGGGCTCGCACGCCATCAACTTCGGCACGCGCCTCCGCTTTACGCGCGATGCCAGCTACTCAACCTCGGGCTTCAACGGCCAGTACATCTACTCTTCGCTCAACGCCTACAAAGCCAACACTCCTTCCGAGTACGACATCACCACCGGCACCGGCTCAGCGGTAGTCAACTACTTTGATCTCGGCCTCTTCTACCAGGACGACTTCAAGGTCCGTCCCAACCTCACGCTGAGTTATGGCATCCGCTACGAGTCGCAGAACGGCATCGGCGACCACGCCGACTGGGCGCCCAGGTTCTCGTTCGCATGGGCCCCCGGTGCTCATGGAACTAATCAAGCCAAAACCGTCATTCGTGGCGGCTACGGTTGGTTCTTCGATCGCTTCGGCGAAAACAACATCCTTCAATCCATTCGCCAGAACGGCATCACGCAGCAGCAGTACGTCATCAAGAACCCCACGTTCTTCCAGAACGCTCCGTCGCCGTCACAGGTGGCCTCAGGCAGCACCGCGGCCAACACCATCTACACCATCGCGCCCGACCTCAAGGCCTCGGTCAACATGCAGGCAGCCCTGGGTGTTGACCACCAGTTCGGCAAGGTCGCCACTCTTGCCGCCACATTCATCAACTCGCACGGCGTGCACCAGGACTACACCGACAACATTAACGCCTTCATTCCCTCCACCTTCGACGCGGCAACAGGCACCGGCACGCGTCCCAACGGCATCAACCAGAACATCTATCAGTACCAGTCCGGCGGCGTGTACAACCAGAATCAGATCATGCTCAACTACACCGTCCATGCAAAGCGCATCTCGCTTTTCGGTTTCTACATGCTCAACTTCGCAAACGCCGATACATCGGGCGCGGGATACTTCCCCTCCAACCAGTCCAACCCCGGCGCAGACTACGGCCGCGCCAACTTCGACGTTCGCAACAAATTTCTGCTTGGCGGCAATCTCCAGGCGCCCTTCGGAGTTTCCATCAGCCCCATGCTGGTCACGAACTCCGGTGCGCCCTTCAACATCACCATCGGTCAGGATCTGAACGGCGACAATCAGTTCAACGATCGTCCCGCATACGCCACCGCCGCAAGCACCGATACTTTGCAGACACCTTACGGCACCTTTGACCTCAACCCCTCATGGGACCAGACTCGCATTCCCTATAACGTCGGTACCGGCCCCAGCCAATTCAGCATGAACCTCAGAGTCAGCAAGTCAATCGGCATCGGCCCGAAGCTTACGGGAGCAGCCGGCGCGATGTCCGGCGGTCAGGGTGGACCCGGAGGTCCTGGTGGTCCCGGAGGCGGTCCCGGAGGCGGTCCCGGAGGCGGTGGCCCCAGCGGCGGTCGCGGTGGCGGCGGTGGACTTGGCCCCGGCGGGCTCAGTGGCAGCGGCGGTCCGCCCCGCCTCGATCAGGCCGCCACCCGCCGTTACTCGCTCAACTTCACGGCCATGGCAAGAAACGTCCTCAACAACGTGAATCTCGCCCAGCCGGTCGGCGTTCTCGAGTCGCCCCTCTTCGGCAAATCGAATGCGCTCTCTGGAGGCTTCTTCTCCTCGTCCGCATCCAACCGCAGCATCGACCTCCAGGTCTCCTTCAACTTCTAGGAGGTCTGGAGGAGCGCAGGATTGGTACTGGTCCATTTCCTTGCCGTCGTGGGCCAGCTTGAACGCTAGCTTGTCACTCGTGTGGTTCTCCAGCACGTCCAGGATGAAGCCCTCTTCAATGGCCTGGCGCATGGAGTATACGTGGAAGGGTCCGGGGAGATTGCCCGGACCGGTGGGCAGGTCCGGATTGGGTCTGCGGCCAAACAGCTCCAATGTCTTCGACTTGGGTGTCGCCGTGAATGCCACATAGGTGATGCCGACGTGGTTGGGACGAGCAGCCACCCTACTGCTGAGCATAAGCAGCAAGCCATGCGTAAATTTGAGGAAAGTCTCTTGGAGATGGAGCGTGAAGGGGCCGGCCTGGTTGCGAGCACCTCAAACAATTCTGTGTCCGCTTTTTGTCCGCCTTCGACGCCAATTGAGGCCGATTTCAGCCCATCGCTAACGATCGAGAGCGATCCGATGATCTCTCCTAAACCGTTGAGCTCAGATGGGAACGACCAGAAAGTTTGGAGGCGCGGGCCGGGATCGAACCGGCGCATAAAGGTTTTGCAGACCT
>DASRLI010000369.1:0-14650 GCA_035648535.1 Occallatibacter sp. | reverse complement strand
AAATCTTCTGAAGATGCACGGAAAGAATGCCCTGCGCCGCTTTATACTCCGCGCGTTGGCGCGGGCCAGTCTTGCTGATGCCGAACAGAGGCCCAAGTGCGAAGTCGGCCCTCGGCTTGCCTGTTTCGTCATACAGCCCGGTTTCGAAGGTCGCCAGCAGCGAACCGCCGCGCTCCACGAATTGCTCAAGAACTCGACATTGCGCATCGCTCAGCAAGGCAATGTTGGGAAGAAGGAGAGCTTCATACCTGCTGAGACTTTCCCTTGAGAGATCCTCCTCGTGGATGAACTCAAACGGTATACGAGTCTCGACCAGCACCGCATACATGCCCTCAATCGAGTCTGTCTTGTCTTCGTCAGAGGGAGCGCTATACATATTCGTTGACTTTGGGGCCACGAGGACCGCGACCTTCGCCAGTGACTGGACATTGTGGAAGTGCTTATCATGGCTGGCTTGCCAACTCATGAAGTCACGACCGAGCTTCTGCCAGCGACGATCTTCCTTGAACCCCTGTTCCAGACCGAGCCAGTGATACCAGATGATTCCGCCTGACGCCGATGTCTGCGCCATGCGGCACTCGACTTCAGCCGGCTCTTCTGCCACATTTCTCCACATGATGCGCCCGGTCCGCGAATAGCTTGCTGTATCGGCGGCGACGGCGCGGTCACCCATGAGACAGCGTGCAAACTTCACCTGCTGCGCGTCCTGCCACACAGGAGCAACTACGCCTTGACGGGCCTGGTTATCCGCCGTATACCATTGCGCAGTCCGCGTAAGCGCCCATTGATCCAGGCCGTTTTCCTTCAGGCCGCCACCCAAGTTGCAGCTGTAAAAGCCATTCGGGTTCTTCTCGGCAACTATGCTCTTGTATAGATTGATGAGATTGACGGCGCTGGCCATCAGCGCGTCTTTGTATGCTTTCGATTGCGGGTCGCCAATCTTACGGCAGGTCTCGCAGTAGCATACCTGCATCGTGGGCCAGCCGTTCATGTACATACCATCAAGGTCATACCGCGCGTTCAGTTCGCGCATGATCGCAGGATGAAACTCCGAAAACTGACCGCTGAACTGGCAGGTGAACGCGATGTCTGGCGCGGGCGACAAGAGGTTGCCGTCCTTATCGCGACGGAACCAGAGAGGGTGCACCTCCAGTAGCTTGGGATCGAGCCACTGAACGTCGGGGCTCAAGCGACCGTAGACGCGAATCCCGCGGTCCTTTGCAGCCTTGAGGCAGTCTCCAAACAAGTCTCGCCCGTTGAGATATGGGCTGCGCCGGAAGAAAGGGATATTTGTAGGATAGAAGGCGATGGCGCTTGACACCGAGAGGGCCACTGCCTCGACCTTTGCCGAGGCCCAATAGTCGGCCCACTCCTCGACGTTGGCATTGAGGGGGTCCTTCTCGTTGAAGTTAGTCTGCCCGACTCGCCTGATCTTTTGGTACCAGGGAATTTCTGCAGCTTTGGGTTTTGGTGTCTCTGCACTTATTGTGCCGAAGGTAGATGGCACGGCTATCCCAAGGACCGTACCCGCGCCCATAAGGGTGAATTCCCGTCGATTTGGCTTCATAAGTCTCTCCTCTCCCGGCTCCGCTGACCGAGAAGCATTGTGGTGATCGGTCGATCTCTGTGCTCGATCAGCGACACGCTTTCCTTCTGCTGCCGTACACGCGCGGGACCGCCTGCAAGGAGTCCAAATCCGTGACACTCAAGCGGGCCGCAATGATGGCCATTTTGTGGCATAAAGGGCGCCGCGTGACCAGTTGCATACAGAGTTGCTTACGCCCGCTTTGACTCTTTCATGCGGTTGATTTGGAACGGACCGTTGTGGGCAGGCAAGAATGAAAGCGCCACGATGTCCAAGGCCGAGATTCCTGTGGCACGTCAAGCTTCTGACGTGCCACAGGAATTCAGACTAGAAGTACAGCTTCGCAGCGAGTTGAATCTCTCTCGATGCCCGCTGGAACAGCAAGGGTGCTCCAGCGCTTGTAATTGTGCCTGCGGCAGAATTGCCGATCGATGCGTTCGGGTTGTTGAATTGCGGAGTGTTGAAGGCATTGAATGCCTCTGCCCGGAGCTGAAGACGCCTGACGCCACTATCGTCAAATCGGACATCTTTAAACAGAGAGAAGTCAAACTGCTTTGTCCCGGGCCCATAGAGAATGTTCCTGCCCGAGTTACCGTAAGTGTAGTTACCGGGTGAAACGAAATCGGCTGTATTAAACCATGCATTGATAGACCGATTGGCAGCCTTCCCGGAGCCGATTCGGTTTGGCCACTGCGTGACGCTGCCGGAATTCAGCAAGCTTGTCGCCATGACCGGGGTGAAGGGGGAACCGGTGGAAAACGTATCGATGCTGTTGAGTTGCCACCCGCCGATGAGAGCATCCTTGACACCGTGAGCATCTGATCCGAACTTCATTTTGCTCCCAAAGGGCAACTTGTAGGACCAGCTTAGGACGGCATTCTGGCGCACGTCAAAATCCGAATTACCTCTATACATCCTCATGTTCAGCGGATTCTGGATGCCTGCCAGGTTGGCGGCGCCGCTTGACGTGTCGATGCTATGACCGAGAGTGTAGACTCCCTGGAAGTCAAATCCGGAGGAGAGGCGGTTCTGATAGGTCACTTGCAGTGAGTTATATTCAGAGTTCGCGCAGTAACAATTCAGGCTTCCGTCAGAGAAGTTAGGAAAGGGACGCCGGCTTGCAACGGCGCCAGCTCCCGGTGTGGCCTGATTGATATTCGGGTTGACGAGGATGTGGAATCCGGTCTGGCCGACGTAGGCTATCGAAACCACATCATGAGAGGTAATTTGCCTTTGGAGGTTCAAGTTGTACTCGTGGGCCGATGTGTTAGGATTTCTGCGCTGATAGGCCTGAAAAGCGCTGCCCAAAGTCGGAAATAACGTGGGGCGGCTTGCCGGGAATCCAGCCGAGATGGGCAAAGCTGCGGCGTAGCCAGCCGCGCCGCTGCTGTTGGAGACGACAATGGATCCGTTGAACGGAGCATTCTTGGCTTGAGGATTGGAGTTGTACGTTTCATACGAATAGAAAATGCCTCCGCCACCGCGCAACACCGTTTTTGAGTCGATGCTATATGCAAAGCCGAAGCGCGGGCCGAAGTTGGTGTAGCGGCCGTCGGTGATAGTGTCTCCCGAAAAGGGGCCGGAGCCGGAGCCGACCGTAATCAGGCTGCCGCCATTGGTGGGGTCCCAACCGGCCAGGCGATTGGACCGCTCCTTCCATGGCGTGTAGAAATCGTCGCGAAGTCCGAAGTTTAGAGTGAGCTTAGGGGTGATGCGATAACTATCCTGCACGTAAACGCTGGGCCGGTATCGAAGCATACTGAAAAATTGGGAGACGTCCAACGAAGAACTGATCGGGCGCCCGTAAAGAAAGTCCGCGAGGCCGTACCCTGTGTACGCGCCGGAGAAGTTCATGGTTCCATTAGGCTTTGCAGGTGAAAAGAACGCGAATCTGGCGCTGGCCCAGCTTCCGCCAACTTTGAAATCATGCTTTCCCCGGGTCAACGAGAGAGCCTGGTCAAACTCCCAGAGATTGTCGGCTTTTCTAAGACTCCCGTTGAGATCGCCCAGGGAGGCGTTGCCGGAGATCACCAGGTTTGTAAATCCCTGCGCGCCGCCTGCGTTTGCATTGGGAATGCCGTATTGCTGTGCAACGTTGTTCCCAATCTGGGTTCCCTCGTCGATGATGTGTTCAGTCAAGCGGGAGAAGCCCAGGCGGGCTTCGTAGTACATGGTCGGTCCGAGAGAGCGGCCGTAGCCGAGAACAACCTGCTTGCCCGGGGCGAGGGTGGTGCCTGGATAGCCGGGGCCACCGCCTATGGCTGGGGGTGGGAGATAGCCAGGATTGAATGTGGAGGGATCCTCACGGCTGAAACGGCCAAAGATAGAGGTGACGGATGTATGGAAGTCAATGCGAACGTCCCCTTGATCGATGGTGTTGGTCAGAGGGCCATTATAAAGATAGTTATTAGCCTGGAGATTCGCGGCGCCATAGTTGGGAGCCGGAAATAGAGCCACTAGTTTTGCCGCTGTGGGATCGATCGACTGCACCTGCTTATTTGGCAGCGGTGTTGTAGTTCCCGGAATTGTTAAGGCCTTTGACAGTGCGGAGAAGTCGCCTGTCTTGAATGCGGCCGTCGGAACGGTACTTATGTATGTCTGGCTCTGTGCCTGGCGCTTTCCTTCATAGTCGATAAAGAAGAATAGCTTGTCCTTTCCATTGAAAACATGAGGAATGATGATGGGTCCGGAGAGGTTGGCGCCAAACTGATTCAGGTGAAACGGCGGAATCGGCTTTGTTGGAGAATCGAAGTAATTCTTGGCGTCGAAGGCTGAATTGCGAACGAATTCGTACAAAGCCCCATGAAGATTGTTGGTTCCGGAGCGGAACGTTGCGTTGATGGTCGTGGGTCCGCCGCCATAAGCGGCTGTAGCTGCATTGGTCTGAACGTTGAATTCCTGAATCGCGTCGACTGGAGGAAAGAAGATGAGCACGTTCGTATCGACATCGTTGCTCGAAATTCCGTCGAACAGATAGACGCCAAGGTCGGAGGGGTTTCCATTAATGTTTGAGCCGTTAGATCCCCTGCCTTCGGTGTACCCTCCGTTCACCGAGTTGGTTCCGTTGCCATGGTTGTAGACACCGGGCGCCAGTTGCACCAACTGGGTGAAGTTGCGGCTGTTGAGCGGGAGATCGACCACCTGCTGGGTGCTCCGGACATTGCCCAGATCCGAGGAAGTCGTCTCCAGCATCTCGCCGGAGGCGTTGACCGTAACTGTCTCCATTGTCGTACCGACGGCCATTGTGATGCTCAAGTTGAGATTCTGGCCAACAGAGAGCCCGAAGGTTCGGACCTCATTGCTGAAACCTGACTTCGTGAGAGTGACAGAATACTGGCCGGGTTGCAGGGCAACGAAGGTCCACCCACCGCTGGAGTTGGAAATCGTATTGCGGGCGACATTCGTGGTGAGACTCCTGATCTCGACGGTGACGTTCGGGATGTTAGCTCCGTTCGGATCTTGAACCACACCCGCTACAGAGCCGGCGTCAAACTGCGCGAAAGCGCCGATAGAGACCAGTAGAAACGGCACTAGAAGAAAACAAAACCGATTTAGCTTTAACATCACTGTTTCCCCTCCCAAGGGACGGTCGTTCTTTGATTTGAGGAGCCGGATATACGCTTGGTATCTTGCTGCGACTCGCTCTGTTTTGCGTTTTGCTTGCGACTCGACCCTAGCCTGATCGAGGTGCACGTTGAAGCCGTGAACGGTCGGCAGGGCGATGCTCGCCAAGCCCCCTTTATCTTCATGTGATCGCCCGACGTAAGCTCGAATCGACGATTCGGTCTTGCATCGGGCGCCTTGTTAGCTGGAATAGATCGCGGCAACTTCATAATCGTCGATCCGCGGAATGACAAATTCGATGCTTTGACTGGCGGTGCGGAAAGCGAGATCCTTGCCGGCGCGAAGCAACTCGACCCGGGTCACCTTGGCTCCATCCGGCAGTTGCAACCGGACTTTCTGTTCGCCGATTGGATAGGTCTTCCTCAGCCATCCTCGATGCGTATTTGGGTTGGTGTAATTGAGCACGTGCACAGCGAAGCCCGCCTCAGTCTCCCAACCGATTGTCTCCACGAGTCCATCGCCAGTAACCGTAAACGGAGCCTCGTTACCGGCAACCCAGCGGATTGTGTTCTGCAGCAACTCGCTCAGATCAGTATTGCCGGAGCGCCACATGGTCTGGTCAATGTCGCCGGGGAAATACGCCAAACGACTGCTTCCCTGCTCGCGCAACACTACGGCCGGCTCAGTTGTGTGGGATACGGGCGGATAGGCAAGCTCAGGCGGATAAGCAACAAAGCCTGGAACTACCGTAAGGACCGGATCTGCAACGGGAGCAACAGGAACCCGATTCTCCGCTCCGGGCAGCCAGTTGGTATCTTCAAATCCATCAAGAATCGGATGCTTCCTCTCGATCCTGCCATAGTAGGGATTTCCGTTGGTGCCGATCACTTCTCCGGTCCGGTGAATACCGAGAACATCGGCAAGGCCAAAGTCGTTGCGGCGCACGTTGTTCTCGTCGAACATGCTGGTTTCGAAAGTAGCCAACAGTGATCCACCCGACTTTACATACTCCCGAATTTGGCTGCACTGTTCGTCGCTGAGCAGGGCCGTATTGGGCAGGATAAGCGCGCGATATTTGCGCAGCTGTTCCGGCTCAAGCCGGTCTTCGTGGACAAGATCAAACGCGAAGCGGCCCTCGAGCATCGCGTAGTAGATGCCATTCAGGTTATCGCGCATCTGCTGGCGGCCAGGTGCACGATAGAACAATTGCGTCCGCTGCCCCATGACGACACCGATGTTTGCGAGTGTGCGCTTGTTGGTGAAGTGCCGGTCGTGCGGTGCAGTCCATGGGAAGTAAGTGCGCGCAAGCTTGGGGATGCGCCGGTCTTCTCCCAGTCCCTTTTCGGCACCAACAAAGTGATTGTCGGGCACCATCCCGCTGGCCAGCGATTCATTGAACCACATGGCCAGTTCAGCCGGAGACTTGGCTGAGTTGCGCCAGCGCACCCCTCCAGTGGCGTAGGCTGCCGTGCAATTCACAGCAACCTTGCCATCCTGAACGGCGTTGCACACCCTGCCCTGTATGCTGCACCCCCAGATTGGGTCGGTTTCTCCGCGGCCCTGGTTATCGGCGTGGAACCAGGCACAGATCTTTCCCAGTTTCGCAAGGTTGGCAGCGCCGTGAGCTGCCGCGCCCAGGTTGGCGAAATAGAAATTGGCTGCCCTCTTCTCTTTCGCAATGTCGTCGAACATCTTCCAAAGGAAAAGGACCCGTTGGTTGAACTTCTCCCAATACGCCGGGGTATCAGATGGAGGAAGCATACTGCACTGTTGGCAGTGACAGACCGGCATGATGCCGCCAGGCGGCCAACCGTTTGTGTAGAGTGCGTCCACATCGTAACGCGAGTTCACTTCGCGCATAACCGCGGGAATGTAGTCCGTCATGTAAGTAGAGAACATGCAGGTACGAAACAGCCTTGGATCTTCAATGCTGCGCAAAGCATTTCCCTGCGCATCGCGCATTGCCCACTCAGGATGTGCATTGAGCGCTTCATCCCAGTTCAGGTCCGGGCTCATGCGCGCGACAACGCGCATTCCACGCTTCTTTGCCGCGTCGCAACATTCTCCAAAAAAGTCCCGGTTACCGAGGAACTTGCCACGCCTGAAGAATGGTACTTTCGTCGGATAGTAGGCGATAATGCCCGTCACGCTGATAAAGATGACGTCGGCTTTGACACTTTTCCAATAGTCGGCCCACTCTTCCACGTTCATTTCCACTGGGTCATGTTCGGTCATGTTCAACTGGCCGACGCGGCGAACCGTCTGCTGCCAGGGCTTCGATGTATCCGGCGCGAAAACGCCAGATGGTAACGCTGAATCAGACGAGATGTGTCCGGGTTCGGCCAGTGCCGGCGTTGAGAGATCAGCGAGGGAGGTCAATGGAAGTGCAGCCAGCCCGGTCTTCAAAAAGGAGCGTCGATTAAACATTGTCACCGTCCGTGAAAAAGGATAGGAATTCAGAAGGTTGATGGATTGTGACGCCCAACGTCGGTCCTGCATACCGACGGAGATACACCAGCAATCCGCATTCGCCCAAAGCTTTCTTTGCATCCCGCAGCGTAGGCGGAAGCACGCGCCTCGTCGAAATCGTCCTCACCAATGTTCAGCAAGATTGGACTGCACGCTCGAGGCACCTGACAGCAGTCTTCGTGTTTATAGCCGGGACTTCCATAAGTCCCCGTCTCTGATCGTTGGGAATTCATGGTCGTGGGCATAGGTATTGGTAAGCGAATAGCGAGATATAAATCGCTTTTCTTCACATCTCACTTTTTCTGATGGCAGGTATCCAATGAAGCGAAATTTAATACCGACAGGATGACGCTTGTCAAGCGCGTGATGAAAATGAGTCAATTCATCGCACATTTTGCAGCGGATAAGCGCCGGGAATAGATCGAGCAACTGTCGTAAAATGATAGACATAAACCGACCTATAGAATTTCGGGGAGACAAGCAATTATTTTTATGGTCCTACCATAGAAATGGCCAGACCATCCTTATGCGCTGAGACGTCCAAAACCAGCCACAGCGGGATAAACAGGCAGTGGGCGAAGAATTAGAGCATTTTCGGAATACACGTAGACTTTTTAAGAACATTGAAAGGTGGCTTTTTCTTGAGGAAAAAGCCACTTAGCATAGTGCCTTCGGTCTACACCAATTCCGAAAATGCTATAGCGATCTCAAGCAAAAGGTCTCGACGTATTTCTGAGCCAACGAAATGGACACCGAGCAATAGTTCTCTGCCATTCAAACATCAATAGGTCGGTGTTGCCTTTCGTGAGCAGATGCTGCGCGCCACGATTGAAGCTGGCATCGAGATGCGCGTAATTCGTCCTGCTGAGTTGAAACGCGCTCGTGCCTGGACGCGCAAGCTGAAAACCCAGCTGGGTCGCGTTATTCGAGAGGTCGAGCGCCAAACAGAATCACCATCCATGAAACTCGGCAAGTTACTTCAGGCAGCGCATCGAATCTACGAACAACAGAGGCATGACAAGAACAAGATCTACAGTGTGCATGAACCTGATGTGCAGTGCATCGCCAAGGGCAAGGCGGGCAAGCAGTATGAGTTTGGTAACAAGGTGAGTGTCGCGGTGAGCAGTCGTGGTGGATGGTTCGTGGGCGCGAAAAGCTTCACTGGAAATCCCTATGACGGCCACACGCTGGCTGCACAGATGAAGCAAGTGGAAAGCTTGATCGCCAACCAGGTGAGCGAAGTGTACGTCGATATGGGCTATCGAGGCCACGACTATGACGGTGCGGTCACCGTGCATGTCGACAAGAGACGAAGAGGACGCACATCTGAAGCACGATGGCGATGGATGAAACGCCGTGCCGCGGTAGAACCAAGCATCGGACATCTGAAGAACGAACACCGGTTGGAACGTAATCGGCTGAAGGATACTGCCGGGAATGAGATCAACGCGATCCTGGCAGCCGCTGCGATGAACTTCCAGAAGCTCTTCAGAGCTTTTTGGCGCATCTATCTGTTCTGCCTGATGGACGTATGCAACCGCTTGCTCGCATCGCAAGCCCCGCAACACCGCAATACTCAACTGCAATATGCCTGAAACTCACTTTTTCAGGATCGACTGTATTAGCTCGCACGGTCAGTACCTGGCGGGTGGTCCGCCCTTTCTCCCCGCAGAAGTGTGGTGTCCCATCCCTGCACCAGTTCCATCAAAGTGACGGAAGGAAGAACTACTCTCCGGGACTGCCGTGGCTCCCGTAGCACTCCTAGCGCTATCGCCAATGCGCTCATCGATGAGTTATCCGTAACAAAAAGTCGGCCAGCGTCCTGGATTCCGGCTCCTGTTGCCGACGCCCGATTTCCGGCGGGAACGGCGTTTACGGGGAGTAATCCTGCCTAGCGGACTGGAAACGGTCGATTTTGGGTTGTCGCGGGAGGCTGATATTCCAATTGACGTCGGTCTAGAGCATTTTCGGAATACACGTAGACTTTTTAAGCGCATTGAAAGGTGGCTTTTTCTTGAGGAAAAAGCCACTTCGCATAGTGCCTTCGGTCTACACCAATCCCGAAAATGCTATATCGGTTTCAAGGTCCATGGCAGGTTGTTGCTTAAGTGGTAACTGAAGTGGGATCCCCGCATTGCTGGTACCGAATGAGGCCCTTCGTGATGCCAACATCCTACACTCCCATGTCTCAGAAGCGAGACATGGGGCACCCGTTCTTTTGTGGATGGTCAGATGTGGGACACCGGCCAGTTCACCAACATTCCAGGACGAATCATCATCACAGGCGTGCGAGTAAAACGCGGATCAGGAATTTATCCATGCGCGGCAATTGCAAGCGCAAGTTCACTGCCGGCAATCAGCTTCACATTGTCCTTCATTGTCGAAACGTAGACGTCGGAGTTGTTGCCGGCAATGCTGCTGTGAAGATCCACACAAGAGACCACGCCGATCTCGGCTACACCGATCTCGTGGACGCCTAGGCTTTCTCACCCGCCGCTTCCTTGCCGGCGATATACCCCTGACAGGTACACCGTGCCAGGCCGTGCTCGCTGAAGCCGCCCGCGCACTCGCCTCCGGCGTACAGTCCGGGAATCACTTCCCCATGCAGATTCACCACCTGGCACTTTCCGTTGATGCGGACCCCGGCGCGGGTGTCGTGAATCACCGGAGTTGCCCAGGCAGCATAGAAGGGTGCGGTCTGAATTTTGTATTTGGGTTTCGGTTTGTCAAAATCCGCGTCTGTGCCGGCATCGACAAACGAGTTGTAGCGGGCGACGGTGTCCAGCAGAGCCGCGGCGGGCAGCGGTTTGGCCTGGTACTTCATCATGACCTTGCCGGCCAGTTCCGCGAGCGTATTGCCTTCGAAGAAGAATCCGTTAGCGGTATCCACGTCGGGCGGTTTCGGGTTCCAATTTTCGCGCTTGACGGCATCGGCATCGAAGATCGCCCATATTGGCCCGCCGCCGTTGACCGGCTCGCCGGTTCCCGCCATCGCGGCATCCAGAAAAGCCGTCGAACGAGCCTCCATCTTCACGTTCAGGAGGTTGCGGTAACCGCCCTGCTCGTACGGTTGAACCATGCCGCTTCGATTGGAGTTGAACCCTTCGGCGGTTTCGTCGTAGAAGCGCAGGCCGGCCTGGTTGACCAGGATCACGTTCTGCCAGTCAGCTACGGTAAGACCGGAAGCACCGGCCTCCTTGAAATAGGCGCTTCCAGGCAGCCACTTCAGAGCGCGATACCCGTACCGGCAGCCGACCGACCCCGGCTTGGTGATATTGATACCGAATTCGCCCATCTGGTTGTAGGCTCCCCACAAGGATGCCCCAACAGCCATGGCGGCCAGTTCGCCGCTGGCGTCCTGGAAGGAATGCGGCTCGCCGGCGACGCCGCAGTACTCTTCGGTCAAGCGAGGATCGAAAATCCGACGGAAGTTTACGTTTCCGGTCGAACCGCCGGTAGCCAGAATCACGGCCTTGCGGGCGCGGAAATTCAGCGTTTTCCCTTTGTTGTTCGCCACCACGCCGAGCACCCGGCCGGAAGTCTGGTTCTCCCGGATCAGGCTGTCCATGTGGTGGTCAAGCAGGATTGGGATATTGGCCCTTTTCGCGGCGGCCTCCAGCGGACGCATCAAGCCGACGCCGTGCGACCTCGTCTTCTTGAGTGACCCCTCAAAGGGCACACCCGCCTCGGGACGCACAAAGTCGAGCGGCGCGCAGTGCATTTCGCGAAGGACTGAGTTGCCAACCGACGTGCCTCCGACGTTGTCGGGCCCTTTGTCCACGAAAGTCACGCCCTGGGCCACCAGCCATTCAAACGTGGCAGGAGCATTGTCGGCAAAAGCGCGGATGATTTCGCGGTCATTGTAACGATATTCGGGGAAGCCATTGGGTTCGATCACGGACCAGTCCACCAGGTCTTTGAACAGAAGGTCGGGCGAATCCGCAATGCCATACTTCTTCTGCACGCTGGTTCCGCCGCCCAACGCCACGTTGCCAGCGCTGACAATCGCATGTCCGCCGACGTCGCGGGCCGCTTCCAACAGCAGCACCGAAGCCCCGGCCTGCTGCGCGCGAAGCGCAGCAGGCAAACCCATCGCCCCTGCTCCCACAACGACCACGTCCACCTCCCGGTCCCACTTCACGCGAACCGGAGCGGCTGAAGCCGCCTGCGGAACCAAGCTGCCGGCGGCAACACCGGCGCCTGTAATCGCTGCCTTTTTAAAGAACTCTCGACGCGAATCTTTCATTGTTTCCCTCGCTCAGCATGCTCTCTCGCCAGCCGCACCACACGAACCGAATCCGTTGTTCGACCATCGAGAACCGCGGTGCTCCCGCGCAATTAAACCGGAATTTGAATTCTGCCTTTCGGCTCCCGAGCAATATACCAGAGTTGCCTCCGCTCACAATCTTCTTTGCATTTGTTCCAGGCCCAAAACCCCGGGCGCGCCCGGCAGGACCTTTGCCGGGACCAGAAAGCCATGATTTTCCTCATTCCGTAGCGATTTTTCGGACACTTCTTCCTCAACCTCCTTCGTCGTCCAGATTGGCTTCGCCTCGCATTCCTTCCGTGCGGGCATACATGGAGGAGCACGATGGCTCTCTGTAAGCGGGGCGAAGTCTACCATTTCGATTTCGCCATGGACAGGCGTCGATATCGCGGTTCAACGAAGGAGAAAGTTCTTTCGAAGGCCCGAATGGTCGAAGCCCATTTGATGAACGAGGCGAAGCGGCGAAAGCTGACTGTACAACGCAGAACGCTGACACTTGCTAAATTCTCGAAACGCTTCCTCGATTGGGTCAAGACGGCACGTCTGGAGCCCGAGTCCCGGAATTATTACGAATCAGGCTGGAGAATGCTCTCCCAAACCCCCATTGCTGCTATGCGGCTCTCGCACATCACCACCGACGAAGCCGAAGCGCTCCGGTTCAAGCATTCCCCTGCGAATGCGAACCGCGCGCTACGGACGTTAAGGAGAATGCTCGGCAAGGCGGCAGAATTGGGAATCATTGCAGCTGCACCGAAAATCAAGCTGTTCAAAGAAGAGGGACGTTCCGCGCTGATCAATGACGAGGCGGAAGCCAAGCTCCTGGCAGTGGCAAAACAGCTGCTCCGGGACGTTTTGACGATCATGCTCGACTGCGGCATGCGCCCAGGCGAGGTCTTCCAAATGTGTTGGGAGGACATCGACTGGGACCGCAACGTGATCTTTATTCCCCGCGGGAAGACCCGGCTTGCGCGCCGGTTCCTTCCGATGAGTGAACGAATCATCACAGTCCTGCAAGCGCGAAAAAAGGAACAGACGGAAGGCTGGGTATTCCCTTCCGATTCCAAACCCGGTCATTTGACCACTGTCGCCTCGGCTTTTGAGACGGCACGTGCGCAGGCGAAGTTATCGAGCGAAATCAAGCACTATAGCGCCCGCCACACGTTCGCCACGAAGATTTTGGCCGCAAACCCGGTAATCTGTCGCTCGTCATGCGCACCTTGGGCCCTTCCAACGCGCAGACGGCTATGATCTACCAGCATCCGAGCATGGAGGATGTGCGCGAAGTTGTGAACGCACGTCTATTAGCCGCAGGGCCGAAACCCGGGCCCGTCCTGGTACGTCACAATCCACGTCACACGGGGAAAAACTGACGAAATGGCATACGCGCAAGTTGTTGATTCAATGGTGGGCCCGGAGGGATTCGAACCCCCAACCAAGGGATTATGAGTCCCGCCTCACTGCTATAAAATCAGGATGTAAGTATTTGATTGCAAATGCCTTAAACCTATCAGCCCCGCACGGCACGGTGTGACCAAAGTATTCGTATGTTGTTGGATGTAGACAGGTGTACTTATGGGTTGGTCACATTTTGGTCACATTTCGATCCATGTCAACGGATCGATCTGGTTCTGCGCGGCTCGCGGATGAACTTCGTGCTATTCAACCCATGACCTCGCGATAATAGGCGCGAACCCCATTGGGAGTGAAGTCAGAGTCAACCACGCCTGCCTGGATTCTTCGAAGGACATCCGGTGACATTGGTTCTTTCCGCTGTGCGAACCCTTTTTGAAGAAGGGCCTCGATGTCTGCCACGGTTCTGATCTTAGAGAAGATATAAGCGATCGCGGACTCGTGTTTCACGAACGGATGGTCGCCCGGTTTCAGAAGGATCAGCCTTTCGGTTTTCTTGAGAGCGGTGACCATACACACCGTGACCACCTCGCCTTGGCTTACGGGGGTGACAATTATCCACAAGTGGAAATTGTCTTCATCGCCATCTCCCGTCAGAAAGGTATCACCGCAGCTAAGCATACACGCGAGCTAGCTTTTCTTCATCGCTTGCGAACGAATGGAGTTCTCGAAGATTCTCCCTGATTTCGTCTTCGGTCTCACCGCCAGCTTTCAGTATTTCTCGAAGGTGGATCGGGATCGAACTCTTGTTTGGGTTCTGCCATTCCGGCAACTTGTGCATCACGTTGTTGATGAGATCCCATCGGTTGAGGTAACCGTATTTCTCGAAAATCTCACACATTAGATTTTCTTCCGCCCGCGAGAGAGTGTCTGTCGGGGCGGGTCGGAGTAGCCGCACTTCATATTCATCGAGGGGGGCGGAAATAAACTGGGACCAAACTGGCTTGGGTCGATCCTCTGTGATCAGATTGAGCACTTTACTGAGTACCGGGCCGTTATCCATCGAAACATACTTGTCCATCGATATTGGTACGCCCCACCTCAACAGCGCTTCGCGATCAGCCAGGTACATCAGCTTGATCAGCTTGATGTAATGCATCTGGCCGCCCCGCAGTTTAAGAAAATAGGCGGCCACCTGAGTCGCTTTGGTTTCGTCAAACTGTAGATGCATAGCCTCTGCCCTCTCCACTGTCGGTTGGCAACTACTCTATACCTGATTGGATTCACTTACGACCGAAAAGTACTCTCTTGATTGTGCCCTGTCCCATTTGAACACAGTCAGAAAACTCCCGAGAGACGCCCACTCGCTACAATTCCCGCTATATTGCCGTCGAGACGAGCCTTCGGTACTTATC
>DASRLI010000368.1:0-2115 GCA_035648535.1 Occallatibacter sp. | reverse complement strand
ATCCCATGTATTCGAATTGGTTATAGCGTCCGTTTCGATCCTGATGAAATTGCAAAGTGGCTGCGTGCCCGCTCATCCAAATAGATCCAGATATGAATGGAAAAATCAGTGCTATGGACGTGACTGATTTGGGAACGAGTTGTGGTCGTTCGAGACGGTCTCCTCAAAGGATCGCGCATGCGTTCGTTCAGCGTACGTGGGTCACTGCAAGTGAAATTGCTGTGACCCATGGTTTGACGTGAGGACGGTCTATCCAGCTAAAGTCATGGCATATGCGACTTTCGTTTCGCGGCGCGGTGTCGGGGTATTTTCCCAATGCACCGCAGCTTCCTAGTACTACTGTGTTATAAGTGGTGGGCGCAGGCAGCAGGGACATCTGGGTAGAGAGCGGGCCAGATGGGTTGCTATCTGGCGGCGCAGGGTGGCGATGGAATGTGGATTATGCCGTTCGGTCCTGACCGGCAGCGCCTCGTGGCGTGGCGCCTCGTGGCAGTCGGGGTAGGCGAAGTTGTATGTCGGCTGCGCGGACCGGACGCGAGTGTGGTCCGGGGGAAAAAAGGCACCGCTCTGCCTCCAGAAATCCGTAAGCGGCGATACATAGCGTTGCGTGGTGATGAAACCCGCGCCAGTTCCGCCCCTCATAGTGTCCCAGCCCGAGTTCCTGCTTCAGTTCTTCGTAGTCGCGCTCGATGCGCCAGCGCAGCTTAGCGGTAGCCACGAGCCGGCGAAGGCTGATCAATTCTGGCAGGTTCGACAGCCAGTACTTTGTCGGCTCCTTCTCTGTTTTTGGCCACTCGAACAACAGCCATTGTTCTGGACGCGGTTGGCTTCGCTCGTAGTCCCGATGCGCCACGCGTACGCGCAAGGCCGCAAAGCGGGAAGCCATGGTGCCGCGCGTGCCTTCGCGCCAACTCACCCGGCGCAAATCGCCCGGGCTTAGGCACAGGGCTAGTTCCTTGACCGAAAGAGGTGAATATTTCTCATCCCGCTGGAGCAGCTTTGGAGGACGTCCCATAACGCCGCGAGCCTTCGCAGGCAGCGGAGCCGATCCAGGCGGCCAAACCGATGTCGAAGACTGGATACCCACCGCATAGGAGAATCCCAGCGCTTCCAGTCCTTCGCGGAATCCATGGTCATTGCCATAGGCGGCGTCGGCCAGCACTGGGGCGCGTGGCACCTCCTCTGCGACCAGCGAGCGGATCTGGTCGAGTGCAATCTCCTGCTTGGTCTGAAACTCAATCTCTTCCGGAACGCCAACCTGACTTCTTCGTGCTCGGTCTTGCGCCCAAATCTCAGGTAGATAGAGGCGATACGCCAGCGGAAGACTAGCTTGCCCGGTCGTTACCGAAACACTGACCGCCACCCGGCAGTTATCCTGCTTGCCCACCTGCCCGCAGTACTGCCGCGTCACGCCAACCGAATGCGTGCCCTTCTTGGGGAAGCCTGTGTCATCGACGATCCAAGCGGCAAGCGGATGTTGGCGTGTCATGGAAGGCAGCACCTGACGGCGAACCTCGGCCAGCACTGCCTCATCGCTCCAGGCCGCCTCCGCCACAATGTGATGCAGCGACTGATGCATCTGCCGCACATTTCCCGGAGCCAGCCGTGCCGCCATCGGCTCGACACTCTTGCGTTCGAGGGGCAACAGCAGGCCCTTGACATAGTTCTGCATCGGAACAATGCGATCGGCGTGCCCGGCGGCCTGTGCCATTCGGTCCAGATAAACAGCAAAACGCTCCTGCTGGCTGGTGGCTTCGTCCCGGCGAGTTCTCATAGCCCATCAACTTAACGCCGAATGCTCGTGCACGCCACTCAAATCGAGCAGGAGGAATCAACTTTATAACACAGTAGTACTAATAGGAAGGTGCTCGTTGCCGACGATGAACGGGCGATTGCTGACACTCTTGCCGTCATCTTGACCAAGGCGGGGTTTGAGACGCGAGCCGTCTATGGCGGAGAGGCTGCGGTCGAGATGGCCGAGCGGTTCCGACCAAACATGCTGATAAGCGACGTTGTCATGCCGGGTACCAGCGGAATTGATGCTGCGATTCGAATAGGCGCAATGCTACCAACCTGTAAGATTCTGCTCTTCTCTGGACAGGCGGCGACGGTAGA
>DASRLI010000367.1:0-16218 GCA_035648535.1 Occallatibacter sp. | reverse complement strand
GAAAATCGAGCTTTTTGCGACAAAAATGTGTTGTTTTTCTGGGTTTTTCCTGACTGTGTGGGGACTTCCGAGAACCGGGGGCGCGGTGCATCGGGGGAAGGCAGGGAAGAAGGAATAGAAAGAGCCCTCGGTTGAGGGTTGTGGTATCCCACCCATTCCGCAAAATGCGCGGAATGGATGGGGCATCCGGCTCTTTTCGACGTCGGCAAGCGTAATTCAGGTAAAAGTGTTCATCATTCCCTCGGGTTTTAGGCCGGGTGCCATCCTTTCCGCATCTTTCTGCGGAAAGAATGGGAAACCACAAATCTCAACCACCAGGCATTTCCTGTCCACTGTCCACTGCCCACTGCCCACTGCCCACTCCCGTCTCCCGTCTCCCGTCTCCCGTCTCCCGTCTCCCGTCTCCCAATTGCTAAACCGCCCAAATCCCCCTACAATGGAAGAGAACGTTTGCAGGAAAGGTCTGTCTTCAAGCGATGCCCAAGGAAAAGATTCATCCCAATTACGCCGCAGTGCAGGTTAAGTGCGCCTGCGGGAACCATTTCGAGACCCGATCGACCCACAAGGGCGAAATTCACGTGGAAATTTGCTCGGCTTGCCACCCGTTCTTTACGGGCAAGCAGCGGTTGGTCGATACCGCCGGACGCGTCGAGCGGTTCCGGCGTAAGTATGCCAAGTCCGACGAGGCGCAGGCAGCGGCAGCAAGCAAGTAACCGCCGCAGCAGCAATCGGTTAGCGCGATTGGGCCTCCGCTACGGCGGAGGCCCATCTTCGTTCGGAAACAAGCAAGAACGTGGTTTGTGAGGCGCACGCTTTTGAGAAATGACAAGATAAAACATGCCACGCGCCAAGCGCTCGATTGAATCAACGGTGACCATCGACGGGCTGTCCCTGATCTGGCGTCTCCATCGCGAGCAGCAAGGGAGCACTTCCGAGGGTTGGATGGGTATGGCAATTCACGTACGTGTTGCCGAAGGCGCGCGCCGTGAACTGCACATGGAATATCCGGCGGTCGCGACGCACAAGAGCGGCTTCACAAGGATTGGGATTGACTACTCCCCCCGGCCTGGGATTGTGGGGGCCAAAGTGGAGGCCCATGTTCGGGAAGCAATGGCGGCGGGATGGGATCCTGAATCGCGTGGCAAGCCGTTTGTTTATCAGGTTGCTGAATTACCGAATTGATTAGGGTTTATGGCCGGCAGTTGGCAAGAGCCTGTAAGAGGCCTGAAGACGTTCGACAAAGGCCATGAAGTGCTTTGGGGAGTTTGGAGCTATCCTATCTAACCAATGCGCAAAAGACGCCTTTCGGCGATGGTGGGGCACTTGGCATACTTCCTGGCTTTTGATCTGCAGCCTGCTTTTGAAAATGCAGGTCCTTCGGCTCCGCTGAAAAACGCTTCGCTCAGGATGACCGCCTCTCGGGGGAGTTCGCGTTGATTTAGATTTTGAAACGAACTTTAGAGACAGGACAGTAGAAGCTAACGACTGAAGGCTCAGAGGTTATTTATGGCCGGCAAGGGCTTTACCGTAAAGAAGGACTGGGACAACCCCATCGAGCACGCGATGCCTGAACAGGCACGGGTGCCGGCGGAGGTGCGCCTCGGCTCTGTCACTGTGACTCCCGCGACCGTGCTGGCTCCAATGGCAGGGGTCACCGATACGGTCTTCCGCCGCTTCATTCGCCACGCCAGCCTGTTCAGTTCCGCCGCCCCGCAAGATCCCAGCCCCGACTCGATCGATTCCGAAGTCACCAACGCCCAATCCGGCTGCGGCCTGCTGATGACCGAGTTCACTTCCGCCGACGGCTTGGCCCGCATGCGCGAAACCAAGCGCCGCCGCTATCTCACCTTCTACGACGACGAGCACCCCATCGGCGCGCAGCTATTCGGATCGAACCCGGAGACGCTGGCCGACGCCGCGCGCATTGTCGAAGAGACTGGCTTCGATACCGTTGACCTCAATCTGGGCTGCCCTGCCAAGCGTGTCGTGGGATGCAACGGCGGCTCCGGCCTGCTGCGCGACCTGCCAAAGATCGGCGAGATCTTTCGTGCCGTGCGCAAATCGGTCACCATTCCCTTCACCGTCAAATTTCGCATGGGCTGGAACGAGAAGCAGATTGTGTGCGTCGAGCTGGCGCGCATGGCGGAAGCTGAAGGGCTGAACGCCGTCGCGCTGCACGCACGCACCCGCGAGCAGGGCTACAGCGGCCAGGCGCAATGGGAGTGGATCGCCGCAATCAAGCAAGCAGTCGGAATTCCTGTCATCGGCAACGGCGACATTCGCACTCCAGAGGACGCGGCGGCCATGGTTGAAAAGACCGGCTGTGACGCGGTAATGATCGGCCGCGCGGCACCGGCGAATCCATGGATCTTCCGCCAGATTGCACAATACACCGCGACGGGCAGTTACGAGCGCCCCACGATGGAAGATCGCTACCGGATGATACGTGCCTACTTCGAAATGTTGTTGGTCGAAGTGGAAGCAACAAAGGACCTGCCGCGCGATGCCCGCATGGGAGACCCGGCAGGCAAAATGAAGCAATTTGCCACTTGGTTCACCCACGGCGTGCCGGGCGGCGCAAAGCTGCGCGCGGCCATCTACCAATCTCGCACCGGTGCCGATGTTCTGTCAGAAGTGGAGCACTTTTTCATGTCAGGGCTCGATCACGGCGAGACTCCGCTTCACGATTCCGACTCCGCATCAGAAGACGATGCGCAGGCCTTCCCTGAAGCCGCCCTGCTCTGTGATTAGCAACATTCCCTGGTCCTGGTCAAACCCGTACGATTCCATCCGGTTTTCATTGCTTTCCCACCCCATCGACCGGGTATAGTGAACTCATCCTGAACTGAAGGATCTGCTTTGCCGTTCACTTCGCAGTTGCTGAAATGCAATCTGAGGCCCCTGCTGTGCGGCATTGTCGCGCTGGTCCTTGTCGCGCCCGCCTGCTTGGCCCAGCACTACACATTCAGCGAAGCTGCCCCGGGCATGGACAACCTGAACGTGGACTGCATTGCCCAGGACAACGCTGGTTTCCTCTGGGTGGGCACGGAAAACGGCCTGTACCGCTATGACGGAAACCAATTCAGGAAGTTCGGCATCGCCGATGGATTGCACCGCACCATCCAGAACCTCTACACAGGCAGCGATGGAACGCTTCTGGTGGGAACCACGGCCGGCATCTACTTCCAAAAGCGCGACGGCAGCTTTGCCGAGATCCACCCTTCCGATCCTTTAGGGCGGCTTTCACAGCGAATCGGAACCGTATTCACCGCCGTTGCTCCGGGCCAGGTGGTGGCAGCGGATCGGAATGCCGCTTATATGCTCCGGCGCACCGATCCGGATCGATGGATTGCAGAACCGCTCCACCTTGAAAACGGACCGATCTGGAGCGTGCTCTCCGGTCCCAGGGGAGTGCTCTGGTACGGCTGCGGCTCCGATCTCTGTCGCCTTCAAGATGGCAATACGACGCACATGGGCTCCGCTCTTCATCTTCCGGCGGAGCAGTGGCAACATATGCTGCTCGCGCGGGATGGCCACCTCTGGATACGAGGAGCATCGCACTTGGGCGAAGTCTTCCCGATCGAAGGCCGCTACCAGGCCCACGACCTTCCCGGTCATTCCAATGCCGAGCCCTACGATGCGCTGGTTATGGACCGTGAGGGTCGCATAGCCGCCTCGCAGGGGACTGCCTTCGGGCTCTGGAAGAAGGGGCATTGGCTCATGGTGACTGCGCAGAATGGTCTCACCAACTTCGATATTTCCGCACTCTTTGCCGATCGCGAAGGCTCGCTCTGGATCGGCGCCGTCGGCCACGGCCTGATGCGCTGGGTTGGCCAGGACCGCTGGGAGGCCCTCACCACCGCCGAGGGCTTGAGTAACAACATCATCTGGACTTCGCTGCGGGACCGCACTGGCCGTCTATGGGTCGGCACCGAGTCCGGTCTTGACATGGTTCCGGCTGGAGCAAGCGCCGCCAGGCCGTGGAAGAGCGTTGATATTGAGACGACTCGTGCCGTTTCATTGGCCGAGAGCGCAGATGGGAGCATCTGGTTGGGCCGTGCAGCCGGCAGCCTGGTGCGCATCGATGAGAAGACGCTTGCGGGCCGCGCGTGGAAGACGCCGGAAATCTTCCGCACGCTGTACGACGGCGCGCATAGTCTGTGGTTGGCCACCGTCGCCGGGCTGTACGTTGTGGACACCGCGGCCGCGGACCACACCCCGCGCTTCGTGGAAGATGACGCCCTGCCGCACCCCGGGACGCGCTTCAACGACCTCACTCTGGACAATGCCAACCACCTGTGGGCCGCATCCGACCAGGGCCTTTACCGGCTCGACGTCGGTGGCTGGCGGCGCATCGATCCCGGGCTCTCCGGCGTCAATCCCTCTCTGATCGCCGCCGACTGGCGGGGCAATCTATGGGCTTCGGGGAACTTTCCGGGAATCATGCGGCTGCGCATCGACGGTAACAAGATCGTCGAATCAGAACATGTTGTCCAGCCGCATCTGCTGTCGGAACAAGTCGTATCGTTGTTTGCGGACAAGCGGGGCTGGCTCTGGGTAGGCCAGGACGCCGGCCTGACCGTCTTCGACGGCCGCATCTGGCGCACCTTTACCCAGGATGACGGCCTCATCTGGAACGACCTCGACAGCAATGGCCTTGCCGAAGATACCGACGGCAGTATTTGGATTGGCACCTCAGGCGGACTTTCTCACTTGATGAAACCGGAGACTGTTCCAGCCATCGCTCCGCAAACGCCTGCCATCCCGCAGATTGCATTCGGGCCGACAACGATCACCAATGGAGCCCAGGTCCCATGGAACGCAAGCCCTCTCGCCATTTCGATGGCCGCCCTCAGTTTTCGCGATGCGCACCACATCCGCCTGCGCTATCGCCTGCTGGGGCTGGAATCGGATTGGGTGGAGACAGCGGATGAAAATATTCGCTACCCGAGCCTGTTCCCTGGGAACTACCGGTTTCAGGCTGAAGCCGTGGATGTTGCAGGAGGAGCAGCTTCCGCGGTCACTGAGATCGACTTTCGCATCATTCCGCGCTGGTGGCAGAGCATGGAGCTGCGGATCGCCTTGGCGTTGCTGGCCGGCATTCTTGTTACTTTGTTGTGGCGTTGGCGCGTGCATCTGCTGGTTGGACATACGCGCCAGCTCGAACTGGCCGTACAGCGCCGCACCGACGACCTGCAGCGCGAAAAAGCAGAGCTGGAGCGCGCCCGCGAGCAGATGCGCCACTATGCCGAACACGACGACCTCACCGGCCTGTGGAATCATCGCATCATCATCGAGCGCCTGCGCGGCGAAGTAGATCGTTCCCGTCGCGAGGGCGTGCCGCTGAGCCTGATCCTCGTTGATCTGGATCACTTCAAGCAGATCAACGACACCTTCGGCCATCCCTCCGGAGATTTGACCCTCAAGGAAATCAGCGCGGTGTTTCAGCGCTCGGTGCGCTCGTACGACTGGGTGGGCCGTTATGGCGGCGAGGAGTTCCTGCTCATCCTGCCCGGCTCGAACCTCGCCAGCGCGCGCATCCGCGCCGAGCATCTCCGCATGGCAGTGCAGGTGGCGCATATCCCAGGCAACAAGGCGGCTATCAAGGTTACCGCAAGCTTCGGCGTAGCTTCCGGTTTCCCATCCGACTACGAATCTCTTCTCCACGCCGCCGACATGGCCCTCTATCGCGCCAAGGACAATGGCCGCAATTGCGTGTTCGCAATTGAGCTCGACGCGGAGACAAATCCAATAGCCCCGCGAGGGTGAGGAATTGCGTTACGGCTTCTAGCTTTCGAAACCCTGCTCCAATCGAAACTGCTCCCCAGGAAAATCCCTCAGCCCTCTTCCTCCTCCGCCGGCTGCTCCAACGGCAGACGGATCGTAGCGCGTGCGCCCTCGCCGTCTTCACGGTTGACAAGTTGAATCTCGCCGCCGTGAGCGCGGGCAATCTGCTGGGCCAGCGCCAGTCCTACGCCGCTGCCCGACGGCTTGGTCGTATAAAAGGGAACGAACAGGTTTTCGGAGTTGGCAATGCCCAGGCCGCGATCTTCAATCGAGACCAACAGAGAAGAGCCGGCCAGTTTCGAACTGACGCGGACCGGCTGTGAATCCCTCGCCAGCGAAGCATCCACCGCGTTGGCCAGCAGGTTGATGAACATCTGCTCCAACTGATCGGGGTCTGCATTCACCACTGCCGCAGGTCCGGGATCGAGTTGCACGGGAAGCCGCTGCTCCAGTAGCACCACGCGCTCCAGCAGCGGAGCCAGCGCAACCGGCCTGAGCCGCGGCTGGGGCAACTGGGCAAGCTGCCGGTAAGACTGCACGAAGCGGTGCAGAGAGTCGGCCCGGCTCTCCACCACGCCGAGCCCGCGCCGAAAGTCACTCAACGTGCCGTCATTTCCCTGCAAGGTATCTACGCGCCCCAGCAGGCTGCCTGCAATCGACTTGATCGGCGCCAGCGAATTGGAAAGCTCGTGCCCCAGAACCCGGATCAGCCGCTTCCACGCGACCTGTTCCTCCTCCTGCAGCGGCACACTCACGTCCGCCAGCAACAGCAGCGTGTGTGGCGCGCCTTCCTGCCGGAATGTTGCTTTGCGCAACAGCCAACGCACAGGCCCCGCGGAAGGTTTCTGATCCCTGTTGAAGGTATGAATGGTTTGATCGGGCGCCCGGAGGAGTTCTTCCAGGCCAAGCTCTCGCGCGGTGCGACCAAAGCTCCGGGCATGCGGCAGGCCCAGCAGTTTGAGCCCGGCGTTATTCACCAGTTGCAGAGTATCGTCGCGATCGAATGCAAATAGCGGCGCGTGCATCACTTCCAAAATGCGGGCCAGCAGCGCCGTTGCTTCAAGAGAACGCACTCGCTGTTTCTGCAGCAGGTCGGCCAGCGCGTTTACCTCCCCGGCCAGCTCTCCCAGCGCATCCTGCGCGCTTGCCCCGCGCGCGCGAAAAGAATAGTCCCCCTCGCGCAGTGAAGAAACCACATTTGATAGCGTCTGCAGCGACCGGATCAGCCCTTCAATGAGCGCGGCGGCCACCAGTAACAGATACAAGAGCAAGCAGCCGCCCATCATCAATGCTGGCCCAAGGCTGACGTGGCTCTGGTAAAGAACAAGCGCGGCCAGTACCAGCGCGGGCAACACCAGAAACAGGCAATGGAGCCACGCCCGGCGAATAGCCGAGCGCCGGCGCCGTCGAATCGCTTGCCTAGATTCCATATTTTTCGATGCGCCGATAGAGCGCTGCGCGGCTCAATCCCAGGGCCTCGGAAGCCTGCGAGATATTGCCGTCGCAGCGGCGAAGAACCTTGCGTATGAGCAGGGATTCCACCTCATCGATGCTCATATTCTCAAACGAGGTCGCCGCGGTTCGGGAAGCAGTGATCGCCAGGTTGGCCGGCTCCACCTCCTCGCCGCGGCACAGCAACACCGCGCGCTCCACCGTGTGCTCCAGCTCGCGCACGTTGCCCGGCCAGGGATACTGCATCAACTGCTGCATCGCGGCGGGCGAGAAGCCAATTACCTGCTTGCGATAGCGCGCCCGGTTGCGATTCAGAAAGTGTGCAGCCAGCAGCGGAACGTCTTCGCGCCGGTCGCGCAGCGCGGGCAGGTGAATCTCCACAGTGTTGATGCGGAAGAGCAGATCTTCGCGGAAGTTGCCCGCCTTGGCCTCCTCATCGAGCCGGGCGTTTGTAGCGCACAGTACCCGCACGTCAACGCGCCGGGTTTGCGAAGAACCCACGCGCTCCAACTCGCCGGTCTCCAAAACTCGCAGCAGCTTTGCTTGTTGCCGCATCGGAACGTTCGCAATCTCGTCCAGAAACAGCGTGCCCCCGTTGGCCAGTTCAAAGCGGCCGATGCGGTCGGTGCGCGCGTCGGTGAAAGCGCCCTTCACATGGCCAAAGATCTCGCTCTCGAAAGTTCCCTCCGGCAGCCCGCCGGCATTTACGGTTACCAGCGCCATGCGCGCACGCGGCGATGCTGCGTGCAGTAGCCTGGCGACAATCTCCTTCCCAGTGCCGTGCTCACCGGTGATCAGCACATTGGCATCGGAGGGTCCAACCTGCGCAATCAATTCGAGTACCGGCTGCATCGAGGGCGCCGAGGCGATAAACTCCGGCATTCCTTCAGCGCGCAACAACCGGTTTTCGAGTTCCAGCTGGCGAGCGTGGCGCAGCGCCTGGCGCAACTCCGCATGAACCCGGATCAGCGACAGCAGCCGCTCGTTCTCCCACGGCTTCTGCACAAAGTCCCGCGCGCCGCGCTTGATGGATTCAACCGCGAGTCCGATGTTGCCCCACGCGGTCATTACGATCACCGGCAGGCGCGAGTCGTACTCCTGGATGCGAGCCAGCAGATCCAGGCCCTCTTGGCCGGAGGTCGTGTCGCGCGTGTAGTTCAGGTCGATGAGCAGCACGTCGTAGTCGCGCTGGCCCAGCGCTTCCATCAGCAACTGTGGAGAGCGCACGCAGTCCACATCGATCCCCTGCGGAGCCAGCAGCAGTTCCACTGCCTCCAGAATGGAAGGCTGATCGTCGGCCGCCAATACTCGGATTCTTTCTTGCTTACTGGGAATGGCTTGCCTCCACAACACCCGTTCTGGCGTTGGCAATCGAGATGCCGTAGTCCTCAAGCACCGAGCCGGTTGCGCGCCGCACTTCGATGCGCGCTTTCTCGTAATCTGTCTCGGCGGTCACCAGGGCCGACTCGGCCAGGGCCAGGTCGTGCTCGGCCGAAAGCGTCTGTTGATTCGATCCGGCGCCCAGCTTCTGCTCCTGCTGCGTAATATCGAGCGTCTTCTGGGCCAGATCGCGAGCATGGCGCGCGGCATCCACTCGGCTCGCGCCCTGTTCCAGCGCAAAACGCGCATTGCGCACTTCAATGCGGATGCGTTTCTTCAACTCTTCAAGATAAACCTGCGACTGCCGGTATTCGAGCTCGGTGCGGTACTGGTCGGCCTTGGCAATGCGGTTGCGCAGTGGGACCATCAATTGAAATCCCATCTGATACTCGGGAGAAGAGTAATTGAACGCGTTGTCCACCGCCCCCGCAAATCCTGCCGGCACATTGGAACCTGTGTTGTTCAGCGGGTTAGGCGTGCCGCCGTATCCGGTGCCGGCATAGAAACCATAAACCGAAAGCGATGGCAACAGCGCGTTGCGCGCAGTCTTGCGGCTCAGCTCGCTGTTTTCCAGAACCAAACTCGACTCCAGCAGTTCGGTGCGATTCTTCAGCGCGTCGGCGATCATCTGCTGCGCGACCGCGGCATCCGGCTGCATCTGCGTGCCAATGTGGTCCACAGGCACCACCGGCATATCCTGCAACACGGGGTCATCGAGCGAGCGACTGATAGCGTTCTTCATGTAAAGCTCTTGCAGTTCGAGATTGGTGCGGGCTATGGTCAGGTCCTGCTGGCGCGTGGCCACGTCCGCCTCCGCTTTCAATACTTCCATCTCCGGAATCGCCTGCAGTGAAAGCTGCTTGCGAGCGGTGTTCAGGGTCTCAGTGGCAAAGGCCACCGACCGCTCTCCTACGTGCTCGTTATCATAGGCGTTCACCAGGTCCCAGTACAGGTCGCAAATCTGGGTCACGGTGGCAATCAACTGTGCGCGGAAGGCGATGTCAGAGACTTTCTGGTTGGTCTTGGCAATCCGTAGAAAGCGCAGGTTCGGTCCCAGCCCAAAGCCGGCCAGCAACTCCTGATTCGCGTAGAACTCGAAATAGGAGTTGAGCTGCGGGTTGAGCGTGTTGTTGGGGCTGTTGGAAGTTTGGCGATTGTTGTTCCATGCCACCTGAATGGCGCCGCCCGTTGGGAACGCCTGCGAATAGGTAATATTGCCCAGGATCGTGTTCTGGTGGATAACAGGCACGCCGTAGAGAATCTGGTTGGGCAGTAGTTGCGTGGTGTGATCCACAGACGTTTTCGCATTGATAAGCGGATCGTAGGAGGACACCACGGAACCGGTGCCCAGCGTGGACTGCACCAATCCCGAAGCTCCCGCGCCCGCACCGCCTGCGCCGCCCGAGGTGCCGCCCGCGCCAGCGCCGGAACTGCTACCGAACACGCCGCCCGCACCGCCCGGAGTGCCCGATACCACACCTGTGTTCACACCACGCACTGAGCCGCCGGCCTGTGTGCGGAGCACGTCCATCTGCGCAATGGGCAGGTTGTAGCGCGCAATCACCAGGTCGAGATTATTCTCAAGCGCGAGGTCGATTGCGTTTTGCAGCGTCAGGTAAAGCTTGCCGTCACGGATCAAGGAATCAAGGCGCGCGGAATTCTCCAGGCTCGGCGGAGGAACGCTCTTTCCCCGATAGGCGTCGAACGGGTTGCGCGAAGGGTGCTGCAACTGGTCGAAGGGAATGTTGTCCTGGTGCGTCTGCAAGGGCGCAGGCTGTGCCTGCTGCACCGCCGGAGGAGCCGTCTGGACCGAAGGGGTAGAAGAGCCAGAAGGTTCCACCGCCATAGCGAGGTTCACCTGCAGCAGGAGAATTGCCGCCAGCGCCTGGACGCGACGGGCCGAACTCGATTTATGAAAATTCATTTGGGAATGGTTCACTGGGAGCCAACCTCCGTTGTCTTTGCGGCCAGGGTCTCATCGCGCGTGAGCCAACCATCGTGCAATTCCACAATGCGCTTGCCGTAGCGCGCGTTTTCTTCAGAGTGAGTCACCTGCACAATGGTGGTGCCGGCCCGATTGAGCTGGCAGAAGAGTTCCATAATCTCGCGCGCCTGCGAGGAGTGCAGGTTGCCCGTCGGCTCGTCAGCCAGCAGAAGCGTGGGTGCATGCACCACGGCGCGCGCAATGCCCACCAACTGTTGTTGTCCCCCCGAGAGCTGCGAAGGAAACAGGTCCTTCTTGGCGACGATCTGAAATCGGTCGAGAATGTCCGCCACCATTCCCTGGCGCTCTTTCGCAGGCAGGTTCTTGTAGGAAAGCGGCAGATCGATGTTCTCCGCCACCGTCAGATCGTCAAGCAGGTGATAGCTCTGGAACACCATGCCGATGCGCTGGCGTGCCAGATCCGCACGCTGCTTGCGGTTGAGCGTGTGTACCGGCGTCTCGCCAAACCAGTACTCGCCAATCCAACTGTCATCCAGCAGCGCCAGCACATTCAGCAGCGACGACTTCCCTGCCCCCGATGGCCCCATCACGGTGACGAATTCACCTTCCTTGATGGTGAGCCCGATCCGGCGCAACACCCACGTTTCCGTGTGTCCGGTTTTATAACTGCGTTCCACATTTTTCAGTTCAATCATGATCTTCGAGTTACTCCAATCTCTAGTTCCCTGTCATTCGTTCGAACTATTCCGTTCGCAGAGCCTGCATGGGCTCGACTGAAGCGGCGCGGCGAGCAGGAAGAGCCGCCGCCAGGACCACCATCGCGGCAGTCAACAGTAGAGCGCCTGCCAGTGTGATGGGATCGAAAGTCGCCACGCCATAAAGCAGGCTTCGAAAAAGTCGCGCCAGGGCCACAACGGACGGTAGCGCAATCACCGTTGCAATCGCCGCGATAAGTGCCATCTCACGCACAACCAGTGCAACCACGCTCCATCGCTGCGCTCCCATAGCCAGACGCACACCAATCTCGCGCGTGCGCTGTTCAGTGGAGTAGGCAAGCACGCCGTAGAGTCCAACTGCGGCCAGAATCATCGCGAGAACTGAAAAGCCAATCGCGAGGAAAGCCAGCGCGCGCTCATCCGAAGCGCTGCGATCCACCTGCGCGTCCATGGTGCGCAGGCCATCAACCACCAGCGTGGAATCGAACTGATGAATCGCCTGGCGGATTGCTCCTTCTAGAGTCTCCGGCGGCTGCGCGGTGCGCACATACACCTGCACGCCTCCAGGATGCTGCAGTTGGAGGTAAGGCCGATAAACTGCCGGTCCGATGTCAGTACGCAGATCGGAGTGTTTGACGTCGCCCACGACGGCGACGATGGTTGTGTCGGGCTGATCTCCCCCGCCGATCATGCGGCCCAATGCATTCTGCGCCGAACCGTAGAAGCGCTTGGCGAATGCAAGATTGACAGCGGCCACTTGGGGCGCTCCCTGCCCATCGGCGGAGGTGAATGCTCTACCCACCAGCAATGGCTGCTTGAGCGCGGCGAAGTAATCGGGTGTGACCCACGGAGATTCGAAGTCCATATTTTCATCCTCGCCCCGCCTGTGGCCCTGAACCGTGAAGCCAGAACTATTGGAATCCCCGGAGAGTTCCGGATCGGTAGTAGCCGCTGCATAGGCAATGCCGGGAATGCGGCGGACTGCTTCGAGAGCGTTGTTTACCATCGGTAGTGTGCGGTCATAACTGTAGCCGGAGTTGGTTGGGTTGAGCGAGAAGGTAGCTAGATTTGCGGTCTCGAATCCGACCGGCTGATGGCGGAGATTGTCGAGAGTGCGCATAAATAGGCCAGCGCCGCCGAGCAGTAGGACGCTGAGAGCGATCTGCGCACCTACGGCCAGTTTGCGGAATCGCTGCGAGCCCTTCGAGGCGGTTCCCGCATTCTGGCGCAAAGCCTGGGTCAGATCGGGGCGGAGGAAATGAAGCACCGGAGCGACGCTGAACAGCAGGCTGGTCAGGAGAGAAATTCCCACCGTGAACAGGAGAACGCGAGCATCGATGGATGCGGAGTAAGGCTCACTACCGGGATCGGCATTGGTCATCACGCGCACCAGCGTGGCGGCCACCACCGGCGCAAGCGCCAGTCCCGCAGCGCCTCCGGCCACGCCAAGCAATCCGCCCTCGACCAGCAACTGCGCGATGACGCGGCTTCGCTTTGCACCCAGCGCGTAGCGCATTGACATCTCCCGAGCGCGGCCGGCGGCGCGCAGCAGCAACAGCGTGGCCACATTGATGGCGCACATGGCTACCAGCAGGCTGGCCATGCTCATGAGGATGATGAGGGGCGTCTTCAGTTCTGTGCGACCGGGCGAAAAGCCTGTTGAATCTTCCTTGACCTGGAGGCGCGAATTGTCGAGGAAGCTCTTCTTGAAACGCTCGGAACTGGACTTGTAGAGAGTCAACTCATTAGCTCGTAGCGTGTGCCACAGAGGCCCAAGGCGTACCTCGGCTTGAGACGTGGTCATGCCGGGTTTGAGCCGCGCCACCAGTGTGAGCCAGATGGACTGATGGCTGTTCAGGTTGTCGTGTGTGGCCATCCAGGGCATCGCGATTTCGACCATACTGATGGGAAGGAAGACGCCGGGCTTGTATCCGCCAATGGCCGATTGAAAGTTCTCCGGCGCGACACCGAGGATGGTGAAGGAATGGCCGTTGATGAGCACGGTCTGGCCCACCACATCGCGCGATGCGGCGAAGCGCGTTCGCCAATAGTCGTAGCTGAGAACGAGTACTGGATTGGCGTTCTTCGCCGTATCGTCCTGCGGGGTCAGCAGGCGGCCCAGCGCAGGATTTAGGCCAAGCAACTGAAAGTAGTTGCCGGTGACGATTTCGGCGTCTTCGTTCTCGGCCTGGTTGTGCCAGGAGACACCGACATTGGTGCGGTCGGCAGCCAGCAGCCCTCGAAAGACCTGGTTCTGGTCGCGCAGATCTTTGTACATGGGATAGGAGAAATAGTTCGTGGTATCGCCGCCGAAGCTGCTGGCCCAACCGTGGAATCCGCCGGTCCACACAAAGCGTATCAGTTCTTTAGGCCGCTCAACGGGCAGCATGCGGAGCAGCACCTGGTCGAAGATGGTGAAGACGGCTGCGTTGGCTCCGATGCCGAGCGCCAGGGTCAGCACCACGGTCAGCGTAAAGCCCGGCGACTTGCGCAACTGCCGCAACGCGTAACGCAGATCCTGCAGAAGCGTATTCATCTTCTTCTCACCTCGATGACGAACTATTCGGTTCTCAGCGCGTTCATCGGTTCAATCGATGCTGCGCGGCGAGCGGGGATAAAGCCAGCCAGCGCAGCGCAAAGAACCAGCAACAGCGGCGCGCCTGCGAGCGCCAGCGCGTCGTAGCTTACCACTCCGTACAGCAGGCTCTTCATCAGGTAGCCGGCATAGAGTGCTGCAGGAATTCCGAGAACGAGGCCGATCAGAATCTGCCAAAGAGCGCCGCGCATCACCATCGCAACTACGCTCGATCGTGTCGCGCCTAGCGCCATGCGAATGCCGATTTCGCCGGTGCGGCGAGCCACAAAGTACGACATGACGCCGTAGAGCCCAACCGATGCGAGAACCAGCGCGAGAATTCCGAACAGGCTGGTGAGGCGCGCAATCAGCCGTTCCTGGTTGAAGTTGCCGGCCACCTGAGATTCGAATGAGCGCAGATCGCTCACAGTGAGATTCGGATCGACGGCGGCCAGTGTGCGGCGAATGAGCGCGTCAACATTCTGCTGGGGCGCATTGAAGCCGATGATCATGGCATTCATAAACATCGATTGCGTCTCGGTTGAAGTCATCTCCGGCTCCTTGTAACCGGCGAATGGCTGCGCGAGCGGACGAAGAAAAACAGGACGGATAGGACTGCGCGGATTGTTCATCTTGAAATCCGCGAAGACACCCACAATCTCAAAACTACCCGAGTACTGCGGGCGATCGATGCCGAAGTGCTGTCCTATCGGCTCCTGATCGGGGAAGAACCTCTTCACGAACGCCTGATTAACGACGGCAACCTGGGGTGATCCCTCTGTGTCCTGATCGGAGAAATTGCGGCCGCGAACAATCGGCACACCTATCGACTCCAGGAAGTGCGTGCTCACTCGATCCCACGTGGAGCCGCAGCGGGAGTTCGGCCCCGGAGCCTGATGGCCCTGTTGAATAACGCACTCTCCCCAGTTGTCGCCCTCGAGCGGGCTGTACATCGACATGCTGAAGGTGGTCACGCCGGGCAACGTGGAGAAGCGGTCCTCCATCTGGCGGTAGAGCGCGGGGAGTCGGTTGGTGGTGTACCCGGCGCCTGCGGGATCGAAGTGCAATACGTAGCGGTTCGTTGTCGTCACGCCGAAGTCCTGATGCTCAAGTTTGGCGAGCGACTTGGTCATGAGAATAGCCGTGGCCAGCAGCACCACTGACAGCGCGGCCTGGAAAACCACCAGCGATTTCTGCGGCAGAGAAGAGCGGTCGCGCGTGCTTCGGCCTATACCCCGCAATGCTTCTGCCGGCTGGGCATGAGAAGAGAGCCACGCGGGCCCTACGCCAAACAGCACGCCGGTTAACAGCGAGACGAGAAACGCAAAACCGAGAATTGGCAGAGACGGACTGGGATCAATAGCCATATTGTGCGCATCGGGAAATGCCAGTACGAGAATGGCGCGGCACCCGGCATAGGCAACGCCCAGGCCGGCGAAACCGCCGATGCAGCCGAGCAGAATGCTCTCGGTAAGGGTCTGGCGAATAACGCGAGCGCGCCCTGCGCCGAGAGCCATGCGCAATGAGATTGCAGAACGCCGCGATGTGGCCCGAGCCAACAGCAGGTTGGCGATATTGGCACAGGCGATGAGCAGCACGATTGACGAAAGAATCATCAGCATCTTCAAACTCTTGCCGGCTTCGACTTGCAGATGCTGGATGCCGCTTCCACCTGGTGTGAGAACGACATGCTGCTTTGGAATCACGGAAGAGCCGCCGTTGGCGTTCAGAATTGGACGCGAGTAAAGCCATTGGCGCAGCGCAGTCGAGAGCTTCGCCTGCAACGCGCCGACATTCGTTCCGGGCCGGACCCTGCCCAACGCGTAAAGCCAATGGGCCTCGGCGTGATGCAGGATAGAGCTGTCTTGACGGATGTATGGCTCCGTCTGGATAGGTACCCAGAACTCGGCCGGGGAGTCGGCAATGCGATCACCGAAGAAACCCGGCGGTGCAATGCCGATTACAGTGAACGGCCGCGCTTGAATAAAAATTGTGGAGCCAACGATCGCAGGATCGGCAGCGTATTCGCCCTGCCACGCCTGGTAGCTGATCACCACAGTGGGTGCGGCCGCAGGCGTGTCGTCACTGTCCTGGAAGACGCGGCCCGCATAGGCGCCAAGCCCGAGCGTAGTGAAGTAGTTGCCGGAGACGAATTCGCCGGTGAGCGACTTGGCCAGCGCATTTCCGCGCCGCACATTCCACCGCCACTGGCCTGCCTGCATCGCAGCCAACTGCTCGAACTCCGGCGCGGAGCTCTTGAGGTATTGATACAGATCGAAGGAGAAGATCGAAAAATCCCCGGTGGTTGCAGCGTCTTCGGGAAAACCACCTTCGACGCAGCACTTGTTGTCGTCGCCGATGCG
>DASRLI010000366.1:0-12755 GCA_035648535.1 Occallatibacter sp. | reverse complement strand
ATCCTGTTAAAGGCAAGCCTGTTGCAGTTGAAGGCGATCTCTCCGCGGCGGGAATGAAGTTTGCCATCGTCGTTGCCCGCTGGAATGCGGTCATCACCGACCGCCTGCTTGAGGGGGCGCTGGACGCGCTGATGCGTAGCGGCGCGGATCGGGCAGATATTCAAGTGGTGCGCGTTCCGGGTGCGTGGGAGATTCCGGCGGCGGCGCGGACGATAGCGAACGCCGGACAAGTGGATGCGATTATTCCGCTGGGGTGCTTGCTGCGCGGAGAGACGGCGCATTACGAAGCCATCTACAACGAAGTGGCGCGCGGCATCGGCCAGTCGCAGCAGGAGACTGGGATTCCGCACTGTTTTGGTGTGCTGACGTGCGAAACGCTCGAACAGGCGCTGAATCGCGCCGGCATCAAGGCGGGGAACAAGGGCTTTGAAGCCGCCGCAGCCGCCATTGAGATGGTGAGCCTGCGCCGCAAGCTGCAGACGGGCCGGGGCCCCCACAGACAGGTCTTCGTCCGTGGGGTGGAAGGCGGTCCCGCTTGACCTCAGGTCAACAACATCACTCTTCGGGACGGCGCAAATCGCGCGAGCTCGCCATGCAAATGCTCTTTCAGGCGGACATCGGCAAGCAGACACCTGACCAGGTTCGCGCTACATTCTGGAAGGCCGGTGACGAGGTTGAGCCTGAAGTCCGCGGCTTTGCCGAAGACCTCTTCCGCGTTGCCGTAGCTCACCAGGAAGAGATCGACGCGCTTCTGGTGGCCAACTCGAAGCACTGGCGGTTGGAGCGCATGCCGGCCGTCGATCGCAACCTGCTTCGCATGGCTGTGGGCGAGATGCTGGGCTTCAAAGGGACGCCGTTTCCGATTGTGATTAATGAGGCGCTGGAGATTGGGCGGCGGTATTCGGCGCCGGAGTCGATTAATTTTCTGAACGGAATGCTGGATTCGATTGCGCACGGGTTGCTGCCCAAATAGATAGACAGGAAAACAAGAGACGGACGGCAAAGGTTCGTGGTTTCCCATGTCTGAAAATCCAGACATGGGGCAACCAGCTCAGCGATCACCCAATAACTTGATTCGATTGCGCGCTGGAGTCGAGACCAGTTCGGACTGGTCTCTTGCTAACTTGTCAAGTACGCTGAAATCAGCATTCTTGTTACAGGCGATTCTTTGTCTGACCGATTCATCTGGGTCATTTGCAAGGAGGGCCATCAAATCAAGCGGTAACTTGTTTTTCGTAGCGACGGCGGAGCGAACGTTGGCATCTGGGTCAGTTGCGAGAAGAGTGAGAACTGCGAGTGGCACTGTCTTGTTCCGCACCACCCATACCTTCATATCCGGAAATGTTTCGATTATTTCAATCCAGACCTCATGCGGAGCAGTGTCAGTCGATGCTCGCAAATAGTTCTCTCTATTCGAGCTGTTTCGTAGCCCCAGAAATTCTTGCGCGCTTGTGATCATTAGAATCTAGTCGTCCCCAATGGGCCGGGTGGCCCAGGTCTCGATTCTGAGACCTGGGATCTCAAATCCGATTGGTGCCTACTGTGGTTTGGCGGGGTGAGTGGCCTGCGTCGCCGGCTGATTTTCGCGAGGCTGCGTGCCGACCTGGATGCTCTCGCCGAGCGGCAGAGGCAGTTCCTGCTGCTGCGGCTTAGCTGACTCGTAGGCGCGGACAATCCGCTGTACGAGTGCGTGGCGCACTACATCGCCGTCTTCAAAGTGGCAGAAGGTTATGCCCTCCACTCCATCCAGAATGTTGATCGCATCAAGCAGGCCAGACTTGCGCGGATTGGGCAGATCGATCTGTGTGATGTCGCCGGTGATGACGGCCTTGGAGTTAGCCCCCATGCGGGTGAGGAACATCTTCATTTGTTCGATGGTGGTGTTCTGGGCTTCGTCCATGATGATGAAGGCGTCGTTGAGGGTGCGGCCGCGCATGAAGGCGAGTGGCGCAACCTCGATGACGTTCTTCTCCAGCATCTTGTCGACTTTTTCAGCGTCGAGCAAGTCGTAGAGCGCGTCGTAGAGGGGGCGGAGGTAGGGATCGACCTTCTCCTGAAGAGAGCCGGGCAGGAAGCCGAGGCGCTCGCCAGCCTCAACCGCGGGGCGGACGAGAACGATGCGGCTGACCTTCTTGGCATTGATGGCGGCAACAGCCATGGCTACGGCGAGATAAGTTTTGCCGGTGCCGGCCGGGCCGACGCCGAAGACCATGTCGTTCTGCTCGATGGCCTCGACGTATTTGCGCTGGTTGATGGAGCGGGGTTGGACGGTGCGCTTGACCCCTGCGGAGCGCTGCTTGCCTGAGTCGGCCAGTGAGCGCAGCGTAGTGGCGGGATCGGCAACGACTAGGCGCAGCATCCCATTGAGTTCGCCGTTGTGTGGATTGACGCCCTGGCGGCGGAGGGCCTCGAAGTCCTGAAAGATGCGCTGGACTTTAGTCACTCCCTCGTCGGGTCCCTCTACATGCATGGCGTCGGACCGCAAATCGATACGAACACCGAGTGAATCTTCCATGAGTCTGAGGTTTTCATCGCGAGTCCCAAACAAGGGCTCAAGGTTGGGCGTGATCTCCAGAGCGATCTTCAAAGGGGTCGATGTCCTCCAGTACGGCGTTGGATGCGTGAAATATGCCGGACGGAACCGCAAGCGGACCCGCCCGGTGAAATTTTAAGGAGATTGTTGGCAGTAAACGCGGGGGACGCAGGAGGGCGTAGCGAGAGAACCAAGGCAACTGGGTTAAGCAGGCTTCCAGAATCGCGGCGCAGGAGAGAGCCTAAGCTCTGGGCTGCCTCAAAGGACCGCGGGTTGGCATAGGCGACCAAATCCTTTATCTGGGATTGAGAGTAGCGCGACCGGGCCGACTCGTCAATGTGCGGATAGATTACTTTAGCGGAAGATTGTGCCTTTGGAGGTACCTCCCTGGTTGTAGGAACCGCCGCGCTGGCCCGCTCGGCGCTGGCCAGCGCGGCGGAAAAACGTAACGCTAAGGTCCTTGATGTCAGACTCTTCGCCTCGAAAAGGCGACGGATTCGGCCCCACTTCTCAAGCCTGCCCCGGATGGGCAGACCTCGGCCTGATGCATGCCTGAATTTAAGGTCAGAAAGTCTTCAGGAACACTTCAGCCGCAGACGCGCCGGGTTGGGATATACAGGAGAGAGGCCCGACTGTGCACATTCTGCTTGTTGAAGACGAGACCAAGGTCGGCAATGCGCTATGTGCCGGGTTGCAGGCTGAGGGATACGAAATCGTCTGGGCGCAGACGGGCGAAGAAGGGTTCTTTCATGCCAGCTCGCGCAGCTTCGATCTGATCCTGCTGGACGTGATGCTGCCGGGCCGCGACGGCATCGAAGTTCTGGACACGCTGCGGAAGCATGGCAACAAGACACCTGTTCTGCTGCTCACGGCAAAAGATGCGATCGAGGACCGGGTGCTGGGATTGGATACCGGCGCTGACGATTACCTGGTAAAGCCGTTCGCCTTTGCCGAGCTGAGCGCGCGCATCCGGGCCCTGCTACGGCGCAATCAACAAGAACCGTCCGCCACAGTGACCATTGGCCAGCTTGAGATCGATGCGATGCGAAGGACCGTTATCCGCGAGGGGCAGCGCATCGACCTCACTGTGCGGGAATTTGAACTGCTTGAATATCTGGCGCGCCATCATGGGCGAATTGTCTCCAGGGACATGCTGGCGCGCGACGTGTGGAGAGAAACCGGAAGAGCGACGCCGCTGGACAACGTGATCGACGTTCATATCGCCAGGCTCCGTAAAAAGGTGGACGACCCATTCGCCATCAAGCTGCTGCACACAGTAAGAGGCGTCGGCTTCACGCTGAGTGAGGATGCACTATGAACGGGTTCAAGCGCTCCACGCTGCGCAGCCGGCTGACAGTTCTTTATGCGTCGCTGCTGACGGCGGCTCTTCTTCTCTATGCGTGCGGCGTTTCCGCTTTTTTTCTCCGCAACCTGCACGAGCAGCTGGATTCAAGTCTTGGCCGGGACGTGGAAGCAGTGGAAGGAGTGCTCTCGATCGATGCGAATGGAGCGCTCGTATTCAATTCGCACGAAGGCGAAGCCGAGAATCGCGAGCGGGACCGGGGATACTTTCTGGAGGTCTGGTCCCAGGATGGCAAGCTGCTCTATCGCAGCCAACTGCTGCACGACCAGGCGCTCGGTACAGTTCCCGCGAGTACGGTTACGGGACGGCAATCCGCGCACTCGCTGCAACTGCCATCAGGAATGCGGGTGCGAACCATCAGCCGCGTTCATCATATCGGCAAGAATATCTCCGTCGTGGTGCGGCTTGCGGTGAGCGAAGAGCCTCTGTGGGAAGAGTTCTGGGAGATGGTTTCGATGTTGGCCATCGGGCTCCCGGTGGCTGTGATTCTTGTGGCGCTCACCGGCTACCTGGTGGCTGCGCGCGCGCTCAAGCCGGTGGATGCAATGGCGCAGCACGCATCGCGCATTACGGCCGCGCAACTCAATGAACGTCTCGAGATCGAGAATCCCGAGGACGAGTTGGGACACCTGGGCACAGCATTCAACACGGCGCTGGCGCGGCTGGAGCGCTCGTTCGAGCAGTTGCGGAGATTCACGGCCGATGCCTCGCATGAATTGCGGACCCCGCTGACCGCGATCAAAAGCGTTGGCGAAGTTTCGCTGGCAATGCCGGGCGATGTGAACTATTACCGGGACGTAATCGGCAGCATGCTTGAAGAAGCGAATCGCCTCACGCACCTGGTGGATAGTTTGTTGACAATGGCGCGAGCCGATGCCGGGCGGATTCAGTTGCACCGCACAGGAGTGAATCTGTTTGAGCTGGCGAAGGAGTCGTGCGGGCTGCTGGAAGTGCTGGCCGAGGAGAAGCAGCAGACGATTCAGGTGGCAGGCGATGTCCACGTTGCTGTCCTGGCAGATCAGACGATTCTGCGGCAGGCGCTTGTGAATCTCGTTCACAACGCAGTGAAGTTTTCGCCAGTGAATGGCTCAGTGCGGGTAGTGGTTGCCGATTCGGGCAAGGCCGCGGTGATTGAAGTTCACGACAGCGGCCCCGGCATTTCGGAGGAACATCGCGCGCATATCTTCGAGAGGTTTTACAGGGTGGACAAGGCGCGTGCTCGCTCGGCAGGCGGAGCGGGGCTCGGGCTGTCGATCGCGCAATGGGCGGTGAACATACACGGGGGAACGATTGAGGTTGAGAGCGCGCAGGGCGGCGGGTCGATCTTTCGGATTCGATTGCCGAAATCTATACCAACAGTTTCCGCGCCGGGTTCCCGGATATCCAGTTCTTGATTTGTTACGAGGTGAAAGATGCAGTACCGCCATTTTCCAAGTCTTCTTATGGTTATTCTGCTGGCTGGTTTGGCGGGCGCAGAGCCGCCGGCGAATCCAATGTCGCTGGCAGGAGTGGTCCAGGATTCCAGTGGGGCACTGATCGTAGACGCACAGGTCGTTCTGTCCACACCGGAAGGCAACGTCGTTGCGCAGGGAGTCACGGACAAATCCGGCAGCTTCCATTTTTCCAGCGTTCCTCCGGGCAACTATTCAATCTTTGCCGAGCATCCTGGCTTTCGCGCCAACAGGCAGCAGGTCAAGGTGAGCCCATCCATGCGCCCGCAATTGCGCATCATCCTGCCGGTCGCTGGAGTAAACGAAGAGGTGACGGTGACCGGCGCCGATACGTCAACAGACGTAACCGCTGATACTGCACAAAACCAGAATGCCACGGTCGTCGATCGCGAGGCTCTGGATCGCCTCCCCGTTTTCGACCAGGATTACATATTGACCATGTCGCGATTTCTCAGCTCCGATGCGACGGGCACAAATGGTGTCTCGCTTGTGGTGAACGGCGTCGAAGCGAACGGGCCGGGCGTTTCCGCATCCGCGATTCAAAGCGTGAAGATCAACCAGGATCCTTATTCGGCACTCTACTCAAGGCCCGGCCGTGGGCGCGTGGAGATAACTACCAAGGGAGGCACGCCGCGAATTCACGGGTCAGGCACCTTTCTCTACCGCGACTCGCTCTTCGATGCTCAGAATAGTTTCGCGGTCACCAAGCCATCGGAACAGCGCAGCTATTTTGAAGGATCGCTCACCGGCCCATTCAGTCACGATAAGAAGACAAGTTTTCTGGCGTCGCTGAACAAAGACAACGACAACCAGGAAGCGATCGTGGTTGCAGTAGGTCCGAGCGGCAGTATCAACGCCAATGTTCCCAACCCGACTCATCACTACTTTCTATCGGGCCGCGTATTCCACGACTACGGACAAGCGAACCAGTTCTGGATTGGCTACAACTATGAGCATCGAACGGTTGAGAACCAGGGAGTTGGCGGAACGGTGCTTGCCGAGGCTGGGAGCAACACTTTGTCCTACGAGCACGAAATCCACATGGCCCACACCTACATCTTCTCGCCAAAGCTGCTCAACCAGGCCCAGTTCTTTGCCGGTGCCGCCGACAATGAGATTCACAGTTTGAATGAAAATCCGCAGCTCAGCGTATCCGGTTACTTCACTGGAGGCGGCGCACAGGCTGACTTCAGGAGAACTGAGTATCATTTCGGCGGAGCCGATATCGTCACCTACTCGGCAAAGAAGCACGAAATCAAGTTTGGAATTAATGTTCCGGACATCAGCCGCCGGGGGTATGACGATTTAACAAAACAGGCAGGCATATATTCTTTCGCGAGCCTGGCTGACTATCAGGCGTCTCATCCATTTTCGTACCTGGCACAAGCTGGGCAGGCACACGTCGACTTCTGGGAGAAGACTGTCGCGGGTGTCTTCGAAGACACCCTGCGTCTGAAGCCCAACTTCTCAATCACAGCGGGCGTCCGGTACTACTGGCAGAACTACTTTCACGATATTAAGCACAATTTCGCGCCACGAGTCAGCTTTGCCTATTCCCCAACCAAGAAGGGCGGGACGGTGGTTCGCGGGGGCGCAGGATTCTTTTTCGACAGGACAGGGCCGGCTCCGATCGCGGATCTGCTGCATTTCAATGGCGTGCTTCTGAAGCGTTTCATTCTGGAGAATCCGGCTTATCCAGTTACAAAACCCTCGTTGGCGGGACTGCCGACCAGCGTTGTGGTGCTCGATCCACGGCAGCGCATCCCGTACACAATTCAATACTCGGTGAGTATCGAGCAGCAGGTAAACGCAAAAAGCTCTGTGTCGGTGAACTATGTCGGCTCTCGAGGAATCGATCTATTCCGCTCGGTGGATGTGAATGCCCCGGTCCCGCCGAATTATATTGCGCGGCCAAATCCAAGCCTCGGGCAGCAACGCGAGCTTCAATCGGACGGCTACCAGAAGAGCAATGCGCTGGAGATCAGCTTTCGCGGCAGGCCTGTAAATCACCTCTCGGGGCAGGCTCAATATGTTCTCGGGAAGTCATACAACAACACCAGTGGGATCGCCTATTTTCCCGCGAATAGCTACTTCCCACAGTCTGACTGGGGACGCTCCGACAATGACCTGCGTAACAAGTTCGATGTGCTTGCCACCTTGGACGCTGGCAAATGGTTCAACTTCGGCGCGGCTCTTTCTACTTATTCAGGCAAGCCTGTGAATGTTACGACTGGCAACGATAATAATCATGACGGCATGGCGAACGACCGTCCCGTTGGTGTTCCACGGAACACTCTTCACGGGCCAACCTATATCAACATGGATCTCAACCTGGCACATGATATCCGCCTCATGACCTGGAAAGAGGGTGGACCCATTGCAACGATATCGGTCAATTCCTTCAATATCCTGAATCATCCGAACGATGTGACCTATATCGGCGTGGTGGGCTCGCCTTTCTTCGGCCATGCCGTTACAACACTTCCGGCGCGGCGTATGCAACTCAATCTGGAAGTCAAGTTCTAACTGCGAAAAGAGGATTTCGGGATGTATCGGTCTGGGCTCATTAGGTTCCATAATTTTATTTTCTTAATTCTTCTATTTTCAGGGCTACAGGTGTGCGCGCAGACAGCATCCATCAGAGGGCAGGTGAAAGACGAGAGCGGGGCGATGATCCCGGGTGCCACAGTCACTGCGACCGGCGCTTCGGGCAACGTTCTCACGGCAGTTTCAGCAGCAGATGGTTCCTACTCGCTCAAGCGCGTCCCCAACGGCAGTTATCGGATTGAAGCCACGTTTACGGGGTTTGCGATGAAGGCTCCTGTTGCTTTCGTTGAACGCGGCCAGGATGCAAACCTGAATCTTGTTTTGAACGTAAGTGCGGTTGTCCAGAATGTGACGGTGCAGGCGCAGGATTCGGCGACCGTGTCGGTCGACTCCGAGAATAATGCGAGCGCAGTGGTGCTGAGCGGGTCGAAGCTCGATTCGCTGGCAGACAATCCGGACGACCTGGCGTCGGACTTGCAGGCTCTTGCGGGACCGTCCGCCGGGCCAAACGGTGGCTCGGTTTATATCAACGGATTCAGTACAGGTGAGATGCCGCCCAAGGAATCCATTCGCGAGATCCGCATCAACCAGAATCCGTTTTCGCCAGAGTACGATTCGCTGGGGCTGGGACGCATCGAAATATTCACCAAGCCGGGCTCCGGCCAGTTTCATGGAAGCGCCGCTTTCAATCTCGGAAGTTCCATATTCAACTCCCGCAATCCCTACGCAGCGGTAAAGGCTCCGTTTCTGCTCAGGGAGTTCGGGACAAGCCTCGCCGGTCCCCTGGGTCAACGCGCTTCGTTCACATTCGATGCCCGCGGCGAAGTGACGGACAACGGCGCCATCATCAACGGCGCGACGCTCGATCCAACCTCATTGGCCATCATCTCGCCATACACGGGCGTGAATGACGTAGCCCAGCATCGTTTTTTTGCGACTCCCGATGTGGACTATACATTGAACGACAAGCACACGCTTTCGATGCGTTACCGCGTCTCGCAAATAGATATACCGGACTCCGGGCTGGGCGGATTCAACCTGGTTGAGAGCGCCGATCACGCGCACGCGCTGGTGCAAACGGCGCAGTTCGTTGATACGGACGTGCTGAGTGAGAAAGCCGTAAACGAGACGCGGTTTCAGTTTTTCAATGTGAGCAGTTCGATGGCGGCCGTGAATCCCGGCGCTTCGATTCAGGTGTTGAACGCTTTTACGGGCGGCGGTTCGACGGTTGGCAAATCTTCTGACGCGCAGAGAAACTTCGAACTGCAGAACGTGACCACTCTCACGCATGGCCCGGTGGTGTGGCATTTCGGCGCCAGGCTGCGCGCAACGGTGGAGCAGAACATCTCGCAGCAGAACTTCAACGGCGCGTTCACGTTCGGCGGCGAGACAGCTCCGGAACTGGACGCCAACAACCTGGTGGTGAAGGACGCGGGCGGCAACCCGGTGTTGATGTCCCTCTCTTCGATTCAGCAGTACCAGAGAACGCTGATGCTGCAGAAGGCTGGCTTAACAACGGCGCAGATACAGGCCCTGGGCGGAGGCGCGAGCCAGTTCAGTTTGAACGCGGGAAACCCGCTTGTGTCGCTCTCGCAGGTCGATGCCGGATTGTTTGTGGGGAACACATGGAAGGTGCGATCGAACTTAACATTCGATCTTGGGTTGCGCTATGAGACGCAGAACAATATCCACAACCGCGGCAACTTCGCACCTCGTGTTGCAGCATCGTGGTCACCGGGATGGTCGCATCAGAAGCTTGTGCTGCGCGGGGGATTTGGCATTTTCTACGACCGCTTCGCACTGACAAACACACTCAATGCGCAGCGCTACAACGGCGTCAACCAGCAACAGTATGTGATCAACAATCCGAGTTTCTATCCGAACGTTCCAACTGCGGCGAGCCTGGCTGCATCGCTGCAGGGGCAGGTGATTGAACAGAATGCGCCGACAGTTCGGGCACCGTATCTGATGCAGAGCCTGTTCAGCGTGGAGCAGCAACTGCCGCTGCACACGGTGGTTGCTCTCAGTTACTCGAACTCGCATGGGCTCCATCAACTCAGGTCGCTCGATATAAACGCACCCGCTACGCCAGGCGGCCCTTATCCACTGGGCAACAAGAATCCGGTGTTTCAGGTGCAGTCGTCGGGGTTGTTCAATCAGAATCAGTTGATTCTGAATGCCACATCGCAGGCGAGCAAGAACATCTCGCTGTTTGGTTCGTACACGTACGGCAAGGCGATGAGCAACACCGATGGGGCGTCGACGTTCCCTGCAAATCCATACAGCATGGCCGGCGAGTATGGTCCCGCTTCGACCGATGTTCGCAACTTTGAGACTTTTGGCGGAACAATCCAGTCGATCTGGAAGACGACGTTCAGCCCGCTGCTGACGGTGAGATCGGGGCCGCCGTTCAACATTACGGTTGGGCGCGATTTGTACGGCACGACGCTTTTCAATGGGCGGCCGGGAATTGCGACCGACCCGACACGGACGGGCGTGATCCAGACGCGGTACGGATTGCTGGACCCCTCACCCATCATGGGCGAAAGCCTGCTGCCACGGAATTTCGGGCGCGGGCCGGGATCAATTCAGTTCAACATGCGGGCCAGCAAGACGATCGGCATTGGAAAGGTGAAGGATTCGGCAGATTCAACGGAAAGGCCGCGGTACGGGCTGATTTGTACTTTGCAGATGCGGAACCTGCTGAACCACAACAACCCCGGACCGATTATCGGCAACATTGCTTCGCCGCTTTTCGGCAAAGCGAATCAGTCTGCGGGATCGTCAACGACGATGGGAACGCAAATGTCAGAGTCGGCGACGAATCGCCGGTTTGAACTTCAGATTCGTTTTACTTTCTAAGGCTGTTTACATTAATCTTGCCCGGCGAGTCCGGGGATGCTTCCTCAAGGGCTAAAACCCCGGGTTTTGCGCGGCTTTTGTGGTGCGGCGCCCAGAGGGTCCCGGCCGCGCCCTTCAAAGCCCGATTCATGATGAGGATGGTGGTGAAGACGTGGCCGTGGGCCTTGTTGCTGATGACGCCGTAGATTCCCATGGGAGCGGTGGGCTGGACGATGACCAGGCCGATGAAGATGAGGTTCCAGAGTCCGAGAGCGCGATTCAGGCGAACGGGCACGGCGGGCTCTGGAAGGAACGGGGGCACGGCGGGGCTCCTCGCGGTAGGGTAACAGAGGAGCTGCGGAATCAGGTTTGATGCTCGATTCCCGCATCCTGTGAGGGCTCTTCCTGCTCGACTGGTCGTTTCATGTACACTGGAATTCCGCTGATAAGACTTTGATAGTTTGTGAGCCGTTTGCCGAGGATCACTACGCCCTTGCTCGTGATTTCATATTCGCGAATATCCTTGGCATGATTTCCGCCACGCATCTTGATAACCACCATGATCTTGCGAAGCTGGCCATCGAGGGATACGTATCTCAGCCGGATGATGTCATCGCAAAGGAAAGAAATGGAGTAGGTACTGAACGGAAATTCGGTAAAGGACTCATCCACCTCAACCGTGCTTAGAATCGTCACTCCGATTCCTGTGAGCGCAAAGATCATGCGGTAGAGCGACTCGCGAAAATCGGCGCGGAAGCCGGGCGACAGAGCCATCTCAAAGCCCGCCAGGGAATCGATCACCAGGCGCTTGGCGCCGATCTTCTGCACGGCATCGAGAATGGACTGCATGGTTTCATCCACCGAGAGGTCGAGAGGGCGGAGATAGAGAATTGTGAGTTTCCCGTCTTTCTGCGGCGTCTCCAGATCCATACCTAACTTGGCGGCCCGCTCCGCATACGCTTCCGGGCGCTCTTCAAAGACAGCGACGATTCCCGGTTCCCCATGGCGTATGCCTTCGGCAATGAACTGGGTTGCCAGGACGGATTTCCCCGTTCCCGAAGACCCTGCAACGAGGACACTGTCGCCTTCGCGCACGCCCCCATCCAGCATCTTATCCAACTCCGGAACACCGGAGGAAAGGCGCCGACCGCTGGGCGGATGCCTCTTGCGTGCAGTCAGCCCAAAAGTGCGCGAGAAGGCTTGCACTCCGGCATCGGTTATGCGGAATGTGTGCAGCCCCGGCACGGAATCCTGACCGCGCAGTTTCATGATCTGCAACTTCCGTACAACTGAGTTTCGCTCCGTCGTCTGGCGCAGCCAGAATAGTCCATCGGCGACGGTAAATATGGGATTGTCGCGCAGCTCGTCCTCGGCGTATTCACCGATGAGAAACGTTGTTGCTTGCCAACTGGCAAGAAACAGGGCTAACCGCTGAATGAAGGATTGCAGGTCCATGTCACTTTGCGGCCTGCGCACCATGGTGCGGAATGAGTCCACAACCACGACGGCGGGGTTGGCCTTTTCAACTTCCCTGGTAATCTCCTCCAACACCGCGCCCAGGTCCTTCTCAAGGACGACCTGGCTGAGGTTGATGAAGCGAATGGAGTCCGGCAGCTTGGCCGGATCGAAGAACGTGTATTGCTGCTGGTATCGCAGCATCTTTATTGCCGACTCGCCGAGGACCGTGAAGTAGAGAGCAGGCCGCTGTGGGGTCGCATTGGCAAACACAAACTGGTGCGCCAGTGTCGTTTTGCCGCTTCCGGGGGCGCCCGCGATTATGTTGAATGAAAATTCCGGGAGACCGCCGCCCACAATCTCGTCGAGGCCCGAAACTCCGGGGTTAGTTTGTTTAACGTCACTCTATCTTGTGTGCTCATGCTTTTCTCCCGGTCCCCGAATTGCGATCGTCAAAGGCTGCACCTGGCCACGCATTCCGCAGCAGGCTAAACGTTAAAGCTTCGCCAAGGAAGGTAAGCAGCAGGCCGAGTAAGCGGGCGATGAGAATGATTCCTCCCTCGCC
>DASRLI010000365.1:0-3719 GCA_035648535.1 Occallatibacter sp. | reverse complement strand
GGGAAAATTTCGCGTCCCTCAGAATCGTCGGCGGCGCTTGAGGATTTTGCAAGTGGCTCAAAGGCCGAATACATTTGCGCAGACCAACCTGCCACATTCACTTTTCGCTTGCGGAACGGCGGCGGACCATACATTTGCTCCGGCGCGCATAGCACGACCCTTCTCAAAATGAGCGGCTGTGGCCACGGCTGTGTTTCTCAACGCCTGCCAGTGACAAGGCCGCTATGAGGGGAACAGAGACATCAATTCGCTGGTTGTGTCCACGAGGAGGTCCGGCTCGGCCAAGCGAAGAGTGGAGGGAGCGAAGCCGTAAGTTACGCCACAGGTCCACATGCCTGCGCTCCGTCCGGTCAGGACATCATTCGGCGAGTCGCCAACGACAAGTCCCAACTCAGGAGGCGTGCCGGTTTGTTCCAATATCGTCTTCGCGCCCAGAGGATCGGGTTTCTGGGTAGAGAAACTGTTACCCCCATACACCGACTTGAAGAACCGCCCTATGCCGAGTTCCGCCAAAATCGAAGCCGCGAGGTCTGCCGGCTTGTTCGATAAGACCGTCAAATACCGCTTCACACCGTTTTTCGATGCCTGCGCCGAAACCAGCATCTCCCCCACTCCTGGAAACGCGCGCGTACAGTCGATGCGGTGAACACTGTAAAAGGCGAGGAAGAACTCGGTGGCCTCGCGCAGCAAACGCTCGTCCGTGGAATCGCCGAAAGCGCGGCGCACAAGCATGGGAGGGCCGTCGCCCACGTAGGCCGTAATCACTTCCGGGGACAGTTCCGGCCGGCCGAAGTGACTCAGCGTGGCGTTCATCGAGTTGATAAGGTCTTGCCGTGAGTCTATGAGTGTACCGTCCAAATCGAAGATCAACAGCTTCATCTTTCCGGGGTCGAATGGCCGATTGAATTGAATCACAGATGCTCCTCTTCGCGGTCTTGAGCCCTCATGGCATTCATTTTTTCCAATTCATAATGAAAGGCGTGATCGCAGACAAGTCAAGGTCTCCACTGATAGGAACATTGGAGGCGAACGCCGTTTGGGCCGCTTTTGCCGCCGGCAACTCCGCGCCCAAAGCGACTGCGGTATCCAGCACCAGATTCATATCTTTGCTCATGAGCCTCAGCGGAAATTGGATCTCTAAAATTTCAGGGGGTCGCGGGAAATAGCTTTCGGGTTGATCTGAACGGCTGTTATGTTCAGCGGCATGAGTCAATCAGATCAGCAAGTTAACGCTTATCAACTTCGAATCGTGTTGCGCTGGACCAGCCCGCATATCTGGCGACGTGTTGTCGTGCGGAGCGATTCCACTCTGGGCCACTTGCATCAGATTGTGCAAGCCCTTTTTGGTTGGGCCGACTTGCATCCGCATCGATTTGTTCTTCGCGGTCGTTCGCTCGGCGCCGCGCCCACAGCTTGCGGCTCATCCTGGCCAGCTTCCGAAGTGCTTCTCTCTGAGTTCCAGCTGCTAGCCAAAGAGAGGTTTTTCTATGACTACGGCTTCGACCACGTCAATGTCCCGGTCTGGCGGCACGACATTCGATTTGAAGCTGCACTGGTTGCGGAACGAGAGCGGCTTCCGTACTGCATTGGCGGCGTGGGCAGTCCTCCGTTGGAACAAACCGGCAGCCCGCAGGAACTCTCCAATCTGGCGGATCTTTTCACGCCTCAATTCGTGCTGAATCAATTGACAGAATTGGTTGATCGCGGAGCCAGCGATGCGCAGCTGGCTCAACAGATGAGGCACCTTCGCCCCTGGCTCACGGCCGGACGGTTCAGCCAGAGGTCTGCCAATCGGCGGCTTCTGGCCAGCCTGGGAGGTGCAGAGTGAAGGTGAAGATTCAAGTCATTATCGAAAGCGATGACGGGCGCGTTCAGGACGTTGAAGAAGTGGCGTGTCTGAAGCGTGGAACCCTATCGCCGGAGGAACTGGGGTTGAACCTGGCAGAGGCCAAAGAAATCCTGCAAGGTGTGCAGCGATCGATGACCGAGCATCAGGTTGGCGATTACACGGAAGAACGAATCAACTGTCCGTGCTGCGGCCAGCGGCGAGTGCAGAAGGGCCACCATCCGATCCTGTTCCGCACGCTGTTCGGCAAGCTGACATTGAACAGCCTACGGCTGCACCACTGCGATTGCCAGCCAACGCCAAGCAAGACATTCAGCCTGCTAGCAGAGCTGCTGCCGGAGCGCACTGCGCCGGAGCTGCTGTATTTGGAAGCCAAGTGGTGCACGCTTCTCTCTTTTGGAATGACGTTTGATCTGTTGCAGGAGGTTCTGCCGATGAGCGAAGAACTCAACGTGACCACCCTGCGCGCCAATCTGCACAAAGTGGCTGTGTGGATGGAAACCGAGTTAGGAGAAGAGCGTCAGAACTTTTTGGAGAGTGCCCCGCATTCCGCACCGATGAACTCGATGCCGGAGCCTAAGCCTCCCCTGGCTGTAGCTCTCGATGGCGCCTATGTGCATGCCGCCGGGAACGAAGAGCGCAAGGAGAGATGGTTCGAGGTGGTCGTCGGCAAAAGCATCACCGCCGCCAACGAAGGCAAGTACCTTGGCTTCGTGCTCAATTATGATGAGAAGCCCAAGCGGCGGCTGTACGAGTCTTTGCGATCGCAAGGTCTGGAATTGGGCCAGCCCGTAACCTTCTTCAGCGACGGTGAGGACACTTTGCGCCAATTGCAGATGTACGTGAGCCCACTGTCGGAGCACATCCTGGATTGGTTTCACATCACGATGAAATTGACGGTGATCAACCAGATGCGCAAAAGCCTTGTGGGAGCGGAACCGGCTGCCTGGCTAGGCGAAGTCGAGAAGAATTTGGAAAGCCTGAAGTGGCACTTGTGGAACGGCAACGTCGATCAGGCGTTGAGGCGGATCGATGGGCTGAAGGCCATACTCGATGGCGAACAGATCAGCCCTGAGCGGCAAAAACTGCTGCGCACGATTCGCGAATTCGGCAACTACATCGCCACCAATCAGGCCTACATCCCCGATTACGGCGATCGCCATCGCAATGGCGAACGAATCAGCTCCGCTTTTGCCGAGTCGGCCGTAAACCAACTTGTCAGCCGGCGAATGGTTAAGCAGCAGCAAATGCACTGGACCGAGCGAGGCGCCCACTTGCTGTTACAGGTCCGCGCACAAGTGATGAACGGCGATCTGCGAAACACTTTCAGACGCTGGTATCCAGGTATGAAAGCGGGATCCGAAGACCCCATTCAGCTCGTCGCCTGAACTCAAGTTGGCTGGCGCGGGGAAGCGGAAAGAAATCCTCCACCCCCCGTTTTTTTAGAGATTCTCTTTCCCCCGCACAAGTTCCGGGTTACGGTCGTGACCGATCTCCTCACTCAGAATGTGCCCCTGGAAGATGTGCAGTGCCTGGTCGGGCACCCGTACCTCAGGACCACGCAGATATACGATCGCTGGCGGCGGCGCGTTGCGCGGAATATCGTAGAGCGAATTTCAATCTGACCTTGAGCATACGAATCAGGCTCCATCAGCCCATGGCCTTTCACGGCACTCCTGAAATGACCCTTCGCGTTCGGAGGGGTAGTGTAGTACAATTTGCAGTAAACGTTTACTCGCTTCGCGATTCCATCCGATGAAAACTCGGCTCGACGCATTTCAGCAGCGATCGGCAATCGCCCTGGTGGAAGCCCTGAGGATTCACAGGCATGGCCACCTTGGAGCCGCGCAGGGACAGATGAATACAGCAAAGA
>DASRLI010000364.1:0-52257 GCA_035648535.1 Occallatibacter sp. | reverse complement strand
CGCAGGCATTCTGCACCAGCAGGGCATGGGGTTGAGGGCAGCGGTCGTGGAGTCGTGCAAAGTTCGCCTACGCCCCATTCTGATGACCTCGCTGGCTACCCTGCTGGGCATGATACCGATGGCGCTGGGACTGGAGGCGGGCAGCGAGCAGTATGCGCCGCTGGCGCGGGCCATCATCGGCGGATTGGCTCTGTCGGTCGTCGTCACTATGTTCCTGGTTCCAGCGGTGTATCTGGTCATTCATGGGCGGGACAAAGCCAAGACCGCGGTCGCGGAGGAATCGATATGACTGAATTCAGGAAGACAAAGCTGATTCCCGCCGCGTGTGCGCTCATGCTGGCTGCATTGTTCCCAAGCGCAATGCGCTCGCAACAGGCGCCGGCTGCGCAAGTGCCAACTGGACCCGCGGCATCCGCGGGACCGAGACTGACACTGGCAGAAGCAGAGCGCATGGCGATCGAGCACAACCCGAACATCAGCGTGGCGCGGCTGATAGCGTTGGCGCAGGCGCAGGTGACCCGGGAGGTGCGGAGCGGCGAATTGCCCACCGCTGCAGGCAGCCTGACGGCAGTGGGCGCACACGAGAACAGCCGCATCACCGCCGGCTTTCTCAACAACCCTTCGATCTACGATCGCGCCGCGGGCGGCTTGACGGTGAGCCAACTGATCACCGACTTCGGGCGCACGCATAACCTGGTGCGCAGCGCGCAATCGAACGCGAAGGCACAATTGGAAAACGAGCGGGCCACGGAGCTCGACATCACTCTGACAGTAGATCAGGCTTTCTATCAGGCGCTGACGAGCCAGGCGGTGCTGAAGGTAGCGGAGGAAACGGTAAACCAGCGCCAGGCGACGGTTGACCAGGTTGGCGCTCTCACCAAGGCAAAGCTCCGGTCGGATCTCGATCTGAGTTTTGCGAACGTGCAGATCTCCCAAGCCAAACTGCTTCTGCTGGACGCCCAGAATAGCGCTGCCGACGCCATGGCGAGCCTGAACACTGTGTTGGGCTCAGAACGGGATGAGCAATACACGCTCGTGGATGAGACTACGGCGAATCCCGAGTCTGCGCCACAGGATGCCGATGCTCTGCTGCAATCGGCGTTTGCGGCGCGTCCAGATCTTGCCGCGCTCAACGACAACTATACCGCGGCCCGCCAATTCAGCACCGCCGAGCGTGAACTGTGGATGCCGACCGTGTCGGCGCTAGCTGCGGTGGGAGGCACTCCGGTGCGCGCGGATCAGATTCAATCCTCGTGGTACGGCGCCGCTGGCGCAAACATCAACATTCCGGTATTCAATGGATTCCTGTTCAACGCCCGCGCACAGGAGGCAAAGCTGCGCGCCAACGCGGCCGGGGAACAGGTGCGGAGCCTCCGCGACGTGATTGCGCGCGATTTGCGCACTGCGGTTCTGAATGCGCAGAATGCGTTCCAACGGATCGGCGTGACGCAGGAAATGCTGAATGAATCGAACATGGCTCTCGATCTTTCACAGGCCCGGTACAAGATCGGCTTGAGCGGCATTGTGGAACTGACCCAGGCGCAACTGGCACAAACTCAGGCAGAGATTGCCTATGCCAATGCCCGCTACGCATATCAAACCGCGCTCGCAGTGGTGCGGTTCCAGACGGGCCAGTAGCTTTATGGAAGCTAGGTCCAGCCGCATACGAATCCGTTCACGAATCTTCGATGGTCCAGGAAGCTTCGACACCCAGTGATTGACGACAAGCCCTGATTGAATCTCAAGACGGTTGTCTATGCGACAGAATTTTCTCTTTGCTCAAAGAACGCTGTGTTCCATCCTCAAGCCGCTCGAAATCTTTTCCACATCCGCTTACTGGCAGAACTGACCGCTAAGTCTTGTCGGTGGCTGGCGACAATCAAGCTTGCCACCCCCCACCCAGTGCGCCGTAGAGCTGAACGAAGGCGAGTGCCTCACCCTGCTGCGCGTTCACCAGGTTGAGTTGGGCTGCATAAAGGTTTGAATCGGTCGTCAACACTTCGAGGTACCCGGTAGATCCGCCTTGATAGCGAAGACGAGCGAGGCGGGTCGCGTCCTTTGCCGCCTCGACGAGCATTTCCTGCTGCTCACGATAAGCTCGCTGTTTGTTCAGTGCAATCAGGGCGTTGGATACATCGCCGAAATCGGCTAGGATACTGTCAGTTGGCTGTGTGGCCTTCCCTGACCGGCTGCTGTAAGCAAAGGAGAAATGATGCGATTCGTCACTTTGATTGCCGGCATTGTCTGCTTGTTTGCAGTGCTGCTGGATGCCTTCCAGACCATCATTTTGCCCCGTCGCGCCACTGGCAGATTTCGTCTCACGCGAATCTTTTACATTGTTACCTGGAGGCCGTGGGTGTTCCTCACCAAGTGGCTTCAAGACACGCGCAAACGTGACTTCTGCTACAGCTACTACGGCCCCATGTCGCTGATTTTTCTGCTGATGGTGTGGGCTGGCGTGATGGTGGTAGGCTTCGCCCTTATCTTTTATGCCCTGGGTAGTCCATTCAACGACCCCACGCAAGGGGCAGGCTTTCGATCGGACCTCTACGTGAGCGGAACGACGATTTTCACGCTGGGGCTGGGAGACGTTACGCCACAAAGTGCCTGGGCACGCGAGCTGCTCATTCTCGAGGCCGGCACTGGGCTTGGATTTCTCGCAGTTGTAATGGGGTATTTTCCGGTCCTCTATAGCGCATTCTCGCGTCGCGAAGTCAGCATTTCGCTGCTGGACGCGCGGGCCGGCTCTCCGCCTACGGCTGCGGAACTAATGCGCAGGCATTCGTATGAAGGCGGGGAAGGCGCTCTCGCGCTGTTGCTGGTGGAGTGGGAACGCTGGTCGGCAGAATTGCTGGAGAGCCACATCTCTTATCCGTTACTCTGCTATTTCCGCTCGCAGCATAACAATCAGAGCTGGATCAGTGCACTGACAGCCATTCTCGACGCTTCAGCACTTCTAATTGCGGGGGTGCAGGGGCGCGAGGCTCGGCAGGCCCAGTTGACCTTTGCCATGGCACGACACGCCCTTGTGGACCTGGCGCAGATATTCTCGCTTGTCCCAGTCAACAATGCTCCCGACCGGCTTCCTCCAGAGCGTTATGAGCAGCTATACGATCTACTCTGCAAGAGCGGCGTGAAGGTCTGCCGCGACAGTCGCTCCATCGAAAGGCTTCGTGACATGCGCGCTCTCTATGAGGGTTATGCCCAGGCGCTGAGCGACTACCTTCGCATGCCGTTGCCGCCATGGATCGCCGACAAGCCGCACAAAGATAACTGGCTGGCCGTTGCAAAGCTACGCGCGCAGACCGATGCGGCCAATGCGCCGGCAGATAATACAACGCCAAGCCGTGAAGCAGCGCAGACGATCGCTGGGCTTGTTGATGATCATCACGAGTTCTAAAGCAAAAACGTTTGCATTCCCTTGCACGGTCTTGTCGCCGGCTACCGATTCACCCGATGCAGAACCAGCGGGACGGTCCGGGGGAAGGCGCATGTTCGGATTTCTTGATGGATCCGATCCATCCGGCGGAGGTCCAATCGCCGGTCGTGGCCCTTCAGGCTCCGCAGGGTGCGGCATCTGCATGCGCGGATCCGTGGTTCGCTGGAGCTCAATGCGGTCGTCCTTCAGCGTTCCGGAATAGCTGCTGGTGCCCACTTTGAAGGACACGTTGCTGCCATCCACTTTGCCTTCCTCGATTGGGGTGCCTGCATCGTTTCCGCCGAAGAAGCCGCCGCTTCTATTGCGGCTCCCACAGGGCCCAAACCCGTTGTGCGCACTTTGAGTTTAAAACGAACCGAGATTTGATTCGGATTCTGTTCCGAGGTCGCTTGCTGAATGTGTGCCTTGGCCTGGAAGCGAGAATCTGGGGATGTACGAACCCGGCACGAGGTCCATCCGCAATTCGTGCCGGTGCTTCTCGTCTACGTAGTAAGAAGCCAGTCTTTTTCTTAGCTCGGTTGCCGCAGTGCGAACAATATGATCCAGGTTGGTGTCATACGATGGATCCCGTCCAAAAACCTCAACCCCGATCGTCCGTTCCTTAATTTGCTCTGCCGACCCGTTTAGTGTTTCCTCGACTACATATTTGAGAAACGCGACAGACCTCTTACTAGAGCGAAAAGCGTCGTCTCTGACCAGAAGATCCAGTTGGGCGCGAATCATCTCCGCAGTCAACTCGGCAGTTGCTCCGTGCTCGACTTCCTCTTCAATCATCGCAATCCCAGTGACAGCGATTCCAGCACGCATGTGCGTTGACAAGAAGCGATTTAGAGGCCAGGCCCGACCGCTTTACGACCGTCGCACCCGTATCGCGAAGTCAGGGATCGATCAGGTTCTTGGAGGATGTTCCGGGGTGCTTCCGTGCGCTTTTTCAGCGATTATTTTCGTTGAGAATCAATAGATTACGATCAATCTTCTCGTCGGCACTGAACAGGAGGGGGCTCAATTGGGCAGGTTGCATGCATCGAGTTTTGAGAGGCAGGCTGGGGCTCCGCCCGGTCTTGCTCTGGTTGCACGCACCGTTCCCTTGTCGCGCGGTCTCGAAGCCGGCCGGCCACTTGTAATATCGATTGCTACGCTAACTGGAACGTGATGGTGATGGTAGTCGTCAGGTCCTGCGGTCGCCCGTCGCGTGTTGCCGGACGGAAGCGAATCTGTTGCGCCACTCGCCGCGCCTCCTCGTCCAGTCCGTGGCCTAATCCGCGCACCACACCTTGCACCACAACCTGGCCGGCGGCAGTGAAGGTAACGCGCAGTATCACGTCTCCCTGCACCTTCAGTTGCCGGGCTTCGCTGGTGTACTGCACAGAAGGTTTTGAAATTACCTCGAGGTTGGTGGAGACGAGCTGCGCTATAACCCTCGGGGCTACCGCGACTGCGGTCACGCCGGGAATGCCGGCCGAGGCCACCTTGCCGTAATTTCCCGCCGGGCCATTCCCGGTAGCGCCTGGAATGCCTGCGGAGGCCACTTTCCCAACAACCCCGGCATTCGAGCCGGACTTGGTACCGTTGCCGATCCCCGTCGATCCAACCATGCCATGTGGTGCAATCGCCGGGCCTTGCATCCCGCCATAAGGATTCCCGATGGCCGCAATTGTGGCCGGCCGGGTAGCGTTGGGATTAGGTGTCGCGCCGAAAGTCTGGCCCAGATGCACCGGAGCCGTCGAGGGCTTGACGCTGCTGTCCTGCGCCGGCATGGCAGCTGTCAAAGCCGCCTTAGGCTGCGGCGCAAGAATGATCGCTGGCTTGGGATCCTTCATCGCCGGCATTGGGAGCTTGGCTTCCATCTGGATCGGCTTCGGCTCCGGCTTCGGTTTTGGCATTGCTATTTTCGGAGCTTCCATTTGTATCTTGGGCGGCGCTGGCGGTGGCGGCAGCTTGGGTGGCGGCGTCACCTTCACCTTGGGCCGAGGTGGCGGCGTCGTGGGGACGATCAACTCCGTCATCTCGTACTTGTGTACTTGAATGACGTGTTTCACCGTCATCCCGATGATGAGAGCCAATGTCAGGATCGAAGCATTTACTGTTGCACTGACGATGAATGGCGCAGCATTGCCTTCCGGTTCGGGAAGCAGACCGAAGTTGGTTCTTCCTGGTGTGTACTCTACCGGCATGAAGTCAGTCCTCGTTTGAAACTGTCAACTTGGTGATGATTCGCTCTTTTTGACGAAGCCACGGGGCGGCAGCTTGGGGAATCGGGATGAGTCAGTTCGCGGCGACCTTCGTGGAAACCCAGTTGAATGAGTAGCACTACTTCGCGAGGTTGAACACATCCGTTGAGGCGTTTCAATACGTATTATCGGCAGAATCAGATAAATATGAATACCACAAAATCATGCGTACATCTGACCCAAACGTGCTATTCACGTACCACGAAGTTGGCACTACGCAGCCAGGGGGCAGATAATATCTGGTCGGGTTGCCAAAGGGCAGTTAACGGGAATTTGCACCTGACCGATGTTGACTGAACCGGACGCAGAATATAGCAACATCACCGCGCAACTGCGGGTTCTCGGCTCTTGTCTCCGGTGCTTGTTATGGCCGTATCCAGCGGGCAATCGTGTCCTTCATCACGGCAAGCCGCTGCTCAAGCATCTTTTTCGATCCAAGGTCGCACTGAAAAACGGTTGACAGCGTATGCCTGTTCATCAAGTAGAAGAATCCGAGCGCTGCGATATTCACGTTGAGTTGCATTACATCCAGGTCGCGCCGGATGCTTCGTTCTCGCCTTCCCCTTGCGAGGAGTTTCTTCGCCAGTGCAATATGGTTCGCATTGATGTCGCGAGTTAGCTTCGAGCCTTTGAGGTGCCGTGCCTCGAGTTGGTTCTCGCTGTTCAAAAGCCGGATGAAATCGGGATTCGCAAGGTAGTAGCGCCAGGTAAACTCCACCAATTCCAGGATCGCCTTGTCGGCCCGCAGTGAATCCAGTTCAAGAGCAGCCTCCTGGCTCCGGATGCTCAGGTAAGCCCTCTCGAGAATCGCGGTGAACAGGTCGTCCTTGCTGCCGAAGTAGTGATACAGCAACTGTTTGTTGATCTTGGCCGCGGCCGCAATTTGATCGACCCTGGCGCCGTCGAATCCTCTCTTTGCAAAGATTCTGGCTGCGGCCTTGAATATCCGTTCCTTGGTCCTTTTGGGGTTCCGGCCGCGGGCTCGTGGGGAAGCGTTCACAGGCATCTTGTCCCTCGTCTTACCTGGGGTGTATAGTAACCAACTAGTTGGTTGTTTACAAGATCTTTGTTGTGGTCCTTCGTTATGGAGGCGTCCATGTCTCTCAATCTGTCCGGCAGGCCGGTGGCAATCGTCACTGGAGCTCCTCGCGGCATCGGTCATGCCTGTGCCATTGGACTTGCCAAGGCAGGATTCAATCTCCTGCTTAATGATCGGGATGGCGACGAAAGCCAGCAGCTTGCGTCGCGCATTACAACAGAGCTGGCGGCTCTTGGAGCGGACAGTTTGCCGATCTTTGCCGATGTAGCAGCGCTTGAGGCTCATTCGGCAATGCTGGACGCGGCAATCTCCCGCTGGGGAAGAATCGATTGCCTGGTGAACAATGCTGGCGTACCTGCGCACCAGAGGGGCGATCTGCTCGACGTGAAACCCGAGAGCTTCGATGAGTGCATCAGCGTCAACACCCGCGCCGTCTTTTTTCTCAGCCAGGCAGTTGCCCGTCATATGCTCGCGCAGAGCGGTCAGGCGGGCACACATCGCAGCATTATCAACATTACTTCGAGCAACGTGAAGGCCGTTTCCATTACCAGGAGCGAGTATTGCGTATCGAAGGCGGCCTCTTCAATGACGACCAAACTCTTCGCTCTGCGGCTTGCGTCGGCCGGAATCGGCGTGTACGAAGTCCGCCCCGGCATCATTGAGACCGATCTGACCCGGCCGGCCAAGGCTATCTACGACAAGATGATCGACGATCACCGTATTCCAGCCGACCGCTGGGGCTATCCCGCGGACGTTGCATCGACGGTGGTTTGCATGGCAGAGGGGCGACTCGTCTACACGGTTGGACAGTCGATCGCCGTGGATGGCGGCCTGGTTATGCCGCGATACTGAAACGCACTCGTTGGTAAGGAGTCTGGTTTATGGAGTCTGAAATTCTCTATTCCCGCAAGGAGCGCGAGGGCGCGGCATGGGCGGAGATCACCTTGAATCGCCCGCAAAAAGGGAACGCGCTAACCCTCCCGATGCTGAACGAATTGGAATCTCACATCGCCGGCATCCGCACGGATCCGACGTTGCGGGCAGTTGTGCTTCGAGGCAACGGCCGATTCTTCTGCACTGGCGGCGACATCGAAGCCTGGGGCAGCTTGTCCCCGAACGAGATGGGGCAGAATTGGATTCTGCGAGGGATTGAAGTTTTCGACCAGATCGCTTCGCTGCCGCAACCGGTGATCGCCGCGATCTCCGGGCACGCGTTAGGCGGCGGTTTGGAACTGGCGCTCGCTGCAGACCTTCGTGCCGGTGTGAAGACTGCGAAATTCGGCACTCCTGAAGTGACTCTCGGGATGATCGCCGGCTGGACGGGAGTGCGGCGCCTGGCCGAGACAATAGGTGTCGCGCGGGCGCGGCACCTTGCATTACTCGGATCTCTCATTACGGCCGAACAGGCTCTTGACTGGGGACTGCTGACGGCGCTTGCGGATGACGCTCAGGGTCTGGAGCAACAAATTAGCCAATGGCTGGACAGGCTGCTCTCGAACGGCCCCATTGCGATGTCGCTGACCAAGAGCCTCCTGAAGACGATGCATGTGGACATGCGTCACGCCCACGCGTCTGCCGCGGCGCATGCAGCAGCCACAGAGGACTGCACGGAAGGCGTTCGCGCCTTCACAGAAAAACGCAAACCTGTCTTCCGGAACCGGTGAGCAAGGAGAGTTGAATGGGCAAGGTCGAGTTCACAACGGCAGCGGCTGCAGCCGCGATGATCAGAAATGGCGACACTGTTGCCATCAGCGGCAACGGAGCCGGAATGATTTCGGCCGAAGCCATCTTCGCCGCCATCGAGAAGAGGTTTCTGGAAACTGGCGAGCCCCGCGATTTGACGCTCGTTCATTCGCTGGGACTGGGCGATCGGGGAGATCTTGGAACGAACCGCTTTGCCCACGAAGGAATGATCCGGAAGATCATCGCTTCGCACTTCACATGGTCGGCAAAGATTCAGCAGCTTATCCGCGAAGAGAAGATTGAAGCATACTGCTTTCCGGGAGGCGTCATTCAACAGCTTCTTCGCGAGATAGGTGCGGGCCGCCCAGGACTGATCACTCACTCCGGACTGGGCACATTTGTTGATCCCCGTCAGGACGGCGGCCGCTGCAACCGCCGCAGCCAGGAGAATCTTGTTGAACTGATGTCGATCGATGGAAGGGAAGTGCTCCGCTACACGCCATTCAAGGTGGACGTCGCCATCGTGCGCGGAACCTACGCGGACACGCGCGGCAATATCAGCTCAGAAGAAGAAGCCGTTGACCTCGATATTCACTCCATCGCACTTGCGGCTCATAACTGCAGCGGGATTGTTCTTGCGCAGGTGCGGCAAGTCGTCGAGACTGGCGCTCTGCACGCACGGAGTGTTCGCATACCTGGCATCATGATTGACGCCGTCGTTGAAGACTGCGATCAGCAACTCTTCTACGGAATGGGTTACGATCCGACGGTAAGCGGATCGCGTCGAGCGCATCTCGGCGCGATGGCCGCCGAAATGCCGGCGAAGCTGGAGCGGCGCATTATCGCGCGCCGAGCAGCGATGGAGTTGCGGCCCGGTGCATCGGTCAACTTCGGCTTTGGCATTCCCGGCGGAATCTTCGCCGTGATTGCCGAGCAGGGAATTGCGGACGACCTGTGGATGAGCGTCGAGCAAGGGACCCATAACGGCCGGATGCTCGACGATCACTTGTTCGGCGCAGCGCGCAATGCGGATGCGATAGTGCCTTCGATCGAACAGTTCGATTACTACAGCGGCGGCGGCATCGACATCACGTTCCTGGGAATGGGAGAAGCGGACGCTTGTGGCAATGTGAATGTCTCGCATCTCGGCGGCAATCTCGTGGGCCCAGGCGGCTTTATGGAGATCGCTCAGAATGCAAAGAAGGTGGTCTTCTGCGGATCTTTCGGTGCGCAGGGAAGCCAGGTACGCTGGGAAGGCGGGAAGCTAACCATCGCGAAAGCTGGGAAGATTCACAAGCTCGTCGGCAATGTGGAGCGCATAACCTTTGCCGCGGATTATGCCCGCCAGCACGGACAAGAGGTGCTGTACGTGACTGAGCGGGCGGTCTTCCGGTTAGACGCCGATGGCGTGCGGTTGATCGAAGTCGCTCCAGGAATCGATATCGGGCGCGACATTCTTCCGTACATGGACTTCAAACCATTGATCGACGAAGTCGCGACCATGGACATTTCAGTTTTCTCGTAAACGCCGCCAGATGGACCTGTTCGTTATTCGTGCATCCGGCCACAGCAACTAACTGAAGAGAGCGTCGTCCCATGATTGCGCATCGTCCCACATGGGTGTCGGCTCAAAGTATCCCGTGCCCGGCTTGAGATGCCGCTTCACCTCATCGTCGTTCAACGTAACTCCAAGGCCGGGCGTATCCGGAACCTTGATAAAGCCTTTGTTGATGATGGGTTTCTCGATGCCGGTAACCAGGTCCTGCCAGAACGGCACGTCCAGCGCATGGTTTTCAAGCGCGAGGAAGTTGCGCGAAGCCGCGGCGCAGTGCACGTTTGCCATGCAACTCACCGGTGTCCCTGCAAAGTGCATCGCCATCGGTACGCCATAGCGGAAAGCCATGTCGCCGATTCTGTGCGTTTGAAGAATGCCGCCTGAGGTTGCCAGGTCGGGCTGAATCTTGTCGACCACATGGTCCTTGCAAAGAGTCTCAAAGTCAGTAAATTGGTAAATATCTTCGCCCGTAAGGATGGGCGTCGGACTGGCTTCGGTGATCTCCTTCAGAAGATCCGTGAGGTACCAGGGAATGACATCTTCCATCCACTCCAGGTTGAATTTTTCAAACGCTTTGCTGAGCCGGATAACCGACTTCACGCCTATGTGGCCAAAGTGATCCATCGACAGTGGCATTTCATAACCGACGTTTTCGCGCACGGAGGCGACGTACTCGCAGAGCCGATCAATGCCCTTGTCGGTAATCTCGGTGGCAGTGAAGGGGTGAGGCTGGTTTCGCAACTCCCACTTATCCATTCCGGCGGGTTGCATTACCGTGCCCGGAATCCCTTTCAGCATATTGATGCCCAGGTCCATCTTTATCCAGGTAAGGCCGGCCTCCTTGCGCTCTTTGGCACGTAGTCCATATTCTTTCGGTTCCGGAGCCTCTGTTGTGTCGGCGTAGATGCGAATTGAATCGCGCCATTTCCCGCCCAGCATTTGGTAGACGGGGATGTTGTAGACCTTACCCGCGATGTCCCATAGCGCCATCTCCACTGCGCAAACGCCGCCTGCCTGCCGCGCGTCGCCACCAAACTGGGCAATCTTCTGAAAGAGGTAATCGATGTTGAGAGGGTTCTCGCCGACAATGCGGCTTTTGAGCACCATCGCATACTGCGGACCCGCGAGATCGCGCACCTCTCCAAGGCCATAGACGCCCTGGTTCGTGTCTATGCGAATCAGAACGCAGGGGCTCGGTCCCGGTTTGACGACCACCGCATAGCGCATGTCGGTAATCTTCAAAGTCGACGGGCTTGAAGCTGTATTTACGTTCTTGATTGTGGGCTCAGCAGCGTCTGCGGTGCGGGCAAGTACCCCGCCGGCAAGCATGGCTAATGAAGACTTGAGTACGCTGCGACGGTTAACCGCAGTCCTGCTGTCATCGGACATATTCACTTTTCCTTTGAGAATTTTTGTCATCCCATCGTACTCCCACACTCGCGGATGTCAAACGCTCAGAAGTTGCGCATGGAGTTCTCAGTAGACGGAGAGGATCGCTTTGTGGAAGAATCCTAGGCCGCAATACATTTCGACTCTCTGGAGCGTTTGAACATGACATCCGGCATCTCGCGAAGAGGCATTCTCAGGGGATTAGCGGCGACAGCACTTGCACCCGCGCTCCTGCATGCGGCAACGGCGCAGTCCGGCAAGAAGCCTTGGTGGCTGGGTGACGGTATGCCGCAGGAAGGCGCCGCCACACCGAAGATTGCCTCTGCAATCAATCTCGGCGATGGCGTTACCGATGAGGCCATTCGTGGTGTTGTCCAGATCGGCGTCTATCACGTGCTGAGCGGAGGTCCAGCTCTCCCGTGGACAGTGAGTGCGCTGCAGCCGATTGTCGACAAGCTCAAAGCAAGCGGTGTCGTGCTCGGCAACCTGATGATCGGCGGGTTTCATGACGCTATCTACGGCCGTCCGGGGCGGGACGAGGAGATCGATAAGCTCCGGCAATCGATTCAGGCCGCAGGCCAGGTTGGCATTCCCGTCGTCGAATACAACTTCTACGCCCACCGGGCAATGGAAGGCTATTACGAGGAAGTTGGCAGGGGTGGTGCGGGATTGACCGGCGTGGACTACGACCGGATGCAGGGCCTGCCTCCGCAGCCGGAGGAGGGCACGCACAACCTGGACGAGATGTGGGCCAACATAACCTACTTTCTGAAGGCTGTGGTTCCAGTGGCCGAAAAGGCGAATGTGCGGCTGGCGCTTCATCCCAACGATCCCCCCTTCCCGTTAAGCCGCGGTTCGCACCAGATTATGGGAACGGTCGCGGGCTGGAAGCACCTGATCGAAATCGTGGATAGCCCGTCGAACGGCATCACATTCGACTGCGGTGTTACGCAGGAAATGGGAGAAGATCCGGTTGAGGTCTGCCGCTACTTCGGTTCCAGAGATCGCATCAACCATATGCATTACCGCAACCCGCACGTGATGAAGCCCTATGAGAAATACGACGAGGGATTTATCGACGAAGGCGACATAAACATGTTCGCGGTAATGCGCGAGCTGGTAAAGCAGAAGTACTCACGTGAGTTATACCCGGAGCATCCACGTGCTCTGGATTATGACCGTGCGCGTGGACCCATCAAAGGCTATCCAGGCGGCGGTGGATATGCAGGCGACCTTTACGACATTGCCTATGCGAAGGCCATGCTGCAGGCGGCCCTGGTTCTTGAACGTGCCGGATGAGTTTGGCTTTGCTGGTCGCCGTAGAACCCACGAATGACAAGACTTGGAAAGAGCCCGAGGAAAGGGCATTCGGGACCGGGTCCGAAGCATGTGCTGTAGCTCACATCCAGAAGTGCGAACTCAGGCTGACGATAGAAATTAGCTTGAAAAAGGATGACAAATGAGTCTTTCGCGCAGAGATTTTGTGCAGATTGCTGGAACAGGCGTTTTGTTGCAGTCGCGGCTCTTGAATGCAGCGCAATCTGCTTTACCGAGCGTACCGGCAGCGCCGGACTTTTCTGCGCCCTCGAAGGTTGCGCTGATCCAGGGCGACAGCCGGCGCCTGAATGTCTACCAGGCGCTCGTTCGTATCGATGACCAGATTCAGCCGGACTTGAAGCACAAGAAGTACGTGGTGATCAAACCCAATGGCGTCAGCAGCAGGAATCAACTAGCGTCTACACATGTGGATGCCCTTGCCGGCATTCTTGACTACCTGGAGCCGCGCTTTCATGGGCCGGTCATTATCGCCGAATCCTCCGCGGATGACACGCTCGAGGTCTTTGAGAACTTCAAATACAACGAGTTGGCCAGGGAACGGCGGGCCCAAAAGGTGAGCCTGGTGGACCTGAACCGCGAGGGGAAGTACGAGACGATCCCTCTGATTGACTTCGACCTGCACGTCACTCCAGTGCGTCTCGCTGCTCGGCTTTTGGATCCCGACGCGTATGTGATCAGCAGCTCGATGATGAAGACCCATAACACCGTGGTCGCAACCATGTCGGTTAAGAACATGGTTCTCGGCACGCCCCTTCGCAGCGCTCCCGGAGAGCCGCGCTGGAACGACAAGCGCAAGTATCACGTAGGAATTCGCCAGACCCACTACAACATGCTGCTCACCGCGCAGAAGCTGCAACCAAACTGGGGAGCGGCGGTGATCGACGGCTTTGAGGGGATGGAAGGCGAAGGACCCAACGACGGTACGCCAGTGCCTTCGCATATCGCCATCGCTTCCACTGATTACATTGCGGCGGATCGTGTCGGCCTTGAAGCGATGTCCATCAATCCCGATTGGGTAGGTTATCTGCGTTACTGCGCCCAGGCTGGACTCGGCCAGTACGATCTTTCGAAGATCGTACTGACGGGCTCAACCATCGCGTCCGTCGCGAAGAAATATCGGCTCCACCCAGACATCGACCGGGAGTTGAAGTGGATGGGGCCCATGAAAGAACTGCCGCCGTCGCTCGGCAGCCTGCCTATGCTGCACGGTTTCAGCAACGGATAGCATTGCACGAACTCAAAGGGAGCTTTCCATTTGAGTCCGTGCCTCCCGTTCTCAGGCGAACACATTCGGATCAATGATCCGCGTGTTCCTTTGACTTGGCTAACAGCGCGTCAAATTCGCTCCGCGACATTTTCAGCTTGTCGGGATGTGCCCCGATCCACGCCGCCAGGCCGTCATATTTCTTGACTGTCCAACCGCCCTCGAATTCCGCGCCGTTCTTGCCCTCGCGATTCAATTCAAAGTTGTAGTCGTCCTTGAGCGCTGTGAATTCCGCTGTGCTGATTGCCTCTGCTGCCAGGATCGCAGGGATGAACAGAACGCCTTCCGGCTTGGCCAGAACTAGGTCTCCCGGCAATACAACTGCCCGCCCGATACGAATCGGCGCATTGATCGACGTCAACTCCATCTGCGCCCATGCGGATGGATCGTAACCCCGATAGAATCCGTTGAAGTCGGGGATCGCGCGGTTTTCTTCCTGGTCCCTTATGCCGGCGTCGAATACAAAGCCTGTATGAGTATGTGCTGCGATTCCGTTGCCGAGATTGGACCCGATCAGCGTGCCCTCGATGATCTTGCCAAAGCCGTCGGCGACATAGACATCTCCAATCTGCAGCTCACTGATGGGCCACATATTGTTTCCGCCAACCCGTCCCTCCGCTTTGCCCTCGGCGGTAATGGCCTTAGCCATGTCCGGGCGTGTCGGCATATATTGCGCTGTAAGCGCACGGCCGGCAAATGGCTTCTCAATATGAAGAGCCTGCCAGCCCGCCTCAAACTGATTCTGATAGCCGTGCGAGCGCAAAAAGTCCCAAAGGTCTTCAATGGACATGTCCACTGCCCGCTTGAGCAGCGCGTCCGGGACCTTCGGACGTCCGTCGGGGAATCGATCGCCCTTCCAGTCCGAGGTGTAAAAGAGCATTTGATCGCGCGTCATCTTCACCTGGCCGAAAGCAGGCGATATTCCCAATAGGGCGCAGGCCAATAGGGCGGCCGTAATTACTTTTTTCATAGAGCTCTCCGCTTTCAATTTCGAAGTTCATCGCGCGCCTGTGGGCGCGAAACGTCGATGTACAGCAGCGACCGAATTGTAGCATTGCCATCGGGAAATCGTCCCTTGAGCCAAGGCAGCTGTCGCGGCTGTTTCTGGTCTCTGCCACGCAGCGAACGGCAGCAGCTGGCACAATTCCTGCGCCCGGCACAGGCCCTCTTTCGATCACACTGCCTCACCAAATTGTGACCATGCTACGAGAGGAGGCCCAGTAGCCGGGAGCGGGATACCTCCATCCCTGGGGAACCACAAAGGCCGGCAACTTCTTCCTGTGCGGCCCAGGCTTTTATCAATGTGAGAACCCGGAGTCTACCTAGTAGAATCGGGGTATGCCCACGGAACTTCCTCTCCGCGCACCGGCAATTGTCGGGCACGGTTTCTTGCTGACGGCGGCGCTTATTTTCGCCGCGACTGCCTTCGCACAGCAGCCTGCGTCCGCTCCGGCGGCGCCCGCCCTTGCCGCCCCCTGGCAGCCGCAGATCCACTTTTCTTCCCCGCCCAATTGGATCAACGATCCCAACGGCCCCGTCCTCCTCAACGGTCAATACCACCTCTTCTTCCAGTTGAACCCCTTTGCAGATCAGTGGGGCCACATGAGTTGGGGACACGCCGTCTCGCCCGACCTCGTCCACTGGAAGCAACTCCCTGTCGCACTCGCCGAAGAGAAAGGGATCGCCATCTTCAGCGGCTCCACGGTTGTGGACGCCGACAATACCAGCGGTCTCTGTGCAGACCCAGGCCAGAAGACCCCTGCATGCATGGTTGCCATTTACACCGGAGCCTCGCAGGACAAGCAGACCCAGAACATCGCCTTCAGCCGCGACGGCGGCGCAACCTGGACGAAGTACTCAGTAAACCCGGTCATTGACCACGGCCTCAAGGACTTTCGCGATCCCAAAGTCTTTTGGCACGCGCTTTCGCAAAGCTGGGTCATGGTCGTCTCGCTCCCCGACCAGCACAAGCTGCGCTTCTACCGCTCTCATAACCTGCGCCAATGGGAGTTGGCCAGCGAATTCGGCCCCGCCGGCGCAGTCTCGGGCGTCTGGGAATGCCCCGACCTTTTCGAGCTTCCCATATACGACGAGCAAGATAAGCTCGTGGCCACCCGCTGGCTCCTCAACGTCAACATCAATCCAGGCGGCCCGGCAGGGGGTTCAGCCGACCAGTACTTCATCGGCCAGTTCGATGGCTCCCGCTTCATCGAAGACCATCCCGGCTCCGGTCCCCACTGGGTCGATTGGGGCAATGACTTCTACGCTTCCACATCGTTCTCGAATCTTCCCTCCAGCGAAGACCGCACCTGGATTGGCTGGATGAGTAATTGGAAGTATGCTTCCAAGCTGCCTTCCTTGCCCGGACGAGGTGAAATGACTCTCGCTCGTCATCTCTACCTTCGCGAGCCCCCTGCGTATCCCCCGCCAACACCCGCCCAGGAACCCCTCTTGTTAGTCCAGGAACCTGTTCTCGGATTGCCGGTCGACAAACGCTATCTGGCCATGTTCGGTGCTCCGGCGTTTCAGACGGTTGCGAAGGCGAATGAACGTATTTCCGCAAAGAAGTTGTCTGGCAGCGTCTACCGGCTGCGCTTTACTCTCGACCCCGGCGACGCATCTGAAGCCGGCATCCGCCTCCGCCGCAGCTCCATCAATCCCGACGATCCCGCCACGGAAGAAACCGTAGTCGGCGTCGACTTGGCCACGGGTCGTATCTTTGTCGATCGCACCCGCTCTGGAAAGACTGACTGGTCCTCGGACTTCCCGGCCCGCGTGACAGCCCCGCTCAAGCACTCTCAGACAGAAGGAATTCCGATCGAGATTGTTGTGGACAATAATTCAATTGAGGTCTTTGGCGAAGACGGTGAAACCGTGCTTACCAACCTCATTTACCCGGCCGCCTCTAGCCAGGGCCTGGCGTTTTATTCAACGGCTACACCGCCCGGCACAGCACCGGCACGCGTTCGGGATATTGAACTGATCCCTCTTGGGCAGGCGCGAACCAGGAAGTAGCCTTGAAATGGGCTACAAAGCAGCCGCCGTGGCAGCGTCCATGTGCTCCCACTCGCCTTCGTCGGCGCCTCCGTGGAGGGCAATCGCCCAACCACGAGATGGGGAAGTCGTCTGGGCTATGAGGCGTGCCGACGCAAGCAACATGGCAACGGACAAAATCGCGCACCAACCATCGTGCATGCCGATGCCTCTTTTCACTTCACCAGCATGATCGGGTTCACCCAGAACGCTACTCGGTTTCCGGAAGGATCGAGCACGCTTATCTGGCATCGATATTCGCCCGGCGCAAGATCGCTCAGTGCTATTTGGAAACTGAACGGCACGATGCCTAGCCGGCTCCCCTGCTCCGGTTTCACGGCGATAGGTGTCGATTCAAATGCCTTTTTGCCCTCCCGGTACAGGCTCACAAAAGCAATCAACGGCGACGCTGGTTTCGCCGCGGCGGCCGCATCCCCCGTGACAGCAGAGCCGCCATCATAGGCCTGCAGATACACGTACATCTCGCGCGCGGTGTTGAATACACGAGTCACGCTTGGGATCAGCTTGAGTCCTTCCTGCACCAGGGAATTCTTCGCATCGTCCTTGATTTGCTGTTTACTCTTGGCAGCGTTATAAAGCGCATCCCTGGTGTTCACGCGCTGACTGCTTAACACGACTGAGCTGATGGGAACGCGCTTTGTCTCCTTGTTCAGATTTGGGATGATGAACTCCGTCTGGTAGGTCCCAATCCTTCCCGTCTCGTCATCGCGCGCAAGGAACTTGATAGAGTACCTGCCCGGCAGCAGCGTGAAACCGGAGTCGTACTCGACCGGCCGCTTTGCCAACTCAAGCGCGGTTGCGTCGCTCAGCTTTATGTCCACGTTGTCTCGAACATTGCTGACCGTGAAGCCGCCTGCCTCATCCTTGATCTCGCAGACAAAGTCGATCACCGTGTGCTCGGCTCCGAATCGCTTGGCCAGAGCCAGTTCCCGGCCAGGGATTTTCACGATGATAGGTACGTAATACTCGGCGCGGTTGAGCTGAAAATAATCGATCTCCATTGCAATGGTTAGATCGGTGATCGGGTCGCCGAGCATGAGCGCATCTTCGAGTTGCCGCTCCTTGTCCACTTCAGTGAATTTGGCGAACTCCTTGTTTGCGTAGTAGCCCTCCCTATAGGCGAGGCTGGCGTCAGGTGGAGCGTCCACTGTAATCTTTACGCGCCTGAAGCGGCCGTTCTGTGCGGTGTTTGTGGTGTAGTAGCCAACAATGTAGTAGTCCGAAATGGCGCGCTGCGCCTGCACGATTCCCCGTGTCAGATCGTTGTTGTCAAACAGCGCTTTACCGCCCGTGTCGGCTGCAAGCGAGTACATCGTGTCCTGCGACTGCTGAAACCTGTCAGTCAAAGCCTGCGCCGCCATTCCGTTATACATGCCGGCATTTCCCTGCGAGCCCTGTGTCGCATCTCCAAGCGGCGCGCTCGCCACCAGTCCGCGCGCATCCACTGGCCAAAAGGAAACGCCGGCCCGCACCGCTGCGTCGATGGTCGCATGTAACTGCGCGATGTTATCCACGCCGTTCAGGCGCAGGCCGCTGGCAAAGTAGATGAGCGACTTCTTCTCGCTCATCTGCTCCAGCATTTTCGCCGTGGTCTGCAAGGCGGAAAGCTGCCGGTCTGTATTGAAGATGTTGAATTCGCTATCGTCTTGCCCGAATGCGGCGCCGGTGTCGGCGCTTGCGGAGTCATCAATGGAATCCGCCGAACCTTGCCCCTCGCCCACAATCAGCGTCTGCAAAATGCTCAGCAGTCGGTTGCGGTCGGCCGTAAAATCCTGCAATACAGCAACCGACCCGCCGTTAAACTCCAGGATCGAGACCAGGTCCGCGGCAGTCATCTGCGTGCGCACAAAATGTTCCGCTGCAGTCAGTGCGCGCATCTGGTCCTGCGGTTGCATGGCGGTCATGTCGAAGTAGAGCGCAAGCAGACGTCGATCCTTGTATTTGTTGCTCTCCGGAGCTTCCGGCGCAATCTGCGTATGGGTCAGCTTTTTGTAAATCGTAATATTGTCATCGTCTATCGGAGTTGGTGGCAGAGGGTCCACCGTCTCTGAGAACTGCTGATGCTCGCAGAATTTGATCGTCTGCGGTGCTCCGTCCTCGGTTACCGTAAAGTTCTTCGCGGCGAGCCCGCTGATGAATTTACCCTGCTTGTCCTTCACAACAACAGTCTCAACCACAAGTTGCGAGTTCAAAGTGAGTTTGAAGTTGCCGGTTTGATCCGGCGCCGTATTGGAGCCGATCTTCTGCGCACCAGCGCCCACGCCCACAGTCAGCGTCGTCAGCAGCAGCAATGCCTTAAGCTTTGTCTCGAGCTTTTGCATCGTCAAAACCTCAGCCGCCCCGTCACCTGAAAGCTGCGCATGGGACTGGTTGATCCAGGCAGCCCAAATGTTGTGCTGTTCACCACCGTGTTCCATGCAGTAAAGACAACATGATTCAGCAGGTTGCTCGCATCGATCCGCACATCCAGGTTGAAGGGATTCCTTAGCCGGAAAGTCCGCGACATAGCCCCGTTCAAGCTGAACTGATCAGGCCCGGTAATCGAGTCCCGCCGTGCGGTGCCCCACGCGCCCGCAGTGGGCGCCGCGAATGCAGCCACGTTCAGATGGTAGCCGGAAGCCGCGGTATAAACTGGCGCGCCCGTAAGGTTCGGCCGAATCGTTCCCGTTATACCCGTGCCTGGCACGGCCGCCAGAAAGATAGGCGTCTCCGGCAGGCCGGTGCCGGTTGAGATCTTGCTCACCACCGTCCATTCTTTCAGCAGCCTCCCACGCCATCCGCTCATCAGCGTTCTGCCGCCAATTCCCATCCCGGTCGTGTACTGAATCTGCGCGTTCAATAGTTGCCGCTGATCGAAGGTCGAGAGTCCGTGTTCGGCGCGCAAATCGCGCCAGTTCTGCGCGACAGTCGGCCCAGGTCCCGGCCCCGCCTGGCTTGCGCTTGCCGTTGTCGCAGTCACATGGCCCTGCGCGCCAATCTGCGCGTCGTCATCCATTGCTTTCGCCCATGTGTAGTCCACGCTCGCCGTAAATCCACTGCGTAGCCTGCGCCGTAACTGGAGTTGCCCGGCCTCGCGCGTCGAATTACCACCAGAAGTGCGATAGACAAATCCCGTTTGACAGGTTGGACACGGGTTCGTCCCGCCGATCGGATAAGTGTTGGGAAGAAACTCCTGCATTCCGTGCGTTCCCTTGGTTCCCAGATAAGTGGCCGTCATCACCAGCGCCCAGGGCAAATCCCGCTGCGCAGACAATTGCCAGTTCTGCGCGTAGCCCACGCGCAAGTTTGGATCGATTGCAAAAGTATCCGCGGCAGCGCCCACGCAGTGAAGGAATCCATTGGCCAATGTCAACGGACATCCGCTGCTGTTGGCTTCACTCAGGCTGGTCGAGAAAGGCGCCTGCTCTGCCATGCTTTCCGCGGCGGCAAGGTAAACCGACGTGTCGTCGTAGATTCCGTAACCTGCCCTCACCACCAGCGTCGATGCTGGTATCGGCCGCCACGAGATGCCGATGCGCGGCTCAAACCCGCGCTTGTCCGAATGCACAAGCGAGCTTGGATAGGACATCCCGGTCACTGTGCCCTTTGGACTGTTGGCCAACACCGGCGCCACCGTAGTAAATCCCTGCGAAGCATCAAGATTCGCAAGCCTTCCAAACAACTCTGTCATGGGCGCGCCGTAGTCCCAGCGCATGCCGGCGTTGACGGTCAACTGTGGCAGCATCCTCCAGTCGTCAGTAAAGTAGAGGTCGTAGACCGACTGTCGAAAGTACTTGTCGGGGTTGCCGAACGAAATCGCGCTCGTGTCCGGAATCCCGAGCAGAAAATCCGCCAGGTCTGAGCCCGTTGTCGCAGAAGCACCCCCGGAAGAAGAACTCCCGCCCGCCTGCGTCGCCGTGCCGGTAAACGCGAATGTCCCCCGCGGGTTCTGCTGTCCGAATTCGTTGAACTCCTGCCTGCGAAAATCGCCGCCAAAGACAAAGTTGTGGCGTCGATAGTTCGTCGATACATTAACCGACATCGCATCTGTTCGGTTGCGATTGAAGGCGCTGTTTGCATCGCTGAGCCCGGCGATCCCGCTCGAAAATGTCAGCCCCGGCGGACCCCAATCCGCTGGGTCCGGGTCGTTGCCGCTAATACCAGCCTGTCCCGAAACATTCACGCGGCCCTCAAACGCGGGACGCACGTCCGTACGTAACCGTGTCAAGTGATAGCCCAGCAGCACGAAGGTCTGGTGACGGTAGCGGTGCGACCAGTTCACGTTCGTATCGATACCCAGTGAATTCGTGGTATCCACAAAGTTGAAGAGGTTGGTATTGTTTGCCCGCGAGCTCCGAAATGCGAATCCGCCATATAACTGGTCACGGTGGCCAATGGTCTTGGTCAGCCGCGACTGCAGTCCGTCTGTATGCGTGTTATTCAACACCGCGGCCTGGTAGTTATAGCGCGAGTTACCCGCCAGGTTAGGCTGCGGATAGAGACTCAACAGCACCGCAGCCTGCGAACTTACCGGGATGTTACCGGTAAATGGCAGACCGGTGGCGGGATTGTTGATAGTTACAGGCTGTCCCTGCGCGTTCAGCACTCCCGACAGATTTCCGCTTCTCTCAGCCGCTGTGGGCACCAACCCGGTCTGGTTCGCCGCATCCGCATTGCGCGTCCACTGGTAGGCGACAAAGAAATTGGGCCCAATCGGCATAAGTCTGGGAATGCGCAGAGGACCACCCAGCGTCACCACCGTCGTCACCCTGCTGTAAAAGTCCTTCGGAGTCTGCTGCCCGGTCAGCGAGTAAGGCCGTGCATTGAACACCGAGTTGTCCACGATCGCGCCGACACTTCCGGTGTAAAGGCCTTTTGCTCCCGGCCGTCGATTGCCGAATGCCGGCGATAGTGAATACTGCGAAGTTGCCGCATTATTCTCGCTGCCATTGATCAGCAATCCATCTGCGGACTTATCGGCCGCATCGTCAGCCGCTGGCGGCGCAGCAGGTACATTCGTGTCCGCGTTCTTCTGCGCTTCCTCGTTCAAAGCCGGCTTGGTCTCCGCCGCAGGACGCGCCTTGAGCGGCTTGCCTTCTTGCGCCTGGGCCAGCATCTGCTCCAGCCCCAGCAACTTCAACTCCCAATTGCCCTGTGGAGTATCAGACGCTACTGTTACGTTGCCATCGAGCTTCGAGAATCCGCTCATCTCGATCTCGATCTTCCATTGGCCATCGGCAAGATCGGCAAACTCATACAGGCCCTGCCGGTCGGTAACGGTGGAGAACCGCTTGTCGTCCTGTGTAACCGCAACCGTCGCTCCCGGCACTGGCACGCCGTTGAAAAACACCTGTCCGTGATATTCCGCAGCCCACGCCGAAATTGAGGCACAGAGGCACACGAATGCGCAGAGGTGCGAGATTTTGGAAGCGCGCCGCGCCATCAGTTGATTTCCACCAATTGCTTAATTGTCAGAAGGCTTCTCAGCCTTTTCGATTACCAGAACTGGAACCTGGGCCTTGCCCGCATCCAGCTTCAGTCCTATCTGTTCCTGAATAGCTGTGAACAGAGGCGGAGGCGCATCGGGCGCATCGCTCGGCGGAGGCACCTTGACACCCATGCCGCCGAACTGCGACTCATCCGGCGTCCATTTCAGCAGAAAGTTCCACTTACCTGGCAGCGAAGTTTGATCCACCACCGGCCGGTCCAAAACTGCAGACTGCATGAGTCCCGCAAAGTCCTGCATCGTGGCGTTCTGCACGGTCAGCACGCCCAGTCCCCGGAAGAACAGGCCCGGAAGCTGGTTTGGATCGTCGCTGCCCTTTTTCATTCTTTGTCCGCCCTTGGCCTCGGTCAGCACATACGCAGACAACTCCTTCGTGTCCTTGTGGAACGCGAGCTTGAAACGGTCGGCCAGCAGCTTTTGAACCATGGTCGCCACCTGCTGCTTGTTAGGAGCGCCGGCCACATCAGGCTGCGCCTCGATATCCCACTTGTCCGTATCCATCCACGACGGTGCGCCCACAACCTGCTTTTGCTGCACTCCATAGGCGAACGTAATCAGATCGGTCAGTGTCGTGTTGATCGTTTTGAAGTGAGCTCCGCGCACACCGAACATCTTGCCCGGTTCATCCGGTTTGCTCGGCTTGATCGTGGCCACTTCAAAGCTCGGACTCGCCTCGGCAGCCATTGGCGGCAAACTCACCGGCGGCGGTGGTATGGTCCACTCGGTCTCCGGCGTCGCCCGCTCCAGCAGCAGCGGGAGCGGATTTGGACCCTGCGTCCAGTTTCCGGCAATCGACTTGCCGTCGGCGGAAATCTTCCCCTCATAACTGCCATCGATCGCCTCGATGGCGTACTTGAACACATTGTCCTGAAAACTGGCCGACGAAGCTGTCATTCCCTGACCGCCCTGGTCGATGCTGTAGTCCGTTACCTTCAGCTTGCCGTCGTCTCCCTTGGTAATCTTGTTCACGATTCGCAGGTCGATCCCTGGACGATTGGCTGATGCAGGAACGTGCAGCGTTCCCTGCCAGGGGCCAACAATATCGTGGTCCGGAATTGCCGCCGGAGCTTGCGCATTTACTCGGCCCGCATAGAGCGCGCCAGAGACAACCGGAATCAATCCCATCGCGAAACAGGCCAGGCCGAGTAGCACCCTCCTGCGAATCGGTCTACGCTCAGCAACTACACTCATCATGCGGATAATCCTCTTCTATGGCCGGCATCCGGGCTTACAGAGATACAAACCACTTGTTTTATTTGATCCTGAGAAGAATACACCGATAAGACGCCCGCCCCCTTGATTTGTTTCAGCAATTCCGAGGTTTTTGGTCACAAATCGCGACGTTCTCCTTGCCCGGCGCTAGTTTTGCGAAGGCCGCTCAACATTATCAATGACAAGAACCTCGACAGGAGCCCTGCGTGGCTCGAGCTTCAATCCGAGCTGTTCTTGCAGCGCGGTAAGAATCGAAAGCCCTGCAGAATCCTGCGACGCCGCACTCGCTGCTCCCTGTGCGGCGCCAGCTCCATTGAGCGGTTCCATGCGCGCGTTCCGCGGTGTCCAATGCAAGGTGAAATCGAAGCCGCCCTTCAGTCCGGTTGCATCGATCACGACTCGATTGTCCGTCTCCTCTCGCCCCGACAACCACTGCGTAAACAGCGCCATCGACACCGAGCTCGCCTGCAACTCACCTCTCGAACCTCCTGCCAGAATAGGCACGCGCCGCGCAATCGCCTCCGGTGATACATTCGATGCCGTCAGCTTTGCGCCACTTTTTGTCACAACCAATGCATAAACCGGTAGCGCCTTCATTCCGGTGCTGACTTTCAGCTTGAATCGATCCACAAGCAGGGACTGGAGCATCAGGCGATATTGCTCAAGTTTCTGGTCGGGAAGCAGCTTGCTCATTGCCTCCACATCGGAGTCATCGACCTTCGCATCGATATCGAGCTTCTCAGAAGCAATCCACGCCGGCTCCTTCGAAAGCTGATTGTCGGACCTGATGTCGAAGGCAAACCGGATGAGCGCCGTCAGGGGCGCGTTCTCCACATGAAAGCGCGCGTTCGAAAGCTGATAGTTCTCAAACCCTCCATCCGCGCGGCTTTGCCTGATTGACGCCACCTCGAACGACGGCGCAGTTCCATCAGCCGGATGAAGTAACTGTGCGGCAGCACGCGAAGAAAACGCCACGCCCAGGACGATTGTCAAAGTCACGGCCATCCATACCGGCGCGCCCGGCGACACACCTCTGAATTGGCCAAGTCTGTGCATTTCCCTCCAGTACTCCACACCAGCAATGCCCCCCCGCATAATTGAGCAGGTCGAGAAGGGAACCCACACATTAAGACGCAAAGTTACCTCTCTTTGTTCCCGCTTTCCAGCCCTCCCGGCAGATTCATTGAGTGTTCTGCCTCAACTGTGCGCTCTCTGAGCCGATCTAAGGCTTCTTCACGCCTGTGCCGTCGCAAATTTAGATATGATGAAGAGTGAATCTTCTTCCGCAAGAGCCCCCACACCGGGCTGCCTCTTGCAATCGCAAACAGGGGAAAATGACAGCAACTAAAGCCAGAAGAATCGAACTGTTCGATACCAGTCTTCGCGACGGGATGCAGCAGCCAAACCTCGAAATCTCGGTGCCGAACGCCGTCATGCTGCTGCAGCGGATGGGTGCCTTTGGCGTCCGCTATGCGGAGATCGGCTTTGCGGGCGCCAACCAGTTTGTTACTGACCTGACCGGCGCTCTCGAATCGGTCGACACCGGCTCCATGCAACTCGCATTGTTCGGCAGAACCCGCGGCCGTGGCGCCAAAGTTCAGGATTGGCCCGACGTGAGATTCATCGTCGCCAACAAGAAGCGCGTCTCTGTTGCGGTGGTCGTGGTCAAATCCAGGCTGTTGGATATAACAAAATCCCTTGAAACTACGCCGGAAGAAAACCTGCTCATGGTTTCGGAAACCATTCAGTGCCTGCATGACAACGGCCTTGAGGTCTTCGTTGATTTTGAACATGCCATGGACGCCGCTTGCGGCCGGCGCGAAAACGGCAACCCCTGCGACGCCGATTTCAAAAAGCAGAGCCTGGACTACTTCCGGCAGATCGTAGAACAGTGCGTCGACCAGAAGGTCAGCCGCTTGGTTGTTTGCGATACCACCGGCGGCGCCAGTCCCGATGAAGTTGCGCATGTGATCGACGGTTTGATTCGAAGTTATCCCGAGGCCAACTTCGGATTTCATGGTCACACGGACCGCGGCCTTGGCGTCGCCAATAGCCGTGCCGCGATTCTTGCCGGCGCAGTTCAGGTTCAGGGCACGCTTCTCGGCACGGGAGAACGCTGCGGCAATGTAAACCTGACCACAGTCATTGGCAGCATGCAACTCCGCGGTGAAGCTGAATTCGTGCCTTCCGCGTCGCTTACTGGACTCACCAGCCTTGCGCATTCGGCCTATGCTGCCTTCGGACTTGAAGCGCCGCATGGAACGCCTATCGTCGGGCCGGGCGCTTTCGGTACCTGGGCCGGCATGCACGGCAGCAGCGAACGCAAGAATCCGGGAGCCTATCTCTGGTGCGATCCGGCCATTGTAGGCGCCAACCCGGTCATTGGCGTCAACGCTCAATCGGGAAGAGCCAATATCATTCTGCTCTCTGAGGCGCTTGGTGTACCGCTCGATTCCGCACAGGCGCAGGCGCTAATGGACTCGAATCAGGGGATGATTGACGGTGGCGCGTTCACCGTCAGCGAAGTCTCTTTCAAATTGGCCTGCATGAAGGTGCTCGGAACCCTCCAAGACCGCTTCAGCGTGAAGAGCTGGCGCGTTCTCGACGAATCCGACGAAACTGGAAACAGGTATGTCCAGGCTTCAATGCAGTTGTTCATCGGCGAATCCGTGGTCACCACGCGAGCCGAAGGCGCCGGCCCCGTGGATGCACTGACCAAGGCAATGCGGCAGGAGTTGGAGAAGTGGTACCCGGCCATCGCACACATGCGCCTTGGCACATTCACCGTGACAGCCATCGACGTATCCGCACAGGACACGGCGGCCCACGTTCGCGTAACGGTAAGCTTCAACGCCGACGGTCACGAGCCATGGATCACTGCGGGAGTCAGCAGCGATTTGAACCAGGCCGCACTGATGGCCATTGTGGATGGCTTTCACTACTGGCTGCTGAAAAGCCTGGCGGCCTGAATATATGCCTCGTGCAGATCGCCGGCACAATGCCGCCGACCCACATTAGAGCAACTTCAACGCGAAGCCGGTCGGTCAGGCTGCCGCGCCGAATTTCTCATCTTTCAGCACCCGCTGATAGGCCGGCAGCGTCAGGAACTCGATAAACTGCGGAGCGCTGACAAGTTCGCGCATCAGGTCCGCGGCCTTTTCGTAGGCGGAATAGCGCACGGCATCCACTGCAATCTTCTGCTTCTTGAGTTCGTCCGCGATAATGCTTTCCACTAGCGGAGTGTCAACAGTTCTTCCATCGCTGAGCTTCGCCTTCTGGTGAACCCACTGCCAGAGTTGCGCGCGGCTTATCTCGGCGGTGGCAGCGTCTTCCATCAGGTTGAACAGGGGCACGCAGCCGATGCCGCGCATCCAGGCTTCCACGTAGCCCAGGCCTACCGCCACATTCTGTTTCAACCCTGCATCCGTGATCTGTCCCGCGGGTATCTGGAGCAGATCGTCGGCGGTGACGTTGTAATCAGGCAACTGTTTTGAAATTTGATTCGGCTGCGGCATCAGGCGGTCAAAGATTTCCATCGCCACCGGGACCAGGCCCGGATGAGCCACCCACGTTCCGTCGTGGCCGTCGCTGGCCTCGCGTTCCTTGTCGGCCTTTACCTGCGCGATCGCCTTGTCGTTGGCCTCAAGGTCGCTCTTGATGGGAATGTAGGCCGACATTCCGCCCATCGCATGAACCTTGCGCCGGTGGCAGGTCTTGATGGCCAGCTTGGAATAGCTGCGCATGAAATGCGTCGCCATTGTTACCTGCGCGCGATCGGGAAGCACGGCATGCGGGTCGTTGGAAAACTTCTTGATGAAGCTGAAGATGTAGTCCCACCGGCCGCAGTTCAGTCCCGCGGAGTGCTCGCGCAACTCGTAGAGAATCTCGTCCATCTCGAAGCTGGCCAGGATTGTCTCAATCAGCACCGTGCCTTTGATCGAGCCCTGCGGCACCCCGAGCTTCTCCTGAGCCCGGATGAAAATTTCGTTCCACAACCGTGCCTCAAGATGGCTCTCCAGCTTGGGCAGATAGAAGTACGGACCGCTCCCGCGCGCCAGCAGCTCTTTGGCATTGTGAAAGAAATAGAGGCCGAAGTCGAAGATGGAGCCCGACATCGGCTCGCCATCCACGCGCACATGCTGCTCTTCAAGGTGCCACCCGCGCGCACGGACGAACAGCACAGCAGTCTTGTCGTTCAGCTTGTACTGCTTCTTCGTGGCAGGGTCGGAGTAACTAATGGTTCGCCGGATGGCGTCGCGCAGGTTGATCTGGCCGTCGAGCAGGTTGTTCCATAGCGGCGTGTTGGAGTCCTCGAAATCCGCCATGAAAACCTTTGCGCCTGAGTTCAGCGCGTTGATAATCATCTTGCGGTCCACGGGGCCGGTAATCTCCACGCGGCGGTCCAGAAGATCCGCGGGCAGCGGCGCCACAGTCCATTCCGCATCGCGGATTGCCTTCGTCTCCGCGAGAAAATTGGGCTTTTCGCCGGCATCAAGCCGCTTCTGCCGCTCGTGGCGGGCGTCAAGCAGCGCCTTGCGGCGGTCGTTAAAAGTGCGCTGCAGATCCACGATAAAGGCAACGGCCTCCGGCGTCAGGATCTTCGCATAGCTCTCATTGACAGGAGCCAGAAACTCAACACCGGTTGCGGCGACGGAATGGGGCATGTGGGGAACTCCTTTTCATGAAATTTCAACGAACAGAATGACCAGGCGCCAGGCGCCTTTACACAATCTCAATCTTCAACTTGCATCTTCAAGCAAAACGCAGCGACACGCTCCCGGCGGTCGAGAAGCGCACATTCACTTGCGAACCGGCAGAAGCAAACGTGTTGCCGGTCCAACTTCCCGTGGTGATCCAGTCTCCGCGCTTCAAGCCGCCGGTGCGCGTCGCGCCCTCATTGGCCAGGTAGAGAACCAGTCGCAGCAGGTCGGTGCCGGCGGTGTTGGATGCCGTGCGCTCTACGCGGACGTTGCCATCTACCGAAAGTGTCACGGACTCTTTCGCGAAATCGATCTTCTGCCATCCAGGCACAGCCGGGCCGTGGACAAAGCCTCCATGCATCTGCAGATCGCCGATCATGGTGAATCGCGCAACTTTCGACGGGTCGATCACCCCTGCCTCCAACTCCTCGATAGCAGGATGGCAGCTTGCGATTGCTGCCACAACCTCTTCGCGCGTGTATGGATCAGGACGCGGTGGCAGGTCCTGGCCGATCAGGAAAGATATCTCGGCCTCAAGGCCGCGAAGACGGTGGCGGGGTTCCGCAAGAACGCTGGCGTCGTCCCCGATCCAGGCTGAGATCATGGGCCCAAACATCGGCGTGGCGTCCGGCGCTGGAGCGCCCACCTTCCACGCACGCACGCCATCAGGCTCAAGCGAGCGGGCAATTGCGTCCTGCACATAATAGGCCTCTTCGAGCGAAGCAGGCTGCAGAGATACAGGCAGATCGGCAAGGGGCGCACCAGTGCAGCGAGCTTCAAGCAGAAGCCCTGCGGAGGAATGCAATTCGGATTTACGAAGGTCAGAAATCATGCTTTCCAATTTCCCTCAACGTGCGAAGTCTTGTCTCCCCGCAGCAGCTCTCCGGCAGAGATGCCGCGGATAGAAGCGTCAAGCAATTCCACCATGTGGAAGGCGGGCATCGCCTTCATCCCGCGCCGGCGCAGGCCATTCATCAGTTGCAGCAGGCAGCCCGGATTAGCCGAAAGCACGGCCTCCGCGCCAGTCGTAAGAAGATTTTCCACCTTGCGATCGCCGAGTTGGTTCGCTGTCTCCGATTGCACCAGGTTATAAACGCCAGCCGAACCGCAGCACAGCGAGCCCTCGGGAATCTCAGCCACTTCCAGCCCCGGAATTCCGCCCAGCAGCTTCCGCGGCTGCGCCTGGACGCCTTGCGCGTGCTGCAAATGGCAGGCATCGTGATAAGCGACGCGCATCTTGAGTGGCTGCCGCGGCGATTGCGGCTCCAGTTCGCAAAGAACCTCGGAGATGTCCTTGCATTTTGCCGAGAAAGCAGCGGCGCGCGCAGCCCAGGCCGGATCGTCGCGCAGAAGATAACCGTACTCCTTCATGGTCGATCCGCAGCCGGCGGAATTGATAACAATGGTGTCCACCTTCGCGGCCTCGAAGACCGCAATCATCTTCTTCGCCAGTTCGGCAGCTTCATCTTCCAAGCCGGAGTGAACCATCAGCGCGCCACAGCAGGATTGTTCGCGCGGAATCACAACCTCGCAGCCTTCCGCGGCCAGCACGCGCGCAGTTGCCGCGTTCACGTGCGAAAAGAAGACCTGCTGCACGCACCCACTCAACATTCCCACGCGGCGGCGCGGCGAATTCTTTGGCCGGATAACCTCAGGCAGCCTTTGGAACGGATGCGCCGGCACATCCGGCAGCAGTGATTCCATCGCAGCCAAATTCTTTGGCAGCAGCTTTGGAATTCCCATCGCGCGCACCAGCGTCCGCATGCCGCTCTTTTGATAGACGAGCAATGGCAACGCCATCAGCCGCAACCGTTTGGGGTGCGGAAATGTTGCGAATATCAATTTGCGGAAGAGCCGCTCGCTCAAACCGCGGGGCACGTTGCGCTCTATCTGCGCGCGCGCCGGCTCAATAAGTTTGTTGTACTCCACACCCGATGGGCACGCCGTCATGCAGGCCATGCAGCCCAGGCAGCGGTCCATGTGCTGCCGGAAGCGGTCATCGAGCGGCGCCTCGCCCTCGGCGGCTTTCTTGATCATGTAAATTCGTCCGCGCGGCGAGTCCATCTCTTCGCCCCAAAGAACGTACGTCGGACATGCAGGCAGGCAAAAGCCGCAATGCACGCAGTCGTCGATGTATTCCTTCTCCGGCGGATGATGCGCGTCGAAACTGGAAGGACGCTTTTCGTTTTGCACGACGGTATGCGACATAGATGTCAGATGTTTCCTACAAAACGGCCGGGGTTGAGAATGCGGTTAGGGTCAAAGCGGCGTTTTATTTCGCGCATCAGCGGTAGTGCGTTTGAATCGCAGCCCCACACGTCAAGGCCGTCCCGCAACGCTTCCGGAAATTGTTGGGCAACCACGCTGCCGCCGGAGCCGTGCAGCCTGCCACGAAGATGCTTAATCAGCGCAATCGCCGCGTCTGGAGAGGATTTCAGCGCCACCGCCATCAAGCCCGGAGCCTGGGCCACTATTGAAATTTCTGCGTCTTCTCTAGCCGCCCATTGCTGCAACTCCGTGGTTACGGGACAAACATCGCTGGGCAGCAACGAGACTTTAAGAACAACCGCACCTTCAATTGCAAAAAGTTTCTGCCGCGCCTGCCAGACGTTTTCAGACGTCTCGCTCAACTCAATCTGCCCGAAGAGCTTCTGCAAGCGTCCCGCATGATCGTCCATGCACTCGGGCAGGGCTGCGATTCGAACATCGAGTGCGCACTCCTGCTCCCGCACGCGAACTTGTACAGCAGAGGGAGTCATCTGCGAATCGAGCAGCCCGCGCAGCGGCTCGGCAAATCTCGCGGCATCCGTTGCAGTCGCGGTCCACGTGCGCGCGTGAACTTCCACAGGATGCAGGCGGAAGTTCACTTCAGTAATCACGCCCAGCGTTCCGAAGCTGCCGGTCATCAGCTTGTGAAGATCGTACCCGGCAACATTCTTCACAACCTTGCCGCCGGTCTTTGCAATGGTGCCATCGGCAAGCACAATCGTCATTCCAATAATCAAATCGCGCAGGCCGCCGTACTTCAGCCGCAACGAACCACCATCGTTGGCAGCTACCACGCCGCCCACCGTGACCAGTTCGGGCCACAGCGGATCGAGCGCAACTGTTTGCCTGTTTTGCGCTAGTTCCTTCTGCATTTCTGCCCAGTTGCAACCCGCCTCAACGGTGCAGGTCATGTCCTGCCAGGGATGTTCGCGCACGGTATTCATGCGCTTCATATCCAGCCGTATCCCCGCTTCTACCGGATTCCCCCAGCCAAGCTTAGTGCCGCCACCGACAGCCGTCACGGCAATGCCGTTCGCATCGGCAAAGCGAAGTATCTCCGCAATCTGCTGTGCGTCCGCCGCAGCAACGGCGACCGTCTCACCGCAGAGCTGCGTGTGTTCTTGTCCGGCGATCGAGGCCAGATGAGCGAGGCATTCTTGCTGCGTCAATGTAGTCGTCGTGCTCATTAGAAAATCTCCGCAATACCGGCCGTTTCCAGCGGATGCGGCTTGTACGGGCCGGGAACATCCGCGCATAGCCGCGGCCGCGGAAAGACCTTATCCGGGTTCGAGATGTTCTGCGGATCGAAGGCGCAGCGCACCAGTTGCATCGTCTGGAGATCCGGCTCAGAGAACATGTAGCCGAGCGCTTGCTGCTTCTCCTTGCCCACGCCATGTTCGCCGGTGATGGAGCCGCCGCTATCCACGCAGAGGTGCAGAATGCGGTAGGAGAGATCGAGTGCAATCTCTTCCTGTCCCTCAATGGCGCGATCGTAAAGCACTAAAGGATGCAGGTTACCGTCGCCGGCATGAAATACGTTAGCCACGCGCAGATTCACCGCGGAAGACATGCGGTCAATCTCGCTCAGCACGCTCGGCAATGCAGTGCGCGGAATCACCCCGTCCTGCACGATATAGTTCGGCGAGATACGGCCCATGGCGGCAAACGCAGCCTTGCGCCCCTTCCACACCAGCGCACGCTCGGCGTCCGATTGCGCCACGCGAATTTCTCTTGCGCCGTTGTTCCGGCAAATCTCCAGTGCCTGACCCATCAGCACTTCCACTTCGCTCGACGGCCCGTCGAGTTCCACCAGCAGCAGCCCGCCGCAGACGGGATAGTGGGCATGCACGGCCGCCTCCGCCGCTTCAATCGCAAGCGCATCCATGATCTCCAGCGCCGAGGGCAGCATTCCCGCGGCAATAATGTCGCTAACGGTCTGGCCCGCGGCCTGAGGAGAATCGAAGGCCGCCAGCAGTGTCTGCACCACTTCAGGCCGCTTGACAATGCGCAGCGTAACCTTGGTGGCCACACCCAGCGTGCCCTCCGAGCCCACGAAGACACCGGTCAAGTCGTATCCGGGCGCGTCCAGCGTTGCAGAGCCCAGTTGCACAAGTTCGCCGCTGGGCAGCACGACCTCAAGCCCCAGAGTATGCGTTACTGTGAACCCGTATTTCAGGCAGTGCGCTCCGCCGGAGTTTTCCGCCACATTGCCGCCAATCGTGCACACCGACTGCGACGATGGATCGGGCGCGTAGAAATATCCCTGCGGAGCCACGCGCTGAGTCACGTGCGAGTTGATGACGCCGGGCTCGACCACGACGAATCGGTTTGCAATGTCCACTTCGAGAATGTGGTTCATCCGCGATAGGCTGATCACTACGCCACCAGCGGCCGGCAGCGCGCCGCCGCTCAATCCGGTGCCTGCCCCGCGGCTCACGAAAGGTATCTTGTGCCGCGCACAAATGCGGACCACTGCCTGCACTTCTCCTGTATTGCGAGGCAGTACAACGGCACCGGGCATTACACGGAAATTGGTCAGGCCGTCACATTCATAGGTCTGCAACTGGCTCTCGCCGGTGATCAATCCGTCCGCGCCAACGGCCGCGCGCAGTTCGTCAATGTGGCTTTGGGGAAGCACTCTGCCCAATAGCATACTCGATTAGGGGCAATGTTGGCTTCATAAATCGGATTGTCAGACCATCGACAAACTGAACCCATCAAAAAATGGCGGACCCCTTGGTTGCGGGCTCAATGTGTACCCTCGAAACCGGATCGCCAGGCGAGGGGTTTTCGTGGCCAGGGCGGCCCCAATTCCGAGCAAAAGAGCATTGCATTTCTTAAGCGCCGGTCCCACGCCTCAAGACAATTTACTGACTCGGCTTTCTGGCAGCTCCCTCGGAATCGCCAGGGGTCAAATGGACGAACCGTTCGCGCCCGGATCATTGTTGATCGTGAATCTGATTTAATTCATATTAAAAGACTTAGAAGCGTTTGTTCCTGTCCTGACAATCCGCCCAAAGGGCAAAACTCTATTACCACCTGCGTCCCCGTTGTCGCTGCCGGTGCGCACAATTGCTTGGGTGACACCCATCACAGCCGACCCCTCTTGCAAGGAGCAGAATAACGCGGGCTTAGGGGAATATTTGCAGGGGTCCGAGATATGGGCTCTGAACGGAAAAAGGACAAAAGCCGCGGCCTTGGCAGCTAGTGGAAAACGCTGCCGGACCGGGGAGGATGCGCGGACAAGAAATGCGCATCCGGAGGCAGTTGAAGATGTCCTGGAACGAGGACTACAGAAGCAAACGCATGAGCGCCGCACAGGCGCTGGATGCAGTTCGATCCGGAGATCGCGTTTGGATTCAATCGGGGTGCGGCACACCTTCAATTCTTGTAGAAGCGTTGGTGGCGCGGGCTCCCCAGGTGCGAGACGTCGAAATCGTTCACATGATGACGCTGGGCGCCGCGGACTACACAAAGCCGGAGTTCGAAGGACATTTCCGCCATCGCGGATTGTTCCTCGGCGCAAATGTGCGCGAGGCGGTCGCCGCAGGGCGCGCGGACTACACGCCCATCTTCCTTAGCGAGATTGAAGGCCTGTTTGAAAGCGGTTCTCTGCCGCTGGATGTGGTGCTGATGCAGGTTTCACCGCCGGATGCGCACGGATTCGTGAGCCTGGGAACCACCGTGGACTGCACCCTCAATGCCGCGCGTTACGCAAAGACCGTCATCGCCGAGGTCAACGAGCGGATGCCGCGCACGCATGGCGACACATTTATCCATGTGAGCCGCATCTCCGCCGTGGTGGAGACATCGCGCCCGCTACTCGAACTCCACGCAGAGCCATGCACTGAGATCCACCTTCGCGTCGCGCGTAACGTGGCCTCACTGATACCCGATGGCGCAACAATACAAACCGGCATCGGCGGCATCTCTGAGGCAGTGCTCCAGTGCCTTGGCGACAAACGTGACCTGGGCATTCACACGGAGATGTGCCCCGACGGCGTCGTCGATCTAATCGAGTCGGGAATACTGAATGGCGAGCGGAAATCGCTGCATCGCGGCAAGGCGGTGGCGGCCTTCGTACTTGGAACGCAGCGGCTCTTTGACTGCATTCATGAGAACCCCATCTTCGAATTCCGGCCGATCTGCTACACCAACGATCCGTTTGTCGTAGCGCAGAACGACCGCATGGTCGCCATCAATTCGGCGCTGCAGGTCGATCTCACCGGCCAGGTCTGCGCCGATTCGCTCGGAACCCGGCCTTACAGCGGCTTCGGCGGGCAGCTGGATTTCATTCGCGGAGCAGCGCGTTCCAAGGGCGGCGTGCCCATCATTGCTTTGCCCGCGACCGCCATGCACGACAAATTGTCGCGTATCGTGCCAACGCTGGAACCGGGCGCAGGCGTCGTTACATCGCGAGCGGATGTGCACTACGTGGTTACCGAGCACGGTATCGCTTACTTGCATGGAAAAACGTTGCGCGAACGGGCGCAGGCGCTGATCGCTATTGCCGATCCGCGCTTTCAACAGGAACTGGAAGATTTTGCAGTGCGCGCCCATTATCTTGAGCGCGAAAAGACGGCGGCTGCGTTTGTCTGAGAGGCAGGCGGCACGTCGAAGAGGAGCAGGGAATGACGGATGTCGGCAAGCGGGATCGAGGCTTGTTGCGGATCGATGTAGATGAGTGCAAGGGATGCGGGTTGTGTATTGAAGCCTGTCCGCCCAAAGTGATCGCCATGAGCGAGCATCTGAACCACTACGGCTATCGCACCGCGATGTACGCGGGCGTGGGCTGTACCGGTTGCGGGATCTGCTTTATGGCCTGTCCGGAGCCGGGAGCGATCACGGTTTTGCGTGCCGTGATGCAAAAGGCTGGTGCGGTCCCCGTGATGAATAGCGGTATTCAGGGGGTCAGCCAATGCGCAAACAACTGATGAAGGGAAATGAAGCCATCGTCAAAAGCGCAATTCTCGCCGGATGCCGCGCGTTCTATGGCTATCCCATCACGCCGGCCAGCGAGATTACCGAGGCTGCGGCGGAATACATGCCGCGTGCCGGAGGAGTTTTCCTCCAGGCCGAGAGCGAAGTAGCCGCTATCAATATGTTGTACGGCGGGGCTTCCGCCGGAGTGCGCTGCATGACCGCCTCCAGCGGCCCCGGAATCAGCCTGATGCAGGAAGGCATCAGTTACATGGCCGGCGCGCAACTGCCCTGCGTCATTGCCGACATTACTCGCGGCGGCCCCGGCCTGGGCAACATCGGCGCCGAGCAAAGCGACTACCACCAGGTTGTAAAGGGTGGCGGCCACGGTAACTACCGCACCATCGTCCTGGCTCCGCATTCCGTGCAGGAGATGGCCGACCTCACCGCGCTGGCCTTCGAACTGGCAGACCGCTATCGGAACCCTGTTGTGCTCCTCGCCGATGGATTCATCGGCCAGATGATGGAGCCGGTCGAGTTTCCGCAGACTGCCGTCCCACCGCAACAGCCTGATTGGGCCGTCGCCGGGACTGCCGAAACGCGCGGAAACCTGATCACATCGCTCTTCATGGATATCGACGATCTTGAAGCGCACAACCGCAATCTCGAACAGAAGTATCGCTGCGCGGAGCACGCTGAGGCCCGCGCCGAAGAGTGGCAGACCGAAGGCGCCGAGATTGTTCTCGTTGGCTACGGCATTGTCGGTCGCATTCTGAAAGCCGTCACCGCGGAGGCGCGTGCAGACGGCATCAACGTTGGTGTACTGCGGCCCATCACGTTGTATCCGTTTCCGAAATCCAATTTCCGTCGACTCGCCGAGACTGCCCGCGTCTTCGTCGTTGTGGAGATGAGCAACGGCCAGTTGGTAGAGGATGTGCGGCTGGCCTTGAATGGCGTCCGGCCGGTCGAGTTCCTTGGCCGTGCTGGAGGCAACGTGCCGTCACACGAAGAAGTGCTCAACCTGGTGCGCAAACTGGCGCGGCGATCCGCGCCCGCGATCGAGTTGGATGAGGAGCGGCTGGCAAATGTCTAGCGAATTGGTTCAGGAATACACGGTGGTTCAAGGCAGGGCAAAGTCTTTCTACGAGCGCTATGAGCGCAAGTCGGAGCTGCAGCACCAGACGCACTTCTGTCCTGGGTGCGGCCACGGCATTGTCCACAAGATGCTGGCCCGCGCCATCGACGAGCTTGGCATCCAGGACAAGACGATTCTTGTTGGCCCGGTTGGCTGTTCGGTCTTTACCTATTACTACTTCGACGTGGGCAACGTGCAGGCCGCGCACGGCCGCGCCCCGGCGGTCGCCACGGCCATGAAGCGCAGCAGGCCGGAGAGCATCGTCATCGGCTACCAGGGCGACGGCGACCTGTCGGCCATCGGCGCCGCAGAAATTCTGCATGCGGCCAATCGCGGCGAAAACATCACCGTGATCTTCGTCAACAACGCTATCTACAGCATGACCGGCGGACAAGCCGCGCCCACTACTCTGATAGGACAAAAAAGCACAACCACCCCCGGCGGCCGCAGTGCCGTTACTGAAGGCTACCCGATGCACGTGAGCGAATTGCTGGCCACGCTGCAGGGGCCTGTCTACATTGAGCGCGTGGGCCTGGGAGACAACAAACAGATTGCGCAGGCAAACCGCGCCGTGCGCCGGGGAGTTGAAAACCAGGTGAAGGGACTCGGTTTCTCGCTCATCGAAGTACTTGCGCCTTGCCCGACCATCTGGAAGATGTCCGCGGTCGATGCGCAGCATTGGGTTCGCGACGTGATGGAGCAGACCTATCCTCTCGGCGTGCTCTGCGATCGCACCAAAGACAAGCAGCCCAGGCAGCAGCCCGAAGAAGCGCCGCCGCTCGATGCAATTCCTGCGCTTCTAGGCGTCGCCGATGAAGAGTCGCCCGAAAAAATTGCGGTGCTAAGCCAGCAAACAGCAGCAGTAGACCTTCATGTGCGCGTTGCCGGCTTCGGCGGCCAGGGCGTTCTGCTCCTCGGTGAAGTCCTCGCTGAGGCAGGATTGGATGCGGGCCTCGAAGTTTCGTGGCTCCCGTCTTATGGTCCGGAGATGCGCTCAGGCACTTCAAACTGCCACGTGCGTCTGTCGAGCCAGGGAATTGATTCACCGCTGGTAACGTTCCCCAGCATTTTGGTGGCCATGAATGAGCCGTCGCTCAGGAAGTTTGACAAGAGCGTGCGTCCCGGCGGATGGGTCATTTACAACGGCCAAGAGTTCCCGGCCGATTGCGTGCGCGAAGATGTGCGTGTGCTCGCTATTCCCTTCACTCAAGTGGCCCATGAATTGGGCGATGCGCGCGCCTGCAACATGGTTATGCTCGGCGCGTTGCTGGAAATTGCGGGCGGGCTGCCGCAGGCCAGCATCGATGCAGCGCTGCGCCGTCTGGTCAAAAACTCAAGATGGCTTGCCCTTGACGAACGCGCGCTGGCGCGGGGCAGGGAACTCTTCAGGGAGTCGTGTCTAGAGGTGTGATTTGAAAGCCGATGCGGATCCGAACTTGATCGTGTATTTTGGCGGAGAATATATGCCATTGCGCGAAGCCCGCGTAGGCATACTTACCCATGCACTTCACTACGGGACCGGCGTCTTTGAGGGCGTTCGTGCCCACTGGGACGAACCCGCGCAAGAGCTTTTTGTCATGCGCCCCATCGAGCATTTCGAGCGCTGGAAGCTGAACTGCGGCATCCTGCGCATTGAAGTCCCAGCCTCGCCCGAGGAGTTGTGCGCCATCACTACGGAGCTGATGCGCCGCAACGGGCTTCGGACCAACGTCTATGTCCGGCCCATCGCTTACAAGAGCGCGGAACGAGTCGGTGTAAGTACCGACGATCAGGACTCCTGGGCCATTATCGCGCTGCCCTTCGGCGACTATCTGCATGCTGAAAACGGCCTGCACGCCGGAATTAGCTCATGGCGGCGTATCGAAGACAATGCGATTCCTGCGCGCGCCAAAATCTGCGGAGCCTATGTAAACAGCGCGCTGGCCACCGATGAGGTGCGCCGCAACGGATTCGACGAAGCAATCTTCCTCAACGAGAGCGGCCACGTTGCCGAAGGCGCCACCTGCAACATCTTTATGGTGCGCAAGGGCAAGCTGATCACGCCGTCGGTTACTGAAAACGTGCTCGAAGGCATCACGCGCGATTCAATCATGGAACTGGCGCAGCGCGAACTCGGCCTGCAGGTTGTGGAGCGGCCAATCGACCGCAGCGAACTCTATATGTGCGACGAGCTGTTCCTCACCGGCACTGCCGTAGGCATTGCGCCAATCGTGCGCGTCGATCATCGGCCGGTGAAGGATGCTGCCATCGGCCCGATTGCGCGCCAGTTGCAGCAGGCCTATTTTGACGCAACGCGAGGACATTTAACGGCATACCGGAAGTGGTTGGTTCCGGTCTACCGGTCCCAGCAGTCGACCGCGATGGACACGGTTCTGCTGGCGGAAACGAGTGTCGCCTGAGCAAGTGCCAATGCGCAGTTACCGCAACGGCTCGGGCCACGCAAGGAGGAAAGAAGATGCTGATGACAACCGGAATAGGGAACGCGTATGACGTTGCCCTGGAGAACTTCGATACAGCAGCAGACGCCATGGGACTCGATTCGGATACACGCGAAATGATCAAGTATCCCGAGCGAATTTTGATGGTCACAGTGCCGGTCCGCTTGGACGACGGGCACATTCACCGCTTCGAGGGCTATCGTGTGCAGCATAGCCAAGTTCGCGGACCCGCCAAGGGCGGCATCCGCTTCCACCCCCAAGTAACACTGGACGAGGTGAAGGCGCTGGCCACCTGGATGACCTGGAAGTGTGCCGTGGTGAATATTCCCTTTGGCGGGGCCAAGGGCGGAATTACATGCGACCCGAAACACATGTCCAAAGGCGAGCTGGAAAGGATGACGCGCCGCTACACCAGCGCGATTCTCCCCTTAATCGGGCCGGACCAGGACATTCCCGCGCCGGACGTCTACACCAATTCGCAAACCATGGCCTGGATCATGGACACCTACAGCATGACCAAAGGATATCCGATTCCCGGCGTCGTGACCGGCAAACCCATCTGCCTGGGCGGATCGCTCGGCCGCAATGAAGCCACCGGGCGCGGCGTTTTCTACACCATCCAGTGCGCCTGCGACCATCTGCACCTTCCGTTGAAGGGCGCAACTGTTGCGGTGCAGGGCTTTGGCAACGCCGGCTCGATCACGGCGCAATTGCTCCATGAAGCGGGAGCTAATGTTATCGCGGTCAGCGATTCCAACGGCTGCGTTTACAACCGCAACGGCCTGAATATTCCCGAACTTATTCACATGAAGGCCCTCTGCGGACACGTGGAAGGATTCCCGGAAAGCGAGCCGATCTCTCCGGCCGAACTGCTGGCATTGGACTGCGACATCCTGGTGCCCGCAGCCCTGGAGAATACGGTCCGCGAAGACAATGCAGCTACGCTGCGTGCAAGGATCGTTGCCGAGGCGGCAAACGGTCCTCTCACTCCCGCGGCCGACAGAATCCTGCAGAACAAGGGCGTCTTCGTAATCCCGGATATTCTGTGCAACGCCGGCGGCGTCACCGTCTCCTACTTCGAGTGGGTGCAGGACGAGCAGCACCTGTTCTGGGAAGCGCAGGATATCTACGACCGTCTGGAGCGGGTCATGAAGACGTCCTTCCGCGACGTGCTCAAGATCCACCTGGATCAGAATGTTCCCATGCGCATTGCCGCCAACATTCTCGGCATCGGCCGCGTGGCCGAGGCCGTGCAGATCCGCGGCATCTATCCATAGCTACAGCTGAGTGTTTGTTTAATAATTCATGAAAAAGTGTCTGTTCTCCCCGGCCCGCAATGGGTCGGGGAGAACAGATGAGCAGAGGCCGGCTTTGCCTCTGCACAATGCGCTTGAATCGAATAGCTGCTCCATAACGGCCGCGGGAAATCTGCGTCGTCAAACCACATTCACATACAGCATGTACAATCCTGTTTGATGAAAACGCCGCACGCGCAAGGTTGTGCATTTCGAGACACAATTGCGAACGTAGCATCGCGTATTCCGAGGTAAAAAATGAGTCCGAAGGTTCTCTCAGTTATTTCTGGCGCGGTTCTGTTCCTGGGAACGTTAGCGCTTACAGCGCAAACGATCGATCTCCCCACCAGCAAGCAGTTGAACGGTGAAATTCCCGGCCATCCGCAGCGGCTGAACAGCTTGCCCATGTCCATGGCCGTCTCACCCGACGGGCGCTACGTGGTCACGGTCAATGCCGGATTTGGAACCTTCGAGTCGAAGTATGAACAGTCGCTCGCGGTGCTGAACACGCAGACAGGCGCGCTGGCGGATTTCCCGGACGATCGCACAGTTCCAAGAACGGACAAGCAAACGCTCTACTCCGGCTTGGCGTTCAGCCGCGATGGCAAACACATTTACGCAAGCATGGCCTCGCTTACCGACCCGCTCGGCGGCGTGAAAAACTCCACCGGCAGCGGCGTAGTCATATACAGCTTCAGCGACGGAAAAATCGCTCCCGAGCGCATGATTTCCTTGCCGCTGCAGCAGTTGGCTCCGGGCAGAAAGACCAAGCTGATCGGCAACGTATTAGGCGACAAAGGCGTCCCTTATCCGGCCGCAATCGCGGTGGTTGGCGCCGCCGGCTCTGAGAAGCTCCTGGTCGCCGACAATCTCTCCGACGACGTTTTGCTGCTCGATGCCGCGACCGGTGCAATCGAAAACCGATTCGATCTCTCCGAGAGCGACGCCGTCCCCTCCACCTATCCCATTGCCCTGGCAGTTTCAAAGGATGGAGCGCGTGCGTTTGTTGCGCTCTGGAATTCTTCCGAGATAGTCGAACTCGACTTGGCGAAGAAGACTGTGGGCCGCAAACTGGCCCTGCTCAAGCCATCCAGCCCCATCGCTCCGGGAACGCATCCCTGCGCGTTTGAGTTTTCGCCCGACGGAAAGACCCTGTACGTAGCGCTCTCCAATCGCGATGCCGTTGCGGCCGTCAACGTAGGCGCAGGCCAGTTCTCCGTCAAGGGTTACTTCGACACGCGTCTGCCGAAGCAGAGCTACTTCGGCGCTGAGCCGGCCTCGCTTGCTGTCAACGGCGATGGCAGCCGCCTCTACGTTGGGAACATGGCCAGCGATGCCGTTGCTGTCATCGACACCAGCAAACTCACCGCGAAAGTGTCGAAGCAGGGAATGGTTGAGCCCTTCGGATTCGTGCCCACGGAATGGATGCCCATTTCGATGGCCTTCATTTCTTCCCCATCCGGCGGAAAGCTGTACGTCGCCACCGACAAGGGCAAAGGCGCCGGGCCCAACAACTATCCCCAGCCCCAGGTCCCTTCAATGAAGAACAACGCTCCTCAGAGGAGCTACACATACATCGGCTCGCTGATGTATGGCTCGCTATCTGTCCTCGATGAAACGGAAATTGCCAACCACCTGCCGCAGTGGACGTCTACAGTAATCGAGTCCAACCGCATGAAGGCGGCGGCGGAAAAAATCACCTTTGCCGGCGGAACGCAAGGCCGCATCAAGCACGTGATTTACATCATTAAGGAGAATCGGACCTACGATCAGGTCTTCGGCGACCTCAGCCGGGATGGCAAGCAGGTGGGCAACGGCGACCCCAGCCTGACGATGTTTGGGAAGGCAATCACGCCCAACCTGCACAATCTCGCCCTACAGTTCGGCGTGCTCGATAACTTCTTTGACTCCGGCGAAGTGTCGGGCGACGGCCACGTCTGGTCGAATGCGGCCATCGGCACGGATTATCTTGAGAAGACCTGGCAGCAGTCTTATCGCGGTAGCCAGCGCAGCTACGACTACGAAGGTGTGGTGGCCGAGGGTTATCCGCTGCAACAGAAGATCCCTGACGTCAACGAACCGCGCAGCGGATATCTCTGGGGCGACATCGCTGCTCACGGCAAGACTTACTATCATTTTGCCGAGTACATCTCTTCAACCTTCTGCACTGATGCCAGGACTGCCAATCCGCAGCAGGGGCCCATGCTCGCAGGCGCAACCTGTGCGCGCAGGGCGGTTGCCCCCGGCGAGCCCATACCGGCCGAGTGGGGCGGCGGCGTCAACAAGTGGCCGTGGGCCATTCCGCTGATTGCTACCAACATCGCCACCAAGCCTGAACTGGTCGGCCACTTTGCCCCTGAATATCCTGACTTTAATCTCCATATCCCTGACCAGGTTAGGTTCGCAGTCTTCGAGAAACACTTGAAGGTTTGGATCGCGGAAAAAGAGCGCGGCAAAGACACCATGCCGGACTTCGTCATGCTCCGCTTCCCCAACGACCACACCGCCGGGACCACGGCCGGCGGACCCACTCCCAAATCCTCAGTCGCCGACAACGACCTTGCTGTCGGAAGAGCTGTGGAAGCAATCTCGCACTCCCCCTTCTGGGACGACACAGCTTTCTTCATCCTCGAAGACGATGCCCAGGCCGGCGCCGACCACGTCGATGCGCATCGCAGCCTGGGGCTAGTGATTAGCAAGTATTCCCCACATGGCCCCAACGGTGCGCCCTTCGTCGACAGCCGCTTCTACTCCACTGTCAGCACTCTGCGCACCATGGAGTCGCTGCTCGGTCTGCCGCCCATGAACAACAACGATGCCTTCAGCTCTCTCATATCAAGCTTGTTTACTGGCCCCGGCGATCAACCGGCCTATACGGCGGACTACTCCAATCGCGACAACGGGCTCATCTACACGGCCAACACCAAGAACGCCGTGGGTGCAGGTGAAAGCGCAAAGATGGACTTCCGTCACGCCGACCGCGCCCCCACCGAAAAGCTGAACGTCATTCTTTGGAAAGACGCCATGGGAAACAAGCCGGTGCCCGCCATGCTGAAAGCGCACGTGAAGAATTCCGGTAAGGATGACAACGATTGAGACACTTTCCTTCTGACTGCACTGCGGGTGCTCCATCCTTGCGCGTTATTTGCGCAAGGGTGGGTTGCGAGCCCTGATGCAATACCCGCATCTCCGCAAATATCAATAGCCCCGCCCGGTGCTACCATTGCCAGCGGAGTGTGTACGATGAGCGAAAAAGCCGTAAGCAGACTCTCAGCCCCAAAGCTGCAGTTGTGCTGTTTCCCCGGCCTCCTCGTGGCGGTTTTTGCTTTCCTTGGAATCTCCGCATCGCTTTATAGCCAGCAATCTCCTAAACTCACAATTAACTGGGACAAAACCACCGTGGTTTCCAAATCCACGCCCACGCTGCAAGTCGTGGTCAATCCGCCCCTGCGGCCGGGCGAGCCGCTCGGCGCGGTCGCCTACAAAGCCATCAAGGATCTGGGCGCAGACTACGTGCGCTATGTCCCGTGGCTGCCGTATCCCAAACTCGCCGTAGCCGAGCTTGAACCACCCACCCCGCAGAAGACCTCGTGGGACTTCAGCCTCATCGACCCCATGACAAAGGATTTCCTGGTTGCCACTGAAGGCCACCCCACCGTAATGAACTTCAGCACCAGCCCGGCATGGCTCTACAAGTCCGATAAGCCTGTTACCTATCCCGCAGATGCCAACAAGGTTGTCTGGGACTACACGCAGGGCACGGAGTTGCGCGACCCCACCGGCAAGGAACTCGGTGACTACTACGCGCGTCTCGTCAGCTGGTATGTCAATGGCGGTTTCAGCGACGAAAACGGTGTACGCCATGATTCCGGCTACCACTACAAATTCCCCGTCTGGGAAGTGCTCAACGAAGTGGAGTTCGAGCACAAAATGACCGCCGAGCAGTACACCGCCCGTTACGACGCCATCGTGAGCGCAATTCACCAGGTCTCGCCGGATACAAAGTTCATGGGCATGGCGCTCGCTGCCCCCAGCGACAATCCCCATTATTTCGAGTACTTTCTCAATCCCGCGAACCACAAAGCCGGCATCCCGCTCGACTACATCTCGTATCACTTTTACGCGTCACCATCCAAAGATCAGACCCTGGACAACTGGCAGTACACATTCTTCGACCAGGCGAACGGATTCTTGAACACGGTGCGGTTTGCCGAGACGATACGGAAGCGCCTTTCTCCCCAGACAAAAACGGATCTCGACGAGCTCGGCGTGATTCTGCCTACCGACAATAAGGCTGGCGACGACGTGCCGCCGCCGGATGCCTACTGGAATCTCTGCGGCTCGCTCTACGCCTATCTCTACATCGAGTTCTCGCGCATGCAGATCGATCTAATCGGAATGTCGCAAATGGTCGGCTATCCCACGCAGTTTCCCAGCGTCAGCATGATGGACTGGCGGACAAACCAGCCCAATGCGCGCTACTGGGTTCTCAAGCTAATCAAGGATTCTCTCCATTCAGGCGATCAGCTCGTAGAAACTTCCAGCAGTAGCAGCGACGTGGCCGCGCAAGCGTTTCTCACCCCCCGAGGGCGCAGGCTCCTGCTGGCCAACAAACGCAATCGGCCCGTCTCAGTCGAGCTTCCCGACGCGGACAAGGCAGCGGCGCGCACGGTAGACGGGCAAACCGGCGACGGTCCCGCGAAAATCGTCAAGCCGGCAGATGGCAAGATCGTCCTGGCGCCATTCGCTGTTACGGTGGTCAGCTGGTAAGCGCCGCCGAAAGGATTTTAATCGCGATGAGAAACGAAAGACCACTGCGTGTAGGCCTGTGCGGCATCGGCCTCGATGCTTATTGGGGCCAGTTTGCCGGGCTCGAACAGCGCTTGCGGGGCTATGTAGAGCAGGTCGGGGCGCGGCTCACGCGCCCCGGCGTCGAAGTCGTCAACCTGGGCCTGGTGGACACGCCTGCACGTTCCAGTGACGCCGGCCACCAGTGCCGACGCGAAGACATCGACGTGCTCTTTCTCTACGTCACCACCTACGCGCTTTCGAACACCGTACTTCCTTTAGTCCAGCGCGCCGGCGTGCCGGTCATCGTGCTCAACCTGCAACCTGAAGCCGCAATAGATTACAAATCCTTCAACCGGCTCGAAGATCGCACCGCCATGACCGGCGAGTGGCTTGCCCACTGTTCCGCCTGTCCCGTTCCCGAGATTGCCAACCTCCTCATGCGCGCGCAAATTTCTTTTCACCAGGTCACCGGCGTCCTCAATGATGAAGCCACCTGGGCTGAGATTGAGCAGTGGCTTGCGGCGGCGCGCGTCCGTTCCGCCCTCGCATCCGCGCGCCTCGGCCTCATGGGCCACTACTACAGCGGAATGCTGGACATCATGACTGACGTGACCCTCGTCTCCATCGCCTTCGGCACGCATGTGGAGCTGCTCGAAGTGGACGAGTTGAGCGCGCTCTGCGCCGAGGTCAGCGAGAACGATCTTGCCCGCCGCGTCAATGAGTTCCAAACCGCCTTCGACGTGCAGCCCGACTGCCCGCCCGAAGAGTTGCGTCGTGCCGCGCGCACATCCGTTGCTCTTGATGCCTTTGTCGCCCGCCACCAACTGGGCCTCATGGCCTACTACTACAAGGGCTCGGGCGTCGCCGCCAACGAAGACACCATGAGTTCCATCATCCTTGGCACCTCGCTTCTCACCGCCCGCCACATTCCCGTGGCCGGCGAGTACGAGGTAAAAAACGCAATGGCCATGAAGATCATGGATCTGCTCGGCACGGGCGGCTCGTTCACCGAGTACTACGCCATGGACTTCAACGACGACCTGGTGCTCATGGGCCACGACGGTCCCGGCCACATCGCCATCGCCCAGGGCAAAACCAAGGTCCGCCCGCTCAAGGTCTACCACGGCAAAGTGGGTCGCGGCCTCTCCGTCGAGATGAGCGTCAAATACGGCCCCGTCACGCTGCTCTCGGTCGTCGAAGACAGCGAGTCGCGCTTCAAGTTCGTCGTAGCCCAGGGCGAGTGCGTAGCCGGCGAAATTCTCGAGATTGGCAACACCAACAGCCGTTACCGCTTCCCGCTCGGTGCTCGCGGCTTCGTCAATGCCTGGAACCAGCAGGGCCCCGCCCACCACTGTTCGGTCGGCATAGGCCATGTAGCCGCCACCCTCGCCAAAACCGCCTCCCTCATGGGACTGGGCTTCCACCAAGTCTGCTGACGCGGCGTCGGCCGGGCGACGAATTCCGCCCGCACCCGCCGAATCATGCCTAAACACCGCAATCCCAGACTTCCGGAGTGAACTGTCCGGTGAATGGTCCACAAGGTGGGATGAACGGCGAAAATCTGAACCTGGACTGCGTCACCCGCACACTACTTCTTAGCCAAAACTGCCCCAAAACTGGTACGTTGAATAAGAAGGACCTTATTTCCAAGATGGCATCAAATCCTTACTTTTCCCTGGCGGTTTTATTCCTGGCTGCATTGGGTTTTGGGCTCGCCCCGCTTGCTTTGGCGTGGCTTTGGGCCAGGGCGTTTTCACCGGCTAAACCGAACGCGGTCAAAAACTCCATCTACGAGTGCGGACTGGTGTCCAAAGGCGACGCCTGGGTGCAGTTCCGCTCAGCCTACTACTTGTACGCCATCATCTTTCTTATCTTCGACGTGGAAGCAGTTTTTCTGCTGCCCTTTGCGGTAGCTTTTTCGGGATTGGGCGCGGCGGCCTGTGCCGCCATGCTTGTGTTTGTATTGATGCTCATCGAAGGTCTCGCCTGGGCCTGGGCCAAGGGCGTCCTGACGTGGGCGTAAAAAGTGGTTGTCAGTGATCAGGTGTCAGAGGTCAGTCTCCCGGCCTCAAAATCGAGCCATGGAGCACCGGACATAGCTGAAAACTGAAGACTGAAGACTGACAACAGTGATCTGAGAACTGACAACTGACAACTGTGAACTGTGAACTGTGAACTGGAGCGAAGCGACTCATGGTAGATGAAGGACTGAAGATCGAACTGGGCAAGCAGGGCGTCTTCGTTACGACCATTGAGGAGCTCTACAACTGGGGACGCCGCAGCTCCATCTGGCCCATGCAGTTTGGCCTCGCCTGCTGCGCCATTGAAATGATTGCCACCACCATGGCCCGCTATGACCTGGCCCGCTTCGGCGCCGAGGTCTTTCGCCCCTCCCCGCGCCAGGCCGATCTCATGATCATCTCCGGCACCGTCACCAAGAAGATGGCCCCGCAGGTCGTGCGCCTTTACAACCAGATGGCCGAGCCTCGCTACGTCATCGCCATGGGCGCATGCGCCATCTCCGGCGGACCGTTCAAGCAGGGCTACAACGTTCTCAAAGGTATCGACCGCTACATCCCGGTTGACGTGCACATTCCCGGCTGTCCCCCTCGGCCTGAGGCGCTTCTTCAGGCCTTCATCACTCTGCAAAAGAAGATCGACGCCCAGCCCCTCACCGGCGAAGGCCGTCCCCGCCATCTGGATTCCGAAGCGCAGGGCGAGTTTCCCGTGCCCGAGCCCGGCGAGCACGACCTTGAACCCACGTCGAACAAGGGCGTCTGGCCTATACCTGTGGTGATTCGCTGATGAAGACGGCAGAAGAAATCAAGTCGGTGATCGAGGCTGCCGTTCCCGGCGCGGGAGTGGTGCTCATCCCCAATCCCAGCCCTAGCGCCCAACACTCGCTCCGCCTCGATCCCGCCCACGCGGTCGAAGTTGCAAAGTTCCTTCGCGACGACACGGATCTCGCCCTCGATTTTCTCTCCAACTTGACCGGCATCGACTGGCCCGACAAGGAAATCACCGAGAAAGTAAAAGTCACGCGCACCGTCTCGAAAACAGTCGACGGTATTGAGCAGCAAGTCGAGGAAACCGTCGAAGAGCCCCGCAAGCACATCAAGCCCGGCTGCCTCGAAGTGGTCTATCACCTGTTCTCCATCGCGAAAAAGCACGGCCCCGTCGTCCTGCGCATGCGCACCGTGAACCGCACAGACCAGGTAGAGTTGCCGTCTCTAACGCCCATCTGGCGTTCAGCCGAATTTCAAGAGCGCGAAGTCTTCGACCTTTACGGAGTCGTCTTCACCGGCCATCCAGACCTCCGTCGCCTGCTCATGTGGGAAGGATTCAAGGACCACCCCATGCGCCGCGATTACGTCGATCCGGACGACTACGAATACGAACCCACCCCGCACGATGCCGTGTTGGCCCGCGCCGCGGCGCACAAGGCCGCAACCGAGTGCGTAGCCCAGAAAGATACGGGCGCCGCGCAATGACGACTCCTGCGACATCCTCGGCATTCCTTCGCGAGAAGAATGAAGAAGGCTGGAACCGTCCGCCCATCATGGAGCGTGACGGCGAAGCCGAACTCCTTGAAGTAGCCATGGGCCCGCACCACCCTTCCACCCACGGCGTCTTCCGCATGGATGTGGCCCTCGACGGAGAGCGCGTCATCCGCCTCAAGCCCGTCTTCGGCTACCTCCACCGCAACCACGAAAAGATTGCTGAGGGCATCAGCTACCTGGGCTCGATGCCGTACACCGATCGCCTTGATTACTTCTGCTCGCTCACCAACAACTGGGCCTACGCGCTGGCAGTCGAAAAGCTCACCGGTCAGGAAGTCCCCGAGCGCGCCGAATACATTCGCGTCATCCTCGCCGAGCTCACCCGCATTCAGAATCACGCTTCCGCCATCGGCTTCCTCATCCAGGAGATGGGCGCCAGCGGCACGCCGCTCATGTACGCATTCAAAGAGCGCGAGAAAATTCTCGACCTCTTCGAATCGCTCACCGGTTCGCGCATGATGTGCAACTACATGCGCTTCGGCGGCTGTCGAGTCGATGTTTCCGCGGCCTGGCTCGATGCCGCGCGCAAAGTGGTCGCAGGCCTGCCGGGCTTTATCGACGAGTTTGAAAACCTGCTCAGCGGCAACGAAATCCTCATGGCACGCTGCCAGGGCGTTGGAATTCTGCGCCCCGAATTGGCCGTCAACGCGGGCATTACCGGCCCCATGCTGCGTGGCTCGGGCGTCAACTACGACATCCGCAAGGTCGACCATTACGGCATCTACGACCGCTTCAAATTCCGCGTGCCGCTCGGCGATCATGGCGACGTCTACGACCGCTACATGGTTCGTGTTCTGGAGATGCGGGAGTCCATCATCATCCTGAATCAGGCGCTGAAGGAAGTTCCCGGCGGCCCGATCATGGACCCCAAGGCGAAGATTCGCGGTTTCCGCCCCAAGCCGGGCGAGGCGTACGGCCGCATCGAAGCGCCCAAGGGCGAACTGGGTTTTTATCTCATCAGCGACGGCGGCCCAAACCCCTATCGTTACCGGGTGCGCCCGCCAAGTTTGATTAACCTTACGGTGCTCGAAGACATGTGTCTCGGCACCAACGTAGCCGACGTAGTCCTGATCTTCGGCAGCGTCGACATTGTCCTCGGAGAAGTAGATCGATAACGTTTTGATGGGCCTCGAATCACGGACCACGAACCACGGAACAGGGAACAGTACCCAGGAGGGTTTGCAGTTTTGAAAGGGCACGCCTTTAGCCGTGCCGCAAAGAACGCCAAATAAGTGCGGGGCTTTAGCCCCTGAGGGAATTCCGGATTGGCCAGCGAGAATTTCGCTAGATCCAAAGAGGTAATCCGGGCTAGGAAGAGCTGAGAGCTAAAAGCTGAAAGCTGATAGCTGATAGCTGCATTTCGGAGGTTTCATTTGTTAGGCGAGGGAATACTAAAGGGCATGGCGGAGACGGCAAGAAACTTTGCCGGCAGCTTCGTCTCCAAGGAGCGGCTCACCACGGTTGAGTATCCTGAAGAGCGGATCGCTCCGGTCGAGAACGCGCGCGTATTCCCCTTCCTCGTCTATGACAGCAAGAATCCGGGGGACACCGCCGACTGGGAAGCCGGGCTGCGTTGCGTCGCCTGCCAAATCTGCGAAAAAGAGTGCCCGCCCAAGTGCATCTACATCGACAAATCCAAAGACAAAAAGCCCGATGCCATCGGCAAGCCGCAGTTTTATCCCACACGGTTCGACATCGACATCTCGGTCTGCATGAGCTGCCAGATCTGCGTTGAAGTCTGCCCTTTTGAAGCCATCAAGATGGATACCGACTTTGAGCTGGCCACCGACGACCGCTTTGGCGGACTCCTCCTCGATCGCAAACAACTCGCCAAGTCAAACCAGTACTACCACCAGATTCATCCCACCGAAGCATCGCAAGTAGATGCTCGCCTGGCCGCGGAGAAGGTCAAGGCCGACGCCAAGGCCAAGGCAGCCGCTGATTCCGCCGCTGCCAAAGCCGTAGCGCCGCCCGCGCCCAAACCAGTCGCCGCACCCGCCCCAAAGCCGGAAGGAACAGGAGACTAGCCCATGATCGCGACGATGGACCAGATCTTCCTGCTCCTCCAGCACTGGCTGGTTGCGTTTCTGCCCGCGAGCCTGCAACAGGCAGCCGCCGTGCTGCTCAGCGTTGTAGCCATCGTCTGCCTTTTCCCCGCGCTCTTCGCGCTCACCACCGTCCTCGAGCGCAAAGGCCTGGGCCGCATTCAAAATCGCATCGGCCCCAATCGCACCGGCCCCTACGGCATCCTTCAGCCCATCGCCGACGGCATCAAGTCGCTCACCAAGGAAGACATCGTCCCGCTCAGCGCCAATGCTCCGGTGCATTTTCTCGCCCCGCTCGTACTCGTGGTCGCGGTCTTCATGGGGTTCGCGGTACTTCCCATGGGGCGCAACATGGTGCTCGTCGACATGGATGCCGGCCTGCTCTTCTACTTCGCGATGGGTGCGTCCACCGAAGTTGCTGTCTTCATGGCCGGCTGGTCGAGCCGCAACAAGTACTCGCTTCTCGGCGCCATGCGCGCCGTCGCCCAGATGATCAGCTACGAAGTGGTGCTGCTGCTTTCCAGCGTGGCCGTTGTCATGATCGCCGGCTCGCTCTCGCTCACCAAAATCGTCGAAGCCCAGAACCAATACACCTTTGGCATTCCGCACTGGTACATCTTCACGCCCTGGGGACTCGCCGGCTTCATCATGTACGCCATCGCAGCCACGGCTGAAACCAACCGCTCTCCCTTCGATCTGCCTGAAGGCGAGTCGGAACTTGTCGCCGGCTACCACACTGAATATTCCGGCTTCAAATTTGCGCTCTTCTTCCTCGGCGAATATCTGGCCATGTTTTCCATCTCCGGCCTCGGAACCACGCTCTTTCTTGGCGGATGGTCCGCGCCGTTTTCGTTCCTCACGTTTATCCCTTCGTGGATTTGGTTCTTCTCCAAGCTCATGCTTTCGATCTTCGTCTTCATCTGGATGCGCGGAACTCTTCCCCGCCTGCGTCAGGATCAGCTGATGAACTTCGCTTGGAAATTTGTCCTGCCCTTCAGCCTGCTCAACCTCATGGTCACCGCGCTCTGGCGCTTCATGGGCGACGGATGGGAGCGCTGGATAGTCTGTTCCGCGATCCTGATTGTCGCCTACGTCGTCATGGGCCGCGCAGGCATGTACAGGGAACACTTCGGGCCAAGGAGATACCGCTATGCCGAGTAAGATTTGCGGAAAGAAAATGCATGCGCGGCGCTCCGGCACCGAAACGCTCAATCGTTCAAACGAAACTGGGTGCCCCACCCTCGCCGCGTCTTTGTTTTTGCGGCTAGGGTGGGATTCCACCGCCATTGAAAGGATGGTCAGTCGATGAGCCCCGTCTTTTATCTGGTTTCGGCTCTCGCTGTCGCCGGCGGTCTCGCAGCCGTGATGCTCAAAAACACGGTGCACTGCGCTCTCGCACTCACCGCGGCCTTTGCC
>DASRLI010000363.1:0-3877 GCA_035648535.1 Occallatibacter sp. | reverse complement strand
GGTTCCCGATGAGCTGCAGCGGCCGTTGGTCGATGACCCGGAAGGATCGTCGGCGAACACGGCATACGACTACTCCGAACGCCTGCCGCCTACTGACCCGCACCTGCGCGGATACGCTCACGTGCTGGCCGCGCACCATGCCGCGCTGATGCCAACCTTCAGCCTGAATTACGTGGAACTGCCCGACCACCGCAACTTGTGGAAGGAGCCGGTGGCGGCAATTCTCGACCCGGCGCGCATGTACAATCCTTCGAACTACGCCACTGGCGAGTTGACCTACCCGCTCGCTCCCTGGACCCGCCACTTGCCTGCTGCCGGACAGCGCTGGATGGAGGAGAGCCAGCGCAAGAAGGCCCAACAGGAAGCTATGCGCATGTGGCTCATCAACGAGACCATCTTTGCCGCCTATCCCCATTACCTGGCGGCGTCGGGCGCGCCGGTCGATGGCACGATGCCCGGCGTCTCGCTGCACACTGAGCTTGAATTGCTGGTGCGGCTCGGGCTTTCTTCGCGCGAAGCGCTGGCTGCCGCCACAAATAATTACGCCATCCAGTTCGGCTGGAACGAGCTGGGGCTTATTGCGCCCGGCCGCCGCGCGGATATCCTGGTGGTCGACGGAGACCCTACAGTGAGCGTGTGGAATGCGCGCCGGATTTCCATACTGATTGTGGACGGCGAAGTGGTGGATCGCGATGCGCTGCTGAATTTGAGGAAGTAGGGCCGCCTGCTTTCCTATCCTCACTGCGACGAGTCACAATGGTGAGTGGACTCGCCGACAATCGAAAAATGGACAAATCATGAATCGGCTGAAGGCCGGCACGGCTTGCGGAGAACCTCTTTCCGGCGGGCGCTCGGTGCCGGTTTGCTGCTGGGATTCCTATCTGCTGTGAATTTTTCGCTTGTGGCGCAAGAGTTGGCGCAGGATCAATCGCCGCCGGCGCAGCCTTCTACACTCGATCGCACATTGACGACGCTGCACGGGGTGGTTCGCAATGCAGCAACCGGTGAAGGGTTGGCGCGAGCACTGGTGCGGATTGAGGGCGACGCCAATACCGGCGCGCTGACCGACGGTGACGGCCGTTTCGAGATTCCCAACATTCCTGTCGGGCCGCAATCGGTTGGGGTGCGCAAGCCCGGCTTTCGCGATCTCTCCAACGGCGGCGAAGCGGCGGCTCAAGGGGATCAGGTCGGCCCTGCACACAACGTGATGGTGGCCGCGGAGATGCCCGACGTGGTTTTCACGCTTGCACCAACCGGCGCGATTCGCGGCCAGGTGGAGCTCTCAACGGGCGATACGGCCGAGGGCATTGCAGTCGCGTTGGCGCGCCGAGCGATTGTGGATGGCCGCACAATTTGGCAGGCGGCAGGAGGAACAAAGACCCGCAGCGATGGAACGTTCCACTTTGGCGGGCTTGCGGATGGCGAGTATGCCATCTTCAGTGAGCCGTCGATGGAGAGCGATCTGGACGGGACGCGGGGAGGAGCCGGCCAGCGCTGGGGCTACGCGAGCGTTTACTATCCCGACGAGCGCGACCCATCCGGAGCCGCAAAGATCCGAGTGGCAAACGGCGGAGAGACAACCGCAAACTTGTTGCTGACGCTGGAACCCTTTCAGGCTGTAACCGCAGAGGCCGTGTTTCCGCAAGGCAGTTCCGCGAGCCGCGCGGGAGTGAACCTTTCCGCGATCGTGATGAACAGTGCGGGCCGGCAGGTTCCCTACCCGACGCAATACGACGAAGACACACACACCATCGAGGCACTGCTGCCCGATGGAACCTACTCGATGCTGGTGTCGACGGTTCCGCGCGTGCAAGCGACGAATTCAAGGGCCAACGTCTCCACCGGCACGAGTCAGGAATCCGATGTACTGGTGGGGACGGCGGATTTTACGGTTGCCGGACATGGCGTTGCCAGGCTGCGTGTTCCGTTGTCTGTGCCGCGCCCCACTCCGGTCCAGGTCACCGTGGTCCACAATGGCGCGCGAGCGCAGGCAAGCCGGAACGAGCTGGTCACGGTGATGGTGAGTCAGGCCGGGGGATGGATCGACGACAACATGGTGAGCGGTTATGCGAACGGGCCCGCAGATGGTCCGTTGACGGCGAGCTACACCATTCCCGGCGCTTATTGGGTGCACACGCACGTATCGGCGAGAGGGCTTTGCGAGGCCTCGTTCACAGCGGGTGGCGCCCCTCTGGCGCGCGAGCCGGTGCGGATCGGGCTCGCGGGCTCAACGGCGCTCATGGAACTTGCCCTGCGCGACGACTGCGCCGCGCTGCAACTCAGCCTGCCGGAGACGCTGGCGTCGATTACCGCCGGCGAGGAGCCCTTCTTTACCGTGTACGTGGTTCCGGATTTCGACTCGACGGCGGATGTGGAGCCCGTGACCCTGCGGCCTTCCACGGGAGGGAACATGACGCTGAACGGGCTGACGCCGGGCAATTATCACGTGTACACCTTCGCCGGCTCAGTGCAGCTTGCATACCGGAATCGCGAGGCGCTGGCGGCGCTCAAGAACCCTGGGCAGGCGATTACGTTATCTCCCGGCGCGACCGGCAGCCTGGTGGTCGAGGCGGCGGGACAATGATGCGTGCTTTCAAAGCAGCCGGGGCCATCATGCTTGCCATGTTGTGCGTGGCGTCGGCGTCGGCGCAGAGCGGCTCATCAGCCCGAACATCCGCGGGTGCCTATCGCATCGCTGGCACAGTGGTGAATGCAGTGACGGGCGGGCCGGTGCGGGGCGCGACCGTGGCAGTGCTGGCTGAGGATGACAGCCGTCGCATCGCCTCGGTGCAGTCGGGCAACGACGGGCGCTTTGACATCCCAGTGCCGGCTGCGGGCACGTACCAGTTGTCTGCATCCAAGCGCGGCTATGCGAGCGCTTTCTACGACGAGCATGGGCAGTTCAGTTCGGCAATTGTGATCGGCGACGGCCAGGACACCGGCGGTCTTGTTTTCCGGCTGACGCCCGGGGCGGTGCTGCGCGGGGTGGTGACGGCCGATGGAGGCGACGCGATGGATGGAGCGCAGGTGATGCTCTTCAAGAAGCCGCAGGGCCACACACCGGGGGAAAAGATCGCCCAGGCGGATTCGACCGTTACCGACGATACCGGCTCTTACGAGTTCGGCAACCTGGGCAAAGGGGAGTATCTGCTGGCGGTGAAGGCTGAGCCCTGGTATGCAATGCACAGTGCAGGCGGCGGCTCGCGGCAGGGCGAGGGCAATCGCGCGCTCGATGTAGCCTACCCGATTACTTTTTTCGATTCGACGACAGACGAGGCTGCTGCTTCGCCGATTGTGTTGACCGGGGGCGCCCGGGCGGAGGCGGACGTGAGCCTGCATGCGGTTCCCGCACTGCGGCTGGTGGTGGAGGCGCCGCGGAAGCCGGATGGATCGATCGCTCGGCCGGAGCTGAAGCAAACCATATTCGGTACGGCAGTGTCTGCGCAGAGTGCGGGCTTCATGAATGCAATCCAGACTGGCAGCACCGAATTTGCGGGCGTAGCACCGGGACAATACGAGTTGACGCAGGGCGATCCGCCGCGCGTGGTCGAGTTGGATGCCAACACCAGCCAGCAGATGGAACCCGGCGCAGGCATTCCCGCCGTGGCCGTGAGCGGAACGCTGCAAACCGCAACCGGCGGATCACTCAGCGGTGAAGCAGTGGTGTTCCTGGAGCCCGCCGACAGCTCGCGGGGACTGAAGCCGATGGTGTCCGACTTCAACCGTGGCTCGTTCAGTTTTGCGGCAGTTCCGGCGGGCAAATGGAAGCTGCGCGCAGAGATCGGGGGGATGCAGGCGCCTGTGATTTCGATTCCGGTGGGTGGCCGGCCGCACAGTGGGAACGTGGTGACTGTGCAGGATCGCGCGCTGACGCTGG
>DASRLI010000362.1:0-3459 GCA_035648535.1 Occallatibacter sp. | reverse complement strand
CTCTGACATTTGTATATCTAAATATATAGATATAAAGAAGCCGAGTCAACCGGGTAGAGTTGTGGGGTCAGGCAAACCGCACTTGGCGCCTACCGGGCGACTCACGGGCCGACTGACTAATAACTTCTATTTAATCTGCTGCTTAGAGATTCATTATCGAGACTATCTCCGTGACATGGGATCCCCGTTTGCCGGTCATCCATGCTCTTCTGGGCCCTAAGGTCATACTCACTGGATCGTGGCAGGCAACCTGAATAGCATTCGCCATAGCCGGTCGAAAGTGCGATCACTCAACAGCCAGCGGAGAACCGGGAAGATGCACCGGGATGGATGAGTCGAAAGGTGCTGAAACGGTATTCCCACACGCGGAACGATGCCGAGCGCCGCGTTGTTGACTCGCTCACCAGTGGCTAAATTGAAGGAGACTCCCCCACAAAATCCCCCACAGCAGGAAGAGCAGGGGAAGGCAAGCGTACATTAACCTATTGATTCGAAGTGGTAGGCAAGGCGGGGTTCGAACCCGCAACCCCCGGCTTAGAAGAACGGTGTAGTAAAGCCGATCGGCCGGGGGTTACACAAGTCCTTCATTAAGCTACACTTCCGTACATTTGGCAATCGAAGTGCGCCTTTTCGCCCGGTGCTCGAAAGCCATTTTTGGGCTATTTTTGAGCACGGCCGATTCGGCGTTTCTCCCTTCTTTTCCAAGCCAGAGGAACGCCAAGGAAGCCCTTCCATGGCCATCCAATGGATTCCAGGTTTTACCCATCTAAAATCCTTCAACGCCCCCATATACTGATTCGTTATTAACTCCTATATAACTTCCGGTTAGGTGACCACCCGACCGGAACTCTTCTGCAAAAGTGCCCGAAATATCAATCCGATTGGAATTTGGCCTTAAGATCATGGGATGAGTTACGAGAATATCTGCTTCGCATCCGAAGGCAACATCGCTCTGGTCACCCTGAATCGGCCGCAACGGCGTAACGCCCTTTCGCTCGCGCTCATGCAGGAGTTGATCGACTGCCTGAGTGAAATCGGAAGCCGCCGGGATCTGCGCGCGGTAATTCTGGCGGCAAACGGGACTGTCTTTTCTGCCGGTCATGACCTTTCGGAGATGGTTGGCCGCGATGTCAGCGAATACCGAAGATTGTTCGACGTCTGCACGGAGTTGATGGAGAAGCTGCAATCGATTCCACAGCCATTGATCGCCGAGGTGCAAGGTATCGCCACAGCCGCTGGGTGCCAACTGGTCGCCACCTGCGACTTGGCCATCGCTTCTGAGGATGCTGCATTTGCCACACCCGGAGTCAGGATCGGGCTGTTCTGTACTACGCCGATGGTGGCTCTCAGCCGCGCCATCGGGCGCAAGCGCGCTCTCGAGATGCTGCTCACGGGTGAGCTGATTGATGCACACAGAGCGGCCGATTGGGGCCTGGTAAATCGGGTGGTTGCCGCAGACAGGTTGCGGGCGGAGACACGGCAACTTGCCGGCCGCATCGCTCAAGCGAGCGACATGGTGGTGGCGCTGGGCAAGCAGGCGTTCTATACGCAGATCGATCTGGATCAGCCGAAAGCCTACGCCTACGCCAAAGAGGTGATGAGCACAAACGCCCTCGCTCAGGATGCTCAGGAAGGCATCTCGTCTTTTCTGGAGAAGCGCACTCCGTGCTGGAGAGGACAATGAGCCACGCAACGATCAGCAAATCGTGCGAGAATTGCTCAGCGATTCATCCTTAGGCAGTCTCTTCGGCATTATTTGAATTACTTCTCCGTGGAAAGGCAGCACACATGCCAAAGAGGATCGCCTGTGCTCCCGCATCAATCATTTCCGCCGAACAGGCCGCGAGCTTCGTCAGGTCAGGCATGTGGCTCGATTACGGCGCTGGGCTCTGCCAGCCCGACGTGTTCGATAATGCGCTCGCCGCCCAGGGGGATTCGCTCGAAAACGTTAAAATCCGCTGTTGCCTCTCAATGAGGCCGCGGGCGGTGGCGGAAGACGATCTGAAAGGCAATCACTTTTTCCTGTTCAGCTGGCACTTCTCCGGCTACGACCGCAAGAGACACGATGCCGGGCGCTGCAATTACATGCCCCTCAACCTGGGCGAGGTGCCGGACTACTACCGGCGGTTCCTGGCTCCGGTGGATATTGCCATTCTCAAGACCTGCCCGATGGACGAGAACGGCTACTTCAATTTCAGCGCCGCCAATCTCTGGCATCGCGCGGTGGTCGAAAGCGCAAAGATGGTCATCGTCGAAGTGAGCCACGGCATGCCGTATGTCTTCGGAGACCAGAACGGCGTCCATATCGGCGAGGTTGACTACATTATCGAGGGCGACAACCAACCTGCGCCTGAGTTGCCCAACCCGGAGCCAACCGAGATCGACCATGCCGTTGCGCGCCTTATCGCCAGCGAGATTGATGACGGCGCCTGCCTGCAGATCGGTATCGGCGGCATGCCCAACGCCGTTTGCACGCTGTTGCTCGAAAGCGGAATCCGCGATCTTGGCGTCCATACCGAGATGCTGACCGATGGCATTGCGAAGCTTTATAAGACGGGCCGTATCACGGGCTCCAGAAAGACGCTCGACCCTGGCAAGGTCGTCTACACTTTTGCCCTTGGCTCCGGTGCTCTGTATGCAACGGCTCACCGCAATGCAGACTTCTGCTGCAATCAGGTGGACTACACCAACTCGCCGTACTTGATCATGCGCAACGATCGTGTGATCTCGATCAACAACACAACCCAGATCGACCTGCAGGGCCAGGCCGCCTCCGAATCGGATGGGCACCGGCATATTAGCGGCACCGGTGGACAACTGCAATTCGTGCGCGGCGCCTATGCCTCCAAGGGAGGCCAGTCCTTCATCTGTCTCTCATCCACCTACTGCAAACAGGGCGAGCCCCGCAGCCGTATCGTACTCAACCTGACACCTGGCAATATCGTCACAACGCCACGCTCCGACGTGATGTACGTCGTCACTGAATACGGCAAGGTCAACTTGAAGGGAAAGTCAGTCGCGGAGCGCGCCAAGGCGCTCATCTCCATCGCTCATCCCGACTTCCGCGAGCACCTTGAGCGCCAGGCCCATGAGCATCGCCTGATTCCGCATGGCGTCTCGTTCTGAAAAGAGCTCAGCACTAAACGAGTAATTCCTATGTTACCGGCTATGCGGAAGTTATGGTTTGGTTAATAGTTAGAGCGGTATTAACGATGTCATAATTTCCCCGTTGCCGACCAAGCACAAATCCGATCCCAGACACTGCGTCGTTTCTCAGGACTAATCCGATTCGCAACCACGATTCACGCATTAGCGACTTGGGGACTCTTGTCGGCCCCACAAACGGCCTCGATCAATTACTGGTTAGTCACATCCGACCTCCTCTTGCGGTGTTTCTAAATGTGGAGGCTCTACTCACCTACCCGCCGAACGCGTAACACATTCAGTCCTGTACTACAA
>DASRLI010000361.1:0-9039 GCA_035648535.1 Occallatibacter sp. | reverse complement strand
CGGATGCTGGGCTACACGGCCGCCGAAGTGATGAACAAGATCACGCCGGCCGACATCTCCGATCCGCAGGAAGTGATAGCACGTGCCGCAGCATTGAGCGTCGAACTTGGAACGCCGATTACGCCAGGCTTTGAGGCCTTGGCGTTCAAGGCTTCGCGCGGGATCGAGGACATCTACGAGCTAACCTACATCCGCAAGGATGGGAGCCGGTTTCCGGCGGTGGTGTCGGTCACGGCGCTGCGCGACGCGCAGAACGCCATCATCGGCTATCTGCTGATCGGCACCGACAACACTGCGCGCAAGCAGGCCGAGGAATCGCTGAAGCTCTTCCGGCTGTTGATCGATCAATCCCACGATGCCATTCAGGTCATCGATTTGGAAACGATGCGCTTGCTCGATGTGAATGCGAGTGCCTGTTCAAGCCTGGGCTACACGCGCGAAGAACTCCTGTCCATGCGTGTTTACGATATCGATCCCACCATCGACGAATCTGCGCGCGTAAAAGTGGAAGAGAGTTTGCGGAACTTAGGATTCGTGATCATCCAGACCATACAGCGGCGGAAGAACGGTTCAACGTTCCCGGTGGAGATGAGCATGAAACTCGTCCACCTTGACCGCAATTACGTGGTCTGTGCCCTCCGCGACATCAGCGAGCGCAAGCAGATGGAAAGTGCTCTCGAAGAGGCAAACGCTAAGTTAAGGATTGCCCTTGCAGAATCGGAGGAACAAGCTCGGGAGGCTACCAAGCTCACGGAACTGGTCGATATCCTGCAATCCTGCCAAACCGCCGAAGAAGCCTACCGGATCATCGGGAACACTCTGCCAACGACTCTGTCGTCCCCCTCTGGGGCCTTGTGCATGACGTCCTCGTCCCGCAACATCGTGGAAGCAGTGGCCGCCTGGGGCGGCGCCCCCGCCACCGAAAAGACGTTCGCCCCGGATGACTGCTGGGCGCTGAGGCGCGGCAAAGTTCATCGGGTAAACGATGCGGCCTCACCCTTGCGGTGTGCGCATGTTAGCGGGTCTCTTGCGGCCGGCTACCTCTGCGTTCCACTGGCGGCGCAAGGAGAGACGCTCGGAGTGCTTTGCCTGGAGAATACATCCCAATCCCCGAATCCTTCCCTCGGATCCCCGGAGGCTCCAATGGAAGCTCTCGCCCGCCGAGCCAGTGCCGTGGCAGAGCGTATTTCCCTGGTGCTGGCGAATCTGAGGGTTCGAGAGGCACTTCGCAGTCAATCCATTCGCGATCCCCTGACGGGGCTTTTCAACCGCCGCTTCATGGAAGAGTCCCTGGAGCGAGAGGTGCGTCGTGCCGCCCGCAACGACGAGGGTGTGGCGCTGCTCATGCTCGACCTCGATCACTTCAAACTGTTCAACGATACCTTTGGCCATCAGGCGGGGGACATGCTTCTGCGTGGGTTTGGCGATTTCCTGAGTCAGGGGACGCGCGGGCAGGATGTCGCTTGCCGTTATGGCGGAGAGGAGTTTCTTCTCGTTCTGGCGGGTGCATCCATCGATGCCGGCTGCAAGCGGGCGGAACTCCTGCGGGAGGGTCTCAAACAGTTGACAGTGCGGCACGCTGGTCAGGTTCTGGGAAGAATCACTGTTTCCATCGGCGTGTCAGCCTTTCCCGGATACGGCACGACAGTGGAAGGGTTGGTGCGTGCGGCCGATAAGGCTCTCTACCGCGCCAAGGAGGAAGGACGCGATAGGGTCGTGGTGGCAGAACCCATGAATACCCAGGGTTAAGCCCCTCAGGGTCGATGATACTGCCACGGGTAAGGCCATTGACCGCTTCGCATAGGGCCGGGTGACCCACCCTCAACTCAGCCACAAATGCATGGGCCCCATCCTTGACGCAGTTTCATCGCGGCAAGGGTGGGAGACCACCGACCCCGACCGCCCGTTTCCCGTTCCCGGGTGCGTTTAAACAAACGACAGAAAAGTCTCATAGAATTTTGCAGGAACCCGCAGCCAGCAAGGCTTTGAGCGGATTCTCTACTTCCCAAAATCAGTCAGGCTTCAGGCCCAGAGTTTTGGGAGGTGTCAGGTTCATCGAATCGACCATCCGTTCGTCGGAGAAGTCGAACTCTCCGTGTAGGTTGAAATGCGCCCATGTGGCGGCTGAGCCGTTGCGAACAGCTTCAAGCAGCGCCGTCCGGCGCTTTTCGTCCTTTTCTTCGGCAAGCAGTCGTGAGAGATAGAGGTAGTTCCAACACACGATGGCATTCTTGATCAGACGGCGGCAGGACTCGGCGACCTCTTCGTCTTCCTTTTGACCCTGAATGAACTCATGGCTGTGGCCGAAGGAAACGGCCTTGGAGAATTTGTTGGAGCCTTCTACCTTGTTGAGCTGCTTTTCGACCGCCTGCCGGAGATCTAGGTCGTCGCAGTACTTCAGGATGAAGAGGGTCTTCGGAATCTTCCCGAATTCCTTCAGTGCCCGGTACAGCGGGTGCTGCTTGGAATAGGAGCTCAGCCGTTTGAAGAGCTGGCAGGCGGTGCTGATTTTCAGCCGGATGGTCGCGATGAAGCGCAGCACCTCATCCCATTGGTTTTCTATCAGGGCCTTGCGGATAGAGTGGCCTGGCAGCAATGTGTGTACACGACATGCCGACAACCTTTGTACAAGTCCAGAATCGGGTTGACGTTGTCGTACGACACAATCCATTGCTGTCGTATGACCGAGGTGTTGATGAACGCGGCAATCTCGGCGTGATCCTCCGGCGCATAGAAGTCGTGATACAGGTCGCGGCCCTTCACGTAGTAAGGCGGGTCAAGGTAAATCAGCGTCTGCTCGGGCCATCGCGTCACGCCAACCTGAAGGAACTTCAGCGCGTCCTGGCGTGTGAGCTTGATCCGGTCCCGGAGGTTTGCGATCGATTCGATGCGCCGCACCAACTCTCTCGCGTTATACCGTGCGTCAATCTTCCATTGGCCGGTCTGGTCACGGCCGCCAATGATGCCGCCATTGAGAATGCCGGAACGGTTCGTCCGGTTGAGGTAGAACGTCGCGAAGCCTAGTAGATTTTGCATCACTATTCTCTGGGAGCGCTGCGTTCGCGGGTTTTCTTCTGCCGCATCGCGTCGACTAGATCATGGCTCAGAGTCTCAAGTTCGTGGGCAGTTCGTAGCGCATCCGGGTCCGTCGTATCCGCAGCTTTCGTATCGGTCCCGGCAAACGACGATGTAGCCGGGAGGAATTCTGGATTTACGAGAAATCGCCGAATCACTCATCGAGCAGTGCGGGCGTATAGTTCCCGTCCCGTCAAATCGCCTCTTTGCGCGAGTTTGATCTGCGCCTGCGGGGGATCATAGATACCCTCAATCTGCTGCGACCGATCTATTACCCCACTGCGGCCTATGGTCACCTGGGCAGGGCCGACTTAGACCTGCCCTGGGAAGCTACAAAGCCTGAAGGCTTCAAAGAACGTTGAGGCCTGAATCAGATTGGGGATTCCACAGAATTCTTGGATCAACTTGGTGGCTGTTTTGGTGGCTGTTTGTTCTGTGTAAATGTGCTGCGCCCTGCAGTCCATTGCAGTTACAGCCTGAAACATATCTGTTGAAAATAAATGAGATATTCTCGTTCTTGCGCAGCTATGCAGCTCTCTACAGAACGGCCAAAAACGGACTCATAATCCGCTGGCCCTTATGACCCGAGGGTTCGACCCGGAAAGCAGGCAAATTGGCCCTTTTGCTTTGCTAATAGAAAAGAGCGTGCGTTTGCTCTTATTGCTGGCAGCAAACTCCCCGAATAGATTTCATAAAGACTTCACGAAGCCGTCATCGGCAGATAGAGCAGGTGGGATTCAGCAATGAAGATACCCGCAGCCCTGCGGTTACTTCAACGACAAGTCCCGTGAGTGCATGTGCACTCCGCCCATGATCCAGCGCTACGTCGCCAAGATCTCCGGTCCGTTGCTCGATCGCATCGATATACATATCGAAGTTCCTGCAGTGCAATACAAGGAGTTGCGTGGTGGAGCAGCCGCCGAAGGTTCAGCGCAAATTCGCGACCGGGTAATGTCCGCCCGCGAACACCAGCGGAAGCGCTTCAAAAAGGCCGGCGAGAAAATCTACGCCAACGCGCAGATGACGACGCGCCAGATTCGCACCCATTGCGAGCTCGGCGCCGATTCCGAGCGGCTTCTGGAGCGGGCCATGCAGCAGCAGGGCCTCACCGCGCGGGCGCACGACCGCATCCTCAAGGTTGCCCGCACAATTGCGGACCTCGAAGGCGCTGAGCACCTGACCGTGGCCCATCTTGCCGAAGCCATCCAGTACCGCACTCTGGACCGCAGCTACTGGGCGTAGAAGATCCATCGGAAAAGCGACCGGCAGCTCGCGCCGCATCCCCGCCTTTCTAATCCGCTCTTCATACCTTGGTTACTTTGGATTTTAAGCAACCTCTAATTCCGGGCCGATAACCTCAGAGACTGCATGAGACACATCTCATGTTCGTCGCCGACGATTTCTGAGGTCTGAAATGCACGAGACAGTTCTGAATTCGGGTTGGGACACATTCCTGTTTGCGGGGCCGGCTCTTTTCATGTTGGTGATGGGAATTTTTCGCCTGGACGAGCTGCTCGTAGCCCCCCAGGCGGGGGGCCAGGACACGGCGGCCAGCGTTCAGTGTGGACGAAAATGGCCGGACAGTGCTGTGCGACCCCGATGGACACCCGTTTCACCTCAAAAGAACCCGTAAGTAACCAGGATGGTTCGGTTTGCCAACCAATTTGCCTGTAATCCACAGGATTGCCGGTAGGGTGGCTGGGGCCGCGAGCAACTAGCGTCTATCTTGATCGATCATAGTATTGATAAATATAGAGTTACCATCGATACTCTGGGTTTGGCCAAAGGCGAGTCTAAACACCAGAAAAGCCCTGAAAAAACTGTTGACCTTAGCCACTGTCCGGTATACATTCATGAGAGCCATCCATATAGGGCAGGTTGCTTATTGCGATTTGGTGTGCCCACGGGCCATTTTCCGCATCATACTTACGAGTCGAGGCTCTTCGCTTCTTGGGCCGAAACTCTTCGCTGGTGCCTTCGGCGGGTTTTAAGAACCCGCTGCGAACGGGAAAACCGGGGACTTGGATTTCCAAGACTGCAATCTGTATTACCCATTCGATGTGAGGCCTGTTTCATAACGTGCGAAAGTGCGTCAAGATTTTTGAACTGGACACGCACGTTGTGCGTCTAAAAGATGAAAGTGGAAATTTGGGGTAGTCCTCGATTGAATTGGCTCCCCGTGCTGCACTGGCTGCCTCTCGTACTACCAGCCAGGCAGGCAACTGAAGAAGGAGATAATTGCAATGCGTTCTGATTTAGTATTTGGGGCACTCTCTCATGTGTCCAATCGCTACCAGCTCTGTCAACTGGCTAGCAAGGCAACACGTAAGCTGCACAAGCCGAATACACGGCTGCAAGACACCACCAATGAAGTTCTGTGCCGCTTTCAGATCGCCAGTCCAGGAACCCTCGGGCCCGTTGTGGCGCCGGCGGCCCAGTTGGTTGAACGGCGCCGTGCCGCCTGACGGCGTCTATCAAACGAAATAGTTGAGTAAGAGGACGATTTCAAGGCAGCCTTCCTTGCTTGGAGGGCTGTGATTCCCCGGCGTTTCGATACTCCTCATGAGTTCGGATGATGCTTCAATGCTGGTCTGCGCCGGCTGTGTTCCTGTATTTCCGCCTGGTCCTAATCTGGAGCAATTCCCCCTCCCGCATCCCTTCACAAACATCCCGCCTTGCAGGTGAACATGACCATCGCTGAACTGAAAGAAAAGAACATTACCGAACTGAGCCGGATTGCGCGCACTCTGGAAATCCCAGGGACCAGCGGACTTCGCAAACAGGATCTGATCTTCAAGATTCTTCAGGCTCAGAGCGAAAAGGAAGGCCACATCTTTGCCGAGGGAGTTCTGGAGATTCTTCCCGACGGCTACGGCTTCCTGCGTTCTCCGGACTACAACTATCTCCCCGGCCCCGACGACATCTACGTTTCGCCGTCGCAGATTCGCAAGTTCGATCTCAAGACTGGCGACTCCATCAGCGGCAACGTCCGTCCGCCCCACGAGGGCGAAAAGTACTTCGCGCTGGTCAAGATCGAGGCCATTAACTTCGAGTCGCCCGAGGAAACGCGCAACAAGATTCTCTTCGACAACCTGACCCCGCTCTATCCCCAGGAACGCATCAAGATGGAAACAGTGCGCGAGGGAATCAGCGGGCGGGTCATGGACCTGCTCACTCCCGTCGGCAAGGGTCAGCGCGGTCTCATCGTCGCTCCGCCCCGTACCGGCAAGACCATGCTCTTGCAGTCGATCGCGAACTCCGTCTCCACCAACCACCCCGAGGTCGTTCTCATCGTCCTGCTTATCGACGAGCGCCCTGAGGAAGTCACGGACATGCAGCGCTCGGTGAAGGGCGAGGTCATCAGTTCCACATTCGACGAACCGGCGGCCCGCCACGTACAAGTGGCCGAAATGGTCATTGAGAAGGCCAAGCGCCTCGTCGAGCACAAGCGCGACGTGGTCATTCTCCTCGACTCCATCACCCGCCTCGCGCGCGCCTACAACACCATCGTTCCCCCGTCAGGCAAAGTGCTTTCCGGCGGCGTGGATTCGAACGCTCTGCAGCGCCCCAAGCGATTCTTCGGCGCCGCCCGCAACATTGAAGAAGGCGGATCGCTCACCATCATTTCCACCGCCCTCGTCGATACCGGCTCCCGTATGGACGAAGTCATCTTCGAAGAGTTCAAGGGCACGGGCAACATGGAAATCATCCTCGACCGCAAACTTGTCGACAAGCGCGTCTTCCCGGCAATCGACATCCAGCGCTCCGGCACCCGTAAAGAAGAGTTGCTCATCCCCAAGGAAGATCTGCAGCGTATCTTCGTTCTGCGCCGGGTACTCAACCCCCTGTCGCCGGTCGAAGCCATGGAACTACTGATCACCCGCCTGGAAAAGGTGCGTAACAACGCCGAATTCCTGCAGAACATGAACCAGTTGTAGCGGCGTTCCCCGGCTGCCCGCTTTACGTTCCACCGGGGACCTCGTCCAAGACGTGAAAGCGCGGAGCGCCGCCCTTTCGGGAATTTGGGCTCACTGGTAAGATAGAAGAGTCGTGGGGCTGTAGCTCAGCTGGGAGAGCGCCTCGTTCGCAACGAGGAGGCCAGCGGTTCGATCCCGCTCAGCTCCACCAACGCTTCACTCGGCCCCCAGGCCGATGTTTCGACATATACCCTCCCTAAGTTCAGGGTCTCGATGCCTTTAATTCCTGCAGGGGCGTCTGTATACTTGAGCCGTTCCGCACATCTCAGCGGCCAGGGGGTTCGGCGCCTCCTAAATTTAAGGCCCGGAAGAACTCAAAGCCTCCAGAAACTCCATTGACCAGCAATCCTCGACGAGGTGTACCGTTGCCGCAGATCGTCTCCCAGCCGGAAATAGCCGCAACAACGCTGCGGCCCCTTTGTGTCGATCTGGACGGCACGCTGGTCAAGTCGGATACGCTGGTCGACTCATTGCTCGTATTGTTGCGGACACATCCCGCACTGATGCTGGTGCTGCCTGCGCGTCTGCTTCGCGGCAAGGCAGCTTTTAAAGCATTCGTCACCAAGTCCATCTCGTTGGACGTTGCTCAATTGCCCTACAACCGCAAGCTACTCCTGTTTCTTCAGCAGCAGCACAAAGAAGGCCGGGCCATCTACCTGGCTACCGGAGCTGATGTCGTGCTTGCCCACCGTGTTGCCGCTCATCTAGGCATCTTCAGCGGTGTACTGGGATCGGACGGCGCCACCAACCTCACCGGAAACAAAAAGCTCGACGGCCTGCGCAGCCGCTTTGGCCCGGGCGGATTCGATTACATCGGTAACGGCACTCCGGATCTGCCGCTTCTCGCCCACGCCACCGAGGCCATGGTTGCCAATCCCAGCCTGGCTTTACGCATAAGGCTGCGCGCACGTGGCATCCGGGCCCTGCGCGAATTTGAGGAACGCCCCAGTACTGTCAAGTCCATCTTTCGGACATTGCGCCCTCATCAGTGGGCCAAGAATCTGCTCGTCCTCTTGCCATTGCTTCTGGCACACAGTTTGAAGATTGACGGGCTCGTCTCCGCGCTTCTGGCTTTCTGCTGCTTTTCACTCACTGCTTCGGCAACGTACATCGTCAACGACTTGCTTGATATCGAGAGCGACCGACATCATCCGCAAAAGAGGTCGCGGCCCTTCGCCTCTGGAGATTTGTCTCCCTTTACAGGCGCGGCTATTGCTGCGGTTCTTCTGCTACTGGCGCTCCTTGGCGCACGCTCGCTTCCCGTGGCTTTTTACGGTTGGCTCCTTCTCTACCTGGCCATGACCCTGGCGTATTCCATGTATCTTAAGAAGATTCCAGTCGTGGATGTACTTACCCTCTCCGGGTTGTATACGTTCCGGCTCCTCGCGGGCAGTGCCGCCACAGGCACGCACATCTCCCACTGGCTCGGCGGCTTCTCAGTGTTCCTGTTCTTCTCTCTGGCCGTCGCCAAGCGATTCGCCGAACTCGAGAACCTGAGCGCTACCGATTCACCGCCAAAAAACGGTCGCGGCTACATGCTGGTCGATATCCCGCAATTGCGCAGCTTCGGCACCTCCAGCGCCTTTGCCGCTGTGGTCATCTTCGCAAATTACATCGGCGGCCTCGACGTTGCGAAGCTTTACCGGAACCCGACACTGTTATGGATAATCTTGCCTCTCATGATTCTCTGGCTCTGCCGTGTTTGGCTGCTGGCAACGCGCGGAGAACTCCACGAGGATCCCGTCGTGTTCGCCTTGACTGACCGCATGAGCCTTCTCATTGGGGCGGCGGTGGGAGTAGTCGCGGTACTAGCACTCTAGGAGTTTGTCGGTCATAGCGTTTTAAACAAGTCCGACCCAGCAGTTTGCGGGGAGGTAGTCGAACTGGGGCGCGCAGGCAGTGATTCGGTTGGCGGCTTATAGCGAGGTTTCAGTGCGGTTTCGGGTAAAACGGTGCCTTTCCCCGCCGTTTTATGCCATTTCCAGAC
>DASRLI010000360.1:0-8933 GCA_035648535.1 Occallatibacter sp. | reverse complement strand
CAACGCAACCTACCCAACTCAGGGTAGAAAGCAGCCTGTCTACCTGCACGGCTCACGCCAGATGGAGTCCACGTCCAAGGCTTACTACGAGAAGAACCTGGGCGCCGGCATGTTCATCGCCCCTGAAGTCGAGCATGGCTTGGGTTCCTTGAGGACGGACAGCATCAGGCGTTGGTGAAGGATTCAGACCTTTGGTTCAGGGTGATGGTCGAGGTAGGCCGCACCTACGGGTGGCGCATCAGCGAACTCCGCGAGATGAAAGTTTCGCAGGTGAACCTGCTCAACCGCACCATTAGGTTGGAGCCGGGTACCACCAAGAACGGCGAAGGCCGTGAGGTCTCAATGACCAAGGCAGTATATGAGTTGCTGGTGGGCTGCATCAGCGGCAAGGGTGCTGACGATTATGTGTTCACACGGGCGGACGGTAAACGAGTCAAGGATTTTCGAGAGCAGTGGAGGAATGCGTGTGTGGCGGCGGGTGTCCCCAACCTGCTCTTCCACGACCTTCGCCGTACAGCCGCCCGGAATCTTCGTCGGGCAGGGGTGGCCGAGGGCGTCATTATGCGAATCGGTGGGTGGCGAACCCGCTCTGTGTTCGAACGGTACGCCATCGTCGCCCAGTCCGACATCAAGGACGCCATGCTCAAGTTGGAAGCCCAAGACACAGCAACCCCGGCTGCGGCACAGGCGGACGTGGGAGCAGAGGCGCGGGTCAACTAAGAGCCGGCACAGGGGGCATACTTCGGGCATGCCTGCCGAGGTACCAGTTCTCCGGTTTTATTCCACTTTTTTCAACCCTACGGCGTTCGGCGATCGCAGCTACGCTGCGTCCGCCGGTTGCCGGTCGGGGGTTCAACTTGTCGTCCGACACGCCGGTGCCACACGAGCACCGGCAATGTTCAGCATCGGCACCGCGAGACGGAGTTGCTTGAACGATGGGTACGCTGGTTCGGGCAGGTCAGCTTAAGGCGGCGGCACGCAGGACGATGCGGCTGCGCAGCACCACACGCGCCTGAGTGGAACGTCCACGCGACTGCCGCTCCAGTTTGCGTCGGGTCTCTTCGTTCAAAACAATGGGCTGCGCAACACGCATATCGAGGTCTCCTCATCATAAGATGAGCCTCGATACATAACTGATTCTAATAATGAGACAGTACACTAGCGCATGCGGCTCTTATCTCGGATGATTGGCGGCGAAGCGTTGCGCGGGATAAGGGTGGAGCACGTGTGGAGAAGGAAGCCACCGCTTGGCAATCGCGATCATACGTTCCAACGTCACCCCACGCTTTTGACTGCGACGGCACAGAACGTGCCACCACATGCTAAGTACCCGTTCCCGGAACATGCCGAGGCTGTCCAGATTCCCGGGTACTGCGTAGTAGTTGAAGTGGCCTTGCACAACTGCGCGGAGCGTTGTGCTTGTTCGGCATGGAAGGGGCAGCCTTTCAGTAATCTGTCCCAGAGTACCCGATCTTCAACCCTATCCGTGCAACAACGCCCTGCCAATAGGGCCCAGGACCTGGTTCGCCGTGTTCGCCGCTCTGTCCTTCGTGATTGTGCCGGTTTCCGGTCATATAGCTCCTCCATCATTTTTGTCGTTCTCGCTCCGGCAGCCGTACGCGAATACTTGCGGCTTACCTCCGTTACGCACTAAAGCCTATGATTTTTGGGTTGCCACTGCCGTAACTTGAATCGGTCGTTCAGCATCCGCGGCAGATGAACTAGCTACCGGTACCGGCTTGTCAGTTGGTATCTCGGTTCCTACCGGGAAGATTAGAATCTGGATCGAGCCCCACTCCGCGTCCATGTTCGCGCCTGTTTGTTTGCCCATTCCCAGAGTCTTAAGCTGGCTGTCGTCAAAACCATAGTTCTCGACCAGATACTCGCGTATAACCATGGCCCTCGCCTCAGAAAGCACAAGTTCCTTCTGCGTATCTCCATTCGTGCCAGTGGAAACCACAACGACCGCAACTCCAAAAGGATTCTGCGCCAGAAACTCGCCGCCGGCATTGAGAGACTTTTTGTTTTTCATCTTCGCCGAATCGCTGGTATCGAAGAGTTCTTTGGCTGCGTAGTTAAACACTTGTAGAGGTGTACCCTTAGGAAGCCCACTGACTCTATTTGCCGCCAGATCGCCCGAATCATTGTACCCACGCTTCTTGAAATACCCGCTCAAGAAGAAATTGTGCTTCAGGGCTTCCATATTCTCCTTGAAATCCGTCACCCCGGTCTGCGCCTGCAGCATCGTGGCCTGCAGTGTGGCAGTGGACTGTTGCAGATTGGCGTAGAGCTGCTTGTCGTTTAGCAGCGCTCCCACGGTTCCCTGCCCCGAATCGATCTTGGCACTTACCGAATTTAGATGTGCCGTGGCCATCTGCGCCTGCAGCATCGTGGCCTGCAGTGTGGCAGTGGACTGTTGCAGATTGGCGTAGAGCTGCTTGTCGTTTACCAGCGCTCCCACGGTTCCCTGCCCCGAATCGATCTTGGCACTTACCGAATTTAGATGTGCCGTGGCCAGAGTGGCATTGTTGATTGCCTGCTGGCTGCTGTCCAGAATGCCGCTCGTCTTCTTGAACAAATCCGCCAATACCAGCGGCGGCGCGCTCGCAATGATCTCACCATCCCTAACCTCGGCTTGTCCGGAAGATCCAAACGAAATGGCGATGAACTGATTGCCAAGCACGCCTGCGGTTTCGATCGACGCCACAGAGTCTTTCTTGATGATCTCGTGCGTCGACCGGTTCAGGTCCATGATTACCGTGACCTGTTCGCCGGGCTTGTGGGGCAGCACAATGTTACGCACCATTCCGCTGTGAACGCCACCTACCTGAACGTCGGCTCCCTCCGCCAGGCCTGCAACGTTGTCGAATTGCGCCTTCAGTTGGTATGTAGAGCGGAATAGATACTCCTTACTCCCGATAATAAAGACCCCAGCTGCCAGAATCGTCAGCGTCACAAAGATGAATGCTCCCAACCGCGCCACTCTTGACATATGTCCCCCTACGACTCCTTCAGGAATTGCTTCACAAATCCCATATTGCTTTCCTGGAGGTCTTCAAAACTGCCTTCAGCCACCACATTGCCCTTATCCAGAATCGCCAGGCGGTTCGCAATCGTCCTGGCACTATGCAGATCGTGAGTTACAACAATGGATGCCGTCTGATGCTCTCGCTGGAGATTGAGAATCAGGTCGTCGATCTCCCTTGAACTGATGGGGTCCAGTCCAGCCGTGGGCTCGTCGAGAAGCAAAATCTCAGGTTCCAGCGCGAGTGCGCGTGCAAGGCCTACGCGCTTCTGCATTCCTCCAGAGATTTCCGAAGGCATCTTTTCGAGACCGCTTTCCAGTCCCACCTCGGCAAGCAGTTGTTTCACCCGATCGCCGCGCTCCGACCTGGACATGTCTTTCCGATGATGCTCAAGCGGAAACGCCACATTCCCGGCGACGGTCAACGAATCGTAGAGCGCCGAGTGTTGAAACAGGAAGCCCACTTTCTTTCTTATTTCGCCCATTTGATCGAGAGCCAGGCCGACTATATCCTGGCCGTGAATGCGAACCGATCCTGAGTCTGGCGTTTCGAGACCGATGATGATCCGCAGCAATACGCTCTTGCCTGTCCCGCTTCGTCCGAGCACAGCCAGTGTCTCTCCGCGGCTTACGCTCAGACTGACTCCATTCAGAACGTTGTGGCTTCCAAAGGTCTTCCGCAAGTTCTCAACCGCAACGGATGCAGCGCGGACTTGCTCCGGCTCCGCTTGCGTCGTCGCAATGTCGTAGGCTGTGCCCATACTTTTCCTTTGAGCGCTTGGTTGAGGGTTAATGGAAGACGACCAGAATGAATTTCACCAACACTACGTCGGCGAGGATAAGGAACAGCGAACCCAGCACAACTGAGTTGGTGGCGGCACGGCCTACGCCAGCCGCACCTCCTCGTGTCCGCATTCCCTGAAAGCAGGCGATGAGCCCGATAATCAGGCCGTACACAGCCGTCTTGAAGGTGGGCGGCAAGAAAGCGCCAAACGTAGCGCCAGTGAATCCGGTGAGAATGAACTGATGGAATGAAAGCTGTTCAACCAGGGTCTGCGCAAACCAGCCGGATAGCAAGGCGCATGCATCCGTGGCAACGGTTAATAGCGGAAGCATCAAAATGCAGGCCAGTATTCGGGTCGAAGCCAGAAGCCTGTAAGGGTTGATCGCGGATGCTTCGATGGCGTCGATCTGCTCGGTGACTTTCATCGATGCCAATTCCGCGCCAATGCCCGAGCCCACGCGGCCGCTTACCACCAAACCGGTGATGATCGGACCCATAACCTGGATAACCGAGTAGACGAGAGTCACCGGAAACATCGACTTGGCGCCGAATCGGCTTAGACTGTAGCGGGCCTCCAGCGAGATGATCACTCCAACTGCTGCGCCCGCCAGCGCTACCAACGGCAAGGACTTCGAACCAACCTCATCGAGCTGCCGGATCAACTCGCGCCACTCGTACGGCGGTGTAACCGCGGCCTTGAGAACTTGCCACGTAAAAATCCCCAGGTTTCCGAACCAGTCGAAGAACCCTGTGCATACACCCAGAGCAGAACTCGGAATTGAACGGATAGGTCCAGCCTGTTGCTCGGGAAGCGGTGGGCTTGTGCCTGCGATCGCAGTGTATCCGTTGCCGCTCACTGGCTCGGCTCCTCGACTTGAGAATTGTGCCAGTTCTTCAGGTGCAGGCGCGAAAGCAGGGAGCGAGGTCCGCTATAAAGGAACTCCAGAGCAATGTTCCCGCCCACATTTGCCAACAGCGTATAGTTGCCCATCCGGAACGCATCTTTTGCGTTGTAACGGTCTGGGTACCAGCCATGAACGGCAGTCATCGAGCCAGCATAGGGCCCCAGCAGCGCAGGTACAGAGAAGATGCGATGGCCGTCTTCTCCGCGACGTGCCGTCAAGGTCGAAATCACAGCGTGACCCAACCGCGGCCATACGCCGGAGCATTCGCAGCGGTAGTAGAGTGTATCTTCCTTGAGGGCTTCTGCAAGACCAAACCGCGTCGTCGTTCCAATGGTCGCAATGGCAAAGTTGGAACCAAATCGCTTACTGAACCCTTCAGCTCCCTGGTGCCAATCAGGTGGGGTATTACTAAGCTGATTGATGCCGGCAGCAAACGCGGCGCCCGCAATTGGGAACGGACCATACGCGTCGAAGAGGTAGTTTTTGACCTTTGTTCTATGCGTCGGACGCGCGTATGTCTGGTCCAGTTGACCGGAGATAGTAGTTGCTTCAGCGCCGGAGGAGTCTTCCGTATCTGACGATGATTGCGATCTTGCCGTCACCGACAGACCTGCCACGACCGCCGCGGTCGATAGCAGAAACAGCCCTCGGCCTATTTTCGTGTCGAAAAATGTCCGGAGCAGTCTGCGATCTGGATCATGCACTCGATCGCCGGGGCAGATGCGCGTAGACCTCGATTTTCTAATATGAAGTGCGCATATCATGCGCTCTCATCCGATCTGCAGGTCCGCCTGAGGCACCATTGGTGCAGTGAATGAACTTTGGCGCTGCAGGTTCGTGTGCTCACTGATGTTGTCACAAATAGGACCGGCAAGAATGGTCAATTCTGCTCGGAGCAGCAACATGTGCTCTGAATCCATCCGCCGACAGCAGCGGAAGCTCTCGTCACAGCAACCGCTGGATGAGCTATATTGACCGGACACCAGCTGCCATTTCCGGCGATGATGAACAGAGTTTGATCGTCATTGCGGCAAATCCGAGGTGAACGGATCCGATGTGATGCCTTCGCTTTGGAAGCATTGCTGGGCTTCATTGCTGTCGCCGAGTTACAGAGAATGCAATGCTTCGCTTCTCTCGAACACCTCTTCCAGGCGTCTGATTCATTCGCCACAGGCGTTTGTCGGTCCACGCCACGGCACTTGCCGTTTGGACCAGAACATTCCCGCCAAACGTACGGTCCATAAAGAGGTAGCATTCTGACCAGCGATGGCTGCACTCGATTCGATCCAGCCGCATATCTTGCACATGCTGGGCCGGGCCGGTCGATGATTGAATTGGAGCCCCAGGAAGCGTTCTTCTGCCAGGGCGAGCCCGCGGAGTCCTTGTTTTACCTGCAAAATGGCCGAGCAAGGGTTACCGTAGTTTCGCAGAGGGGTAAGGAAGCCACAATCACTCTCCTCTCTGCAGGGGAGTTTATTGGAGAGAATTCGCTCGCGAGCGCCGGAGCGCTGCATCTATCTACAGCTACCTCAATTACCGCTTGCAGAGCACTGAAGATATAGAGAGAGGAGATGCTCCGCGTGATGCGCGAGGAATGGGCCCTCTCCGAGATGTTCACCAAATATCTTCTTGTTCGCGCCAAGCTAACTGAGTCCGATCTTCTCGATCAACTCTTTAACTCCAGTGAAAGGCGTTTGGCGAGGATACTCCTGCTGATGGCAGAGTCTGGCGAACCGGCCCAATTTGAAGGGTTGATTCCAGAGATCACGGAAGAGAGTCTGGCAGAGATGGTCGGCACCACTCGGTCCCGCGTCAGCTTCTTCATGAATCGCTTTCGCAAGCTCGGCCTTATCGAATACAACGGTCGCATCCAGGTCCATAGGTCGCTGGTCAATGTGATTCTGCACGATCATTTCACCGAGCAAGAACCCCGTGTCAATGGCGGAGCAAAAGGGGCCTCGGTGCAAGAGCCCGTTCAACAGTGTGGTGATTGAGATGGAAGATCCTCAGAGCAAGAGCCCGCTCAATGGCGTCGAGAGTGAGGTGGAAGACCCTCGGTGCAAGAGCCCGTTCAATAGCGTGGAGATTGAGATGGAAGACCCTCGGTGCAAGAGCCTGTTCGATGGCGTGGTGATTGAGATGGAAGACCCTCGGTGCAAGAGCCCGCTCAGGATGTGGTGATTGAGACTTAGAGAGAGACCTCCCGGCTCGGCCAGTCCATGTATTCAATCAAAGGCGATCAGCCAGCGGCGGTAGGTAAGTAAGCGCGTGGTCTTCCCCTGTTGACCAGAGGCAGGTGATGCGCTTTGGAATTTTCTCTGATCTGCGAAGAGTCCACCTATTTTTAAGTGGACACTTCAAGAGGATGTTAAGAGGGTGCGGCCGTGTCTTCGGCGGCGAGGTTCCAGGGAAGCAGTTCGTCGATCCGGTTACCGGAATCAACGCGGTTGCTGTCTCTCCCGCTCCCAACAGCAAACCGCTCCGGTAATCCTGCCGCCACTTAAACACCTGGTTCGCGTTCACACCGGCGGTCTGCGCCGCACGCGCCACACTCATACTTGGCTGTAGCGACAACTCAACGATCTGCCGCTTCTCCGCCACACTACGATGCACACGCGGCGCTCGCCTCGGACCTAAACCTTCGATACGTTCCATGGCTGCATCTTCGTCCCACTGACCACTGAAACACCAGAGGGGAAGACCATCCGCTTACCGAGCAGGCAAATTCACGGTGGAATAAAATGACTATCTGCTCAAACTCCAGCAGACTGCTTGGCGGCCTGCCGAAAGAGAATTAATGCCATGCAAAAGAGTCCAGTGCCAAGTAGCAGCAGAGATCCAGGTTCTGGTGCCTCCGTCAGAGCTGAACGGGATTCAAGAGGCTCGATCTTGCCTTTCGGGATTTCTTTGTTGGCGTGATAGCTGCCGTTGTCGGCAAAATAAAAATGCCCGCTGCCTTGATCGTGAACGCCGCCTACTCCTCCAGAGAGGAGACTGAGTTGGGAGCCGCTGATATCGACAAGAACTCCGTCCCTGTCCTGCATCCCATTCTCAGAGTCTCCCGGGGAAAGGAGATTATCGAGCAGGAATCCACCATCCCTGGAAAGCACGAGGCTCTTGGTGTCAGAGCCCGTGTTGAACACCTCAGACTCGGTTGGGCCAAACGTACTTGGCATCCCGTTGTTCCCCATGTAGCTCGCAGAAAGACCGGTACCATTTGCAACGCCCGAATGTCCTCTATCTGAGGCGGGATTGGCTGTGACTCTTGAATCACTGGGTTTGTTTCCAAAGGTGTCAGCCAAAGCAAATGGGGTTATTGCAAGGGACGCGGCCAATGCGAGTGATGCCAACAAGACTTTATTCAACTTTTCCCCGATTTAACGACCTTGAAACGCCACGCCTACGTGTCGCGCTTCATTGATAAATAGCACTACCCGACAAGAATTAGAGCACGACATTCGGGGTAGATAAATCACTCTAAGTGGCCATAGACAAACGACCCGAATGGGCCTCAGATATCCACGCGCTGGTCTGTGGTGCTTACTCGGGCGTAAATCGCACACTTCTTCATTGGAGATGCTCCTTCACACTGCTTTGTGGTTGACCCTACAGCCGCTTTCCCGCGAGACAGCGGGAGCAGCGATAATGTGCGTCCGTGGACAGTGCGGTGTCGTCAGGCAAGTGCATGGCCGACATCAGTTTTCTCACGACATTCTTCTTCCGGAGAATGCACGCATCTGCGTACAGGTTGAACCGCTGGGTCTTGATATTGAAGTTGACCCGCCCACGCGGGGACTCTTCGTAAGCCGAGCCCCGTAGCACTTCTCCACGCCGTTCCATCTCCGTCCACAGGGTCACGTGGTCGCCATCATGAATCTTGAAGTCGCCGTAGTCGCCAGCTTCGCTGAGTGGCGTTGTGTCAATGACTAGGCGCATATCAACGAGCCAGAAGATTCCGACGCGAGGTTCAGGTCGTCCCGTATGTGGTTGGCCGCACCTTCCTGATTTCTTCGATGGCAGCGTCAATATTCTTGTAGCCGACTACATGCATCCACGCGGCGGTCATGGATGGTGCGCGGCTGCCCTCTTCGCCTGAACCTTCTTTGCCACCTTCTTGGCGGGAACCTTCGCGGTCTCTTTAGCGGCCTTAATCGCCGCCCAACGCTTCTTCTGTGCCGCTGCGATACGCTTCCGTGCGGCTGCACTCATTCTCCGCTTC
>DASRLI010000359.1:0-15918 GCA_035648535.1 Occallatibacter sp. | reverse complement strand
GCGTACGCCAAGGATGCAGCCACGTACCCACTGATTCTGGAGGGATACCAGTCGTCCTATGAAGACACGTATCAACTGCGGGAAGTGAGTGGGCTGCACTCCGACTGGCTTATCGGGCTACCCTTCCTGGCCGAGGAGCCGGGTATCGGCTGGGTCGCAATTACCGAGGCCAACATCGACAACTATGCGGGCATGTATCTGCGCAAGGACAGCAAGTTCGGTTCTCGGAACATAAGGGCGGATCTGTCGCCGCACGTGAGTGGGGCAGGCAAGCCCGCGCCGGGCATGGCCGTAGAGACCTCGACGCCGTTCAACAGCCCGTGGCGCGTGTTCATGATTGGCGATGAGCCAGGGAAGCTGATCGAGTCCAACATTATTCTCAATCTGAATCCGCCGTCGAAGATTGCGGATACATCGTGGATTCAGGCCGGCAAGTCAGCGTGGGACTGGTGGTCGGGCGAGGCCGCGCCAAGCGTGAGCTTCAAGACCGGCATGAACACCGCGACCATGAAGCACTACATCGACTTCGCCTCGGCATCGGGATTTCCCTACATGCTGATCGATGCTGGTTGGGCGATGGCGAATCGTAGCGGCCCGCAGGATTATTCGGCGCTTGCCGACATCACAAAGGTGACGCCGGACGTCGATATGCCGGAGTTGCTGCGCTACGCGAAAGAGAAGCACGTCAGGCTGTGGCTGTGGTCGCACTGGACCTCCGTGGACAAATATATGGACCAGGCCTTTCCGCTTTTCGAAAAGTGGGGCATCGCGGGCGTGAAGATCGACTTCATGAACCGTGATGACCAGTGGATGGTGGGCTTTTATCATCGCGTGGTGGAAGCAGCGGCCGCACATCATCTGATGATCGATTTTCACGGCGCATACAAGCCGGACGGATTGCGCCGGACCTATCCGAACCTGATTACGCGGGAAAGCGTGATGGGCAAGGAGTATCTGAAATGGAGTTCCCGGACCGGCCCGACGCACAATGTCACACTGCCCTTCACGCGCATGCTGGCCGGGCCCATGGATTACACACCGGGAGCCTTCGGCAACAGCAATCGCGAGAACTTTGTTGCGCGGAACTTTATGCCCATGGGGTTGGGAACGCGGGCGCAAGAGCTGGCGTTGTATGTCGTCTTCGAAGGCGAGTTTCAGATGGTGTCTGACTATCCGGAACATTACGCGGGACAGAAAGAGTTCGACTTCATCAAGCGGGTTCCGGCCACGTGGGACGAAGTGCACGCGGTCGGCGGAAGACCGATGGAATGGATTTCGCTGGCGCGCCGGAGCGGCAACGACTGGTATGTGGGCTCGCTGACCAACTGGGATCAACGCGATGTAAAGGTTCCGCTGAGCTTTCTGGGCGCAGGCAACTATGTGGCGGAAATCTACGCGGACGCGCCCGATGCGGCGGTGGAAGCCACGCATACCACCCTGTCAAAGCAGCCCGTCGACCGGAATACCGTGCTGGACGTGCACATGGTTTCAGGGGGCGGAAACGCAATCTGGATTCATCCGACGGAAAAACCGTGAAATCGGAGCTTTTTGACCGCTGAATCACGGGTTCCGGCTGAATCCCGGCGCCCTTTGGGACATCTGAGAGAATGATGTTAGTGAACATTGGGAGAAATCTTGTGCTCCGGCGCGGGGTGGGGCCGGTTTTTTGCGCCGCAGTATTTCTGGCCGGCGCGGGAGTGGCTGTGCTGGCGCAAGCTCCGAATCCCAGCTCTGCAGCCAACCCCTATTTCGGCAGCGTTACCACGCAGCCGCTCAGCAACGAACCCCTGAAGCTCTCGCTGGACGACGCAGTGCGCCGCGGCTTTGAAAACAACCTCGGCCTGAAAGTGGCGGAGAACGGCGAAAAGGCGCTCCACGGGGAAAGAAACGAAGCGCTGCAGGAGTTTCTGCCCACTATCACGCTCACGGGAGACACTGGCGTCTACCAACACGATCTTGCGGCGCAGGGCTTTGGGCCGGGCGTGATCAAGAAGTTTGCCGGGCTGTTTCCGGGCGGGCAAATGCCGACGGGAATTTCGCTGATCACAAAAGACGACCTCACAGAGGGACAGGTCCACTTCAGCCAGACGCTCTTTTCAGGCCCCGCAATCGCCGGATGGAGAGCGGCGGGAGCGGCGGAGAGAGCGGCCTATTTTGCAAAAATGACGGCTCGGGGCGAGGTGGTGCAGCAGGTGGCGACCGCTTATCTGCACGCCATTGCCGCCTCCAGCGAGGTGGACGATGCCGCGGCACTGGTGGCGCAGGGGCAGGTTCTGCTGGATCATGCCCACGCCGCGCACGAGGCTGGGACAGTGTCAAACCTGGAGGAACTGCGGGCGAAGGTCCAGTTGCAGGCCCAGCAGCAGGCGCTGCTCTACGCGCAGAATGACCTCGAAAAGGACCTGATCCTGCTGAAGCGCGAGATCGGCATCGATCCCGGCCAGAAGATAGTGCTGACTGACCCCGCGCCTTTCAGCGATCTGGCTGAGCAAACACCGGAAGAAGTGCGGGCCGTAGCGTACAAGAATCGCCAGGACTACCAGAACCTGCAGAACCAGGTGGTGGAGTACAAGGCCATCCATGCCGCCTATCGCAGCCAGCGGCTGCCTAGCCTGCAATTCAACAGCTACTATGGCACCAGCACGGTGAATGGCGCGGGAACTCACGGCAACTTCGTCGCCATGGGCACTTTGAGCGTGCCGCTGTTCCGCGAGGCTAGTCTGCGCGGCGATGAGGAGGCATCCCGAGCCCAGATGCAGGCAGTGAACGCCCAACTCGCCGACCTCCGCAACCACATTGACGAGCAGGTACGCGCGGCGCTGCTGGACGTGAGCGCTACAACGAAGCTGGTACAGGTGGCGCGGTCGAACGTGGAGTTGACCACTCGCGCCCTGGGCGACGAAACCGATCGCGTGAATGCCGGCGTGGATGACAATTTGCCGCTGGTGACGGCGCAGGCCACGCTTGCCTCCGCCGAGAGCAACCTTGTGGAGAGCCTCTACCAGTACAACTTGTCGAAGCTGGCCCTGGCGCGCGCCGCCGGAGTGCTGGAGACGCAGTATCGGGCATACCTGGGGCGGTAGGGCCTTCCTCACGACCAATTGCCACAGAAGAGTCTTCTCTTTCGCTCTGAACGGCAGTCCGAAAGCCCTGGATTTGCGTTCGAGCTCACATTCGCGATGGGGCGAAACGGGGTATGATTCCCACGAACAAATTGTTGGGCTCAGGTCCACCTGCCCGGGCACATTGGGATTGGGTGTAGACAGGCCCGGTTCAGGGAGCCATTCATGCCGCGATTCGCGATCATTTTGGCAGTATGTCTTTTCGTAATGGGAAGTCGAGCGTCGGGACAAACAAAGGATAAGGACCTGAAAGCCTATTTGGCCGGCGTAACGGAGCGCGGTCGCGCACTCTACGACTATGACCAGGCCGCATGGCACGGAACTGACGCTTTCTTTGCGTTGCATCCCGACACAAGTGGATTGACCCATTACGTCTGCACGAAGACGCCCAAAGGATGGATGGTCACATTTCCGAAGTGGAATGCCCTGCACGATCGGCTGTTGGTGGCCTATGAGGCAATGGAGTCGGGAGAACCAGGAAAGTTCGTGGCCCACAGGCGCGATCCTCCTTGGGAAGGCCCCGATGATTTGGTCCCGGTGGAACGGGCTATTGAGCTTGCTTTAGGTAGTTTCCCCAGGGCTGATCGCCCCTACAACAGCGCGATTCTTCCCGCTCCCGGAGGTAGTTTTTACGTTTATCTCTATCCCGCCCAGGTGAAAGACACGATCTGGCCTCTTGGCGGCGATGTGCGTTATACCATCTCCGCAGACGGCAAGCAGATCATTGAAACTCGGCAGTTGCACAAGACCATCCTTGACATGGAATCCAAACCCGAGGAGCATGCGGTCGCCGGATACCATGTACATATTCTGTCCGATGTTCCCGAAGACACTGATGTTCTCTACGTGCTGAACCGCAAGCCCGCTATGCCTGAATACATTGGCGCGGGAAAGCACATCTTTGTTGTTGATACCGGCGGCACGATCGCCGTAACAAAGAAATGAAGAAACCCGGTTAACACGCCTCCCGTGTACCTTAGAAAGGGGAGTTGTAATCGATGGCCAGAAAGCTAAGGATCATCTACTACGTGGAGCCTGACGCGGCAGCGCTGGCTCGGCGAGCGGCACAGTACTTTGTGGAAATGGCCGATGAGGCAGTGGATGCACAGGGACGGGCGCGGATCGCTATCAGCGGCGGCTCGACACCCAAAGCGGCCTTTGAGCTGCTCGGCGACCCTGGCCAGCCCTGGCGAGCGCGCATGCAATGGGACAAACTGGACCTTTACTGGGTGGATGAGCGCTGCGTTCCTCCGGACGACCAGGAGAGCAACTATCGCATGACGCGGGAGGCCCTGTTGGACCGGGTTCCGCTGCGGCCGGAGCAGATTCACCGCATGGAGGGGGAGTTGGACCCGGAACAGGCTGCGTCGCGTTACGAGTCGGAATTGCGGAACAGTTTTCGACTGGAGGGGGCCGAGCTTCCACGCTTCGATCTGATAGCGCTGGGGATGGGCCCGGATGGCCACACTGCGTCTCTTTTTCCGCACACACCGGCATTGCACGAGATGGGCCGGCTGGTTACGGCCAACCATGTTGCCCAGAAAGACACTTGGCGGATCACGCTTACCTGGCCGGTGATCAATCGCGCCAACTCAGTCTTCTTCCTCGTAGATGGGTCCGATAAGGCACAGATTCTAAACGAGGTGCTTACCGGAACCCGCGACGTGGACCGGCTCCCAAGCCAGTTGATCTGGCCTGCGAGCGGTATACTTACATTGTTCTTGGATAAGAGCGCAGCGGCACAGCTGCCTGGATCAGATGAAGAAGGCTGCGGTTTTTTAGAGAGGGAAGGATGATTCTGGCGGGGGATGTAGGCGGCACCAAGGTCAATTTGGCGCTGTACGACTTTATCGATGGCAACCTTAGGCACGCCCGCGATAAGCAGTATCCAGCCAAGGAGTACTCGGGGCTGGAGGAAATCGTAAAAGAGTTTATCGTCTCGGAGAAGGTGACCGCGGCGTGTTTCGGCGTTCCGGGACCGGTGCGCGATGGGCGGCTGCGCCTGACCAACCTGCCGTGGACGCTTGACAGCCGCGAACTGGCGGCTCACCTGAAGATCGATTATGTATTCCTGATCAATGATCTGCAGGCCAACGGTTACGGAATTGCCGAGCTGGGCGCCGACCAGATTTACACGCTGAGCGAAGGCGATGCACGCCAGATCGGGAACCGCGCTTTGATTTCCGCGGGGACAGGCCTGGGCGAGGCCTTCATGATCTGGGATGGCCGCAACTACGTTCCCTACCCTTCAGAGGGAGGGCATTCGGACTATGCGCCGCGCAATGAGGACGAGATCGACCTGCTGCGCTTTTTGAAGCAGAAGTACAACGGACGCATCAGCACGGAGCGGGTGGTGAGCGGACAGGGCCTGACCAATTGCTATGAATTCCTGCGCGAGGTGCGGGGAATTGAAGAACCTGCCTCGCTTGCGGAGCGCATGGCGGTAGAGGATCCGAACGCCGTGATTACCGAGATGGCGTTGGCGGCAAAGAGCGAGATCTGCGAGAAGGCGATGGATATGTTCGTCTCGGCCTACGGTGCTGAGGCGGGCAACCTGGCGCTGAAAATTCTGTCGGTCGGCGGGCTTTACGTGGGCGGCGGCATTGCGCCGCGCATCCTGGAAAAGCTGAAAGACGGCACCTTCATGAAGGCCTTCACCGACAAGGGGCGGCTGAGCCAGTTGCTGGTGAATACGCCGGTGAGGGTGATTCTGGAGAGCCGCACTGCGCTGATGGGAGCCGCGGCCTACGCAGAAGCGCGCGCCGCGGAGTTGAGCGGAATTTCGCCGCGAGCGGCAAGTGTGAAGTTTTAGCGCGCAAAGAATTTGTATACGAACATGAGGGCCAGCCGCTTGCGGCTGGCCCTCTTTGCTTCTATGGCGCTGGGGCTTGCAGTGGCGCAGCGGCACCGTTGGAGAACCATCGGCTCTGCAAGCGGAGCGAAACCTGCACCAACAGGATAAGTGCGGGCACCTCAACGAGCGGGCCGATGACGGCGGCAAAAGCTGCTCCGGAGTTGAGGCCGAAGACGGCGACTGCCACCGCGATGGCCAGCTCGAAGTTGTTGCTGGCGGCTGTGAATGAAAGCGTTGCCGTCTTGGAGTAGTCTGCGCCCACCTTGCGGCCCATCCAGAAGCTGACGAAGAACATGACGACGAAGTAAATGAGCAGCGGCACTGCAATACGCAGCACGTCGAAAGGCAGTTGGACAATCAGGTTCCCCTTGAGGCTGAACATGACGACGATGGTAAAGAGCAGTGCGGCGAGCGTTAGCGGGCTGATGGCGGGGATGAAGCGGGTCTGATACCAGGCGCGCCCTTTGGCCTTGAGTAGTAGAAAGCGCGTGAGCATGCCTGCCAGAAACGGAATACCGAGATAGATGAAGACGCTTTGGGCAATCTGGCTCATGCGAATGTCTACGACCACGCCCTTCAAGCCGACAAGCGGGGGCAGGACGGCGAGAAAGAACCATGCGTAGACGCTGTAGAAGAGCACCTGGAAGACGCTGTTGAAGGCGACCAGGCCGGCAGCGTAATCTGTGTCGCCGCGCGCCAGTTCATTCCACACAATCACCATGGCGATGCAACGAGCCAGGCCGATGAGGATGAGTCCGGTTCTGTATTCCGGGTATCCACGCAGAAAGACGACGGCGAGCACAAACATCAGCACCGGGCCGATGACCCAGTTCTGCAACAGGGAGAGGCCGAGCACCTTGCGATTGCGAAAGACCTCGCCCAAGCGCTCGTACTGCACCTTGGCGAGCGGCGGATACATCATGAGGATCAGGCCAACCGCGATGGGAATGTTGGTGGTGCCCGCCTGGAAGCGCTGAAAGAAAGCTGGCACGGTGGGCACAAAGCGGCCGAGCACGACGCCAAGCGCCATGGCGAGAAAAATCCAAAGCGTCAGAAAGCGATCGATAAACGACAGGTGTGAAGCGGGCCCCGGCATCGGTATTGGGCAGCAGATTTGTGGATCTGACTCCATGGAGCGGCTCCTTTAAAGAGGTTGCTTTCCGAGGTTGCGCATCTTCTTTTCAATTGCCAGACTGTCGAGTGTTTCCAGAGGCAGGCTGAGGAAGAGCTGAACGCGATTGCGCATCTGGCGCAGAATCTGTGCGAAGGCCGCGCGCTTCTCGTCGTCGGTACCTTTGACCGCAGCGGGATCGGGAAAGCCCCAGTGCGCAGTGATGGGCTGGCCGGGCCATAGCGGGCACGTTTCGCCGGCAGCGTTGTCGCAGACCGTAATTACGAAGTCCAGCTGCGGCGCGCCGGGGGCGGCGAACTCGTCCCAGCTTTTGCTGCGCAGGTTTTCGACCGGGTAGCCCAGCGCCCGCACCTGCTCAATGGCGAAGGGATTCACGCGGCCCGTGGGATGGCTGCCCGCGCTATAGGCCTTGAAGCGGCCGGCGCCCATCGTATTGAAGAGCGCCTCGCCGATGATGCTGCGCGCGGAGTTTCCGGTGCACAGGATGAGGACGTTGTATGGCTTGGGCATGAATTCTGCTCTCAATCATGGGTGACGACTATCGTTTTTGGCTTCCCACCCTTTCGCCAGAGGAGTCAAGAAGCAGGTTCTTCGACTTCGCTGCGCTCCGCTCAGAAGGATGGGGCACGGGAGTTCTGGATCGGGCTGGATTCAGTTGCAGCAGCACGATGGACCGCAACAGGGTGCGGCAGGTTCGGCAGCAGGCTTGGTGGCGCGGACGAAGGCACTCATCAGCTTGCCGTCGGCCTGCTTGGCGATGGCGTCCACATCAACACCGGAGTCCTCAAGGAAGCGGCGCGCATCTTCGATGTTGTAGATGCGGGTGGGCTCGACCGAGATTGACGTGAAGCCGGCCTTCGCGAGCTTGGCGGTGTAGTCGTTCTCTTCCAACGCGCCGGCGATGCAGCCTACCCACAGCATCATGCTCTGGCGCACTTCGTCGGGCACTTCGCCGCGGGCAACGACGTCCGATACGGCAAAGCGGCCACCGGGCTTGAGCACGCGGAAGGCCTCGCGGAGCACACGATCCTTGTCGGCGGAGAGATTGATGACGCAGTTGGAGATGATGACGTCGACCGAGGCGTCGGGCAGAGGAATGTTCTCGATTTCGCCCTTGAGGAACTCGACATTCTCGACGCCCGCCTGGCGCTGATTTTCGCGGGCCAGCGCGAGCATGTCATCGGTCATGTCGAGGCCGTAAGCCTTGCCGGTCGGCCCTACGCGCCTGGCCGAGAGCAGCACGTCGATGCCGCCGCCGGAGCCCAGGTCGAGAACCGTCTCCCCGGCCTTGAGTTCAATAAGCGCGGTGGGATTGCCGCAGCCAAGCGAAGCCTGTACGGCCTTGGCGGGCAGCGCGCCTTTCTCTGCTTCGTTGTAGAGGTTGCCGGTAATGGGGTCGCAACAGGTGAACGCGGAGTTGCAGCAGGCGGCTGTGCTTGTCTGGCTCACCTGGCGGGCCGCGGCTCCGTATTTGGCCTGGACTGTTTCCTGTACTGATTTCTGGGCTGTTTCCTTTGCTGACTTTTCGACGATGATTTCGGTACTCATATTCAGCGCCTCATATTCGCTTTAGCAAATATATTAAATACTCACATATTTGTCAACACGTATATAATAGACCCATGTCCTCGGGCTCCAAATCGGCAAGCCTGGCCGGCCTGTTTGCGGCGCTGGCCGACACCACTCGGCTGCGTCTTCTGAACCTGATGAGCGGGCGCGAGGTGTGCGTCTGCTATTTTGTAGAGATTTTGCGGCAGGGACAGCCGAAGGTATCGCGGCATCTCGCCTATCTGCGCAAAGGCGGAATTGTGGCGGCGCGGCGCGAGGGCAAGTGGATGCACTACCGCATTGTGCCCCCGGCAGATGAGGCCTCCGCGTCCATCCTTGCCGCGGTGCTGGGCTCCATGGGCAGCGACAGGCAGATGCAAGCCGACCTCGCCAAGTTGGAGCGCGCCTGCTGCGCACCGCAAAAGCTGGTAATGCCGGAGGGCGCGCCGCGGCCGGCACCTGTTGCGCCGCTCGATGTCCGTTAGACTTGGATTTCAATCATCTGCGTGCGGTTAAGTGAAAAGGCTGAACATTGATTCGATTCCTGATGCGTTGGCTGTTCCGCGCGGCGGTTGTGGTTGCGGCCGTGTTTGTGGCCGTTTACGGAGGCGATTGGGCGGTCTACCGCCTGCGCGGAGCGCCGCAGTCCAAAGTAACCGTCAACCGCTACGTTGCAATTCCGCTCAAGGGCCGCAAAACGGAGTACGACTACCTGGGCACCCTCGACGTGCCGTGTTCTGTGTCTCTGTTTTCGCAGGGAGGGGAGAGCCCGTGCTGGCAGCTGCGGCGAAATCCCAATCCGGGACTAACGATATGAGAAATTCTCTCGTGGAGAAAGTGCCAAGTACGTGGCAGCGAGAGACGGGGGCAAGCATCACAACGGCGGGTGATGCGAATCACGACAAAGAAACACGACGGGGCCTAACATCGTTTGATATCTGGAGTGGTCCCAAAGTCCAATGTATAGCCGCACCCAGAACGACAACGGCAGCTTCAACACGCGCTGCCTCGACTGTTTCATGACAGTCGCCTCCTGCCTAGAGACAGAGAAAGAGCTGGCTCGGGTGGAAGTGCATCACATCTGCCCGGAGAAGGCGCTGGCCGAACTGCTCGAGCAGGAAAAGGCTATCGAAGCGCGCGCGGTCCACAGCTAGAGCGAAACCAGAGTTGGTGTGCCCTGTTGAGCCATTTGCGGGGTCGCCGCTCCCTGGTGGTCGCGTCGACTTGAGGCCTATGCCTTCGGGGTATAGTAACTCTGGTTTCTCTGTAGGGTCTGCCGACAGGCATTGAACCTGGCTATCGGCCACGCTAAGGGCGATAGGCCGGCGCCGAAAGTCTGTGACGAGTCGCCGACAACTCAGCGAGTGCGCGGCGCGACAAAAGCAAAGACATTTCCGTCAGGATCGTTGACCAGAACACGATTTCTATCTTGCCTCACGGTGAGTCCGAGGGCTTGCAGCTTCTGCATTGCGGCTGCGGTATCGGACACACGGAAAATGGTTTCAGGGCTGGCGCCGGCGGCGGCTTTACGAATATCAATCCGCATGTCGGGGACGCTGGAGATGCTCATGCGCAAACCCCGACGGCCGTCGCGCGCTTCAAATCCCATGCCCGCGACGTAGAACTTTTTGGCGGCTTCAAGATCGGGAACCGGTAGTGAAAAGCCGAGCATCTCTTCGGAGATGCGGTGCTCGCCGAGATGCAGCCCCTTATCAAGAGTGTGGCGCGAGCCGGGCATGTACTGCGTGAACTCGGTAACGCGGTCATCGGGGTCTTTCATCGTTGTGAGCAGGTTGCCCGCGCCGGCCTTTCTGACTTCTGTCGGTTTGAGTCCGTGAGCGGTGAGGGCTGTGTAAAGCGCGTTGATGTCGCCGGACTCGTAGCAGACGTGCATCCAGCCCAGGGGTTCGGAAGGATCGGTCTGCGGATAGATCTCAATGAACTGCCGGTCATTGACCTTGACGAAGACTTCAGTGGTTTTGCCAGCGGCATTGGTAAAGCCGAAGGACTGTTCGTAGCCTAGCTTGGCAAGGAAGGCAACTTCCTTGTCGAGATCGCTGGCTCGATAAGCAATGTGCGCAATGCCGGTAATCTGGCTGGTTTGCGCAGCTTCCGCAATCGAACGGAAAGGACAGGCGCAGAGCGCTACCAACGCCAGGATCAAAAACCACCGCATTTTCATGGTGCTTCCCCTCTTCCCAGGATTCCCGCTAGCCAGTTTACGCGTAGTCTTCGCGGTAGGGCGTGAAGATATCCAGCACTTCGGAGTCTTCGAGGGCGGAAGCCTGGTGGTCGAGGTCGCCGTCGACGACGACGCTGTCTCCGGCGCGGAGGTTCCACTTCTTGCCTTCGGCTTCGAAGACGATGTGGCCGCTGACGATGTAGACCATCTGGTGATGAGGATGGCTGTGCCGGGCGCCGACCCATCCCTTTGTGAAGTTGTGGCGGACCATCATCAGGTGCGGGTTGTAGGCGAGGACCTGGCGCAACATTCCGGGCTCGGGCGTTGACACCGGTGTTGCGTCGGTTGCTGTGTAAACTACTCCACTGCCTGTCATACCTTCTCCTATTTGAATCGTGCCGATGGAGATTATTGGCCTCCCACCCTTTCGCCAGAAAAAAGGCGAAAGGATGGGGCACGGAGCATTTGTGGGCTGTCAGCCCTCAGCGCTTCAAACTCGTTAGCGGTTGAGCCAGCCGCCGTCGACTACGAGCACATGGCCGTGGATGTAGTTGCTGGCTGCGGAGGCGAGAAAGACTGCGGCGCCGGCGAGGTCTTCAGGGTTTCCCCAGCGTCCGGCCGGAATCCGATCGAGGATTTGGCGGGCTCGCTCGGGATTGTTCTGCAAAGCCTCAGTATTGTCGGTGGCGAAGTATCCGGGCGCGATGGCGTTTACGTTGACGCCCTTGGAGGCCCACTCATTGGCGAAGGCTTTGGTGAGTTGCCCAACGCCTCCCTTGGCCGCGGCGTAAGAAGGCACCATGATGCCGCCCTGGAAGGTCAGAAGCGATGCGATGTTGATGATCTTGCCGTAGCCTTTGGCGAGCATGTGGCGGCCGGCGTGCTGGGTGAGGCGAAAGACGCTGGACAGGTTGATGTCGATGATCGCCTTCCAGTCTTCTTCGGAGTGATCGACAGCGGGCGAGCGGCGGATGATGCCGGCGTTGTTGACGAGAATGTCTATGGTGCCGAAGTGCTTGACGGTTTCCTCAACCAGGCGCGTGCAGACGGCGGCATCGCCCACATCGCCGGCCAGCGCGATGCTTTCGACGCCGGTTTTCGCGACGAGTTTTTGCGTGGCTTTGGGCGCGTGAACGGAACCGTGGACGGCAACGTTGGCCCCGGCTTCGGCCAGCGCGATGGCAATGGCAGCACCGAGGCCGCGCGACGACCCGGTGACCAGTGCTGTCTTGCCTTTCAGATTGAATTTTTCAAGAATCAGGGGAATTTGTCCTTTCCGGTTGGGGCGGATGGTGCGCGCCGCGGCTCTTTATCGATGATAAAGGACGGGGATATCGGCGAGTCTCTGGGCGCGGGATTTCGTACATTGGGGCTCACGCTTTCCCACCCTTTTGCGAGGAAAAACGCGAAAGGATGGGGCACGGAGCTGACCTAGGAACAAACGTTCGGAGATCTAGCGGGTCAGATGGTGAAGCCACGTTCAAGGGCCATGATTGCGGCGCGCATGAAGCCCAGTGTGTGCGCCATCCCGGCATGCCAGGGAGCCGTGCAGGACATCTGCGGGCTGTGGTCAGGGATCATCACGCCGTCGAATTTGTTTTTGTAGAGGATGGCCATGATGCGGAGCATATCGACGTCGCCATCGTCGATGAAGGTCTCGTGGTAGTGGGGCACCTTGCCGCTGACGTTGCGGAAGTGGACGTAGGCGAGGCGCTTCTGGGCGCTGTACTGCTCGACCGTGTCGTATAGGTTGCCCTCGGACATCTCGGCGAGCGTGCCGAGGCAAAACTCGAGCATATTGCTGGGACTGGGGGAGATGTCGATGACGCGCTGATACATGGCCTGCTGATAGACGAGGCGGGGTTGGCGGCGCATTGTGGGCGTGGGCGGATCGTCGGGATGGAGTGCGAGACGGACTCCGGCCTGCTCGGCAAAGGGCAGGACTTCTTCAAGGAAGCGCTGCAGGCGGCTCCAAAGCACGTCGTGCGAGATAGAGGGCAGCCAGCCCTCGGGTGCGTTCTGGTCGTAGATCATGTTCCAGACCGTGCCGTTGGGTACAGGCGTGTCGACGGGCCCATCCATGCCAACCGACTCCGCGCCGCCGCGGGCAAAGGGCCCACTCACGCGGCCGCCGACGCCGGCGATGGAGAAGTTGTACCCGAGGGTGCCGATTCCGGCCTCGCCCATGGCCCTGAGGATGGCTTGGACGTTGCGAATGTGGAGAGCACGCTTGGGCCCATCGAGCAAGATGTCGTGCCAGTGGGCGGGATCGAGATTCTCGATGGCTTCGAGTTTCAGGCCTGCGGCCTCGACTTGTTTGCGCAACCGGATCAACTCATCGGCAGTCCAGAGCTTGTCAGGATCGCCGGCAACGCCCCAGGGCTTGTCTTTGCTGCCGGTGGGCTGGTTCCGGGAGGGGTTGGCCTCGCCCTGTTTGAAGTAGTCCACCAGGTGAACGATCACGTGCGTGCATCCAGCCTGAACCGCGAACGAGTAGTATTCGTCGTTCAGCATGTGCCGGTAGAGACCCAGGCCAAGTTTCATATCTACTCCCTGCGTCAGTTTAATTTGGCTGCCAGGGCCCGGCACCAATGCCCAGTCATTTCTGACGCTCACTGGCAGTGTGATCTGCACCCTATTGACTGGATACGGGAAGGGTTTATGATGGGACCGTTTTCTGGAAAAGGGAGGTAGTGCAATGGCGCCCAAGACGTCTCGCCGCGACTTTTTATCAGCTGGATTGATGGTGCCCGTTGCAGGGGCAAGCTCGAAGCTTGGGTTCTGGAAGCCAACGGGGACGGCCGCTGCGGAAACTGCCAGCTCCCCGGTGAAACTCGACTACAAAGTGTTGGGCCGGACGGGGCTCAAGGTGACCACGGTCGGATTCGGCTGCATGATTACGTCGGACGGCAGCGTGATTGAGCGCGCAGCGGACGCCGGAATCAACTACTTCGATACTGCGCGCGGCTATTCGCACGGCAACAATGAGCGCATGGTGGGCGCGGCGCTGGGGACGAAGCGGAAGCAGGTTGTGCTTTCGACCAAGACACACGCGCCGGACAAGGCGGGGATGCAGCAGCATCTTGAACAGAGCCTGCGCGAGCTGAACACGGATTACATCGATATTTGGTATCTGCATGGCAAGGACAGCCCGGCCGACGTTCACGACGACATGATTGAAGCGCAACAGCTTGCCAAGCAACAGGGCAAGATCCGTTTTGCCGGCATAAGCACGCACAGCGGACAGAAGGAACTGCTGCCCTGGATGGCGCAGAAGGGCCTATTCGACGTGGTGCTGGCGGCCTATAACTTTTCAATGGACGCCGGGATGGAGCAGGCGATTGCAACGGCAGCCAAGGCGGGCATTGGCGTGGTAGCGATGAAGGTGATGGCGGGCGGAGTTCGCCGGGCTAAGCCAAGCGATCCCTTGTATCAGAAGTTGACCCAGCCGGGCGCCTTGCTGGCGGCACTGAAATGGGTAGTCAACAATCCGAATGTGGCGACCACGATTCCCAGCATGACGGATAACGACCAGTTGGAAGAAAACCTGAAGGCGATGGGGAACCCGCTCTCCGCCGGCGACCAGAAGATTCTGGCAGCGCATCTGGAGATGATCCGGCCCGTCTACTGCCGCATGTGCGGACAGTGCGATGGCGCCTGCCAAAAGGGCCTTCCTGTTGCCGATGTGCTTCGTTTTCTTACATATGCAGATGGGTATGGACAGTTTGCATTGGGACGGGAGAGATTTACGGAACTGGCCGCTGAACACGCTGCCGTCCGCTGCGGCGACTGTGCCGAGTGCACGGTGCAATGTCCACACGGGGTGCAGGTATCAGACCGGGTGGCGCGGGCCCAGGAGCTGTTTGCATGAGGGCTGCCAGATTGGCGCTGACCGTCCTTTTGGCCACCGGGACAGCCAGCGCACAGGATTACTTGAACTGCCATTTCTTGCCCGGCTGGGAACCTTCCGGAGCAAAGCGTCAATATGTGGCCGACAATCTCTTTGAGTATAAGGATGGAGGCGCAGAAGGCTATCTGAGCTTTGGCTTCGTGCGCATGCAGGGGATTACCTGCGCGTCGGGCGCAAACACGCTGGATATCGACGTCTCGGAGATGGGCGATGCCGACTCGGCTTACGGCATGTTCGCCGCCAACCTCGATCCCAGCCTGCCGGTAGCAAAAATTGGGATGGGTGGCCAGGTGCAGAAACAGAGCGCCACCTTCGCCAAGGGAAAGTACTACGTGGAACTGGTGGAGGTGGCGACCAACCCGGACAGCGACGACACGGCGACGATGCAGGCCTTTGTGGCCAGGATGTTGGGATCGATTGAAGGCCGGGAGACTCCTCCGGCGGTGCTGGAGTGGTTTGCGAAGGAAGACCTCGCCTTTCCCCGGATGATCCCGGAGAGCGTACTGGGGCTGCGGGAACTCAAGCAGGGCTATGTTGAGAAGTACAAGCTGGGGCAGGCGTTTATTGTGCAGGAGGCCTCGCCGGAAGCCGCGGCGGCGGTATTGAAGAGTCTGCGGGAGCGATTCGAAGGGGCTACCCCCGTAAAAGTGGGCGACGAAGGATTTCAGGCAACAGCGAAGTACCTGGACGGCATCTGCATCTTTCGCAAGGGAAAAACCATTGCGGGATATGCAAACCTCCCTAGCCCCCAGGATGCCGCTGCCCAGGCCGCCAAACTCGCCGCACGCATTCCCTGAGAGCCTGCATAGAAACCCAAATTCCAGGATGGTCCGAATGCCTGGATGAACCAGAATCCTCAGGGACACTCTGTTTTCTGGCGGAGTAAGACTTTCGGGTTATGCATAACCTGCCCCTCGGGCTTTACCATTCGATAGAGACATCGCTGAGAGAGGAACCGAGTTCATGAAACCAGCAACAACCCCAACATTGCTCGTCATGGCAGCCGGCATGGGCAGCCGTTACGGCGGCCTGAAGCAGATTGAGCCTGTTGGTCCCAGTGGCGAAACCATCATCGATTATTCGATCTACGACGCGATGCGGGCCGGGTTCGGCAAGCTGGTGTTCATCATCCGCAAAGACATTGAGCAGCCGTTCAAGGAGGTCGTGGGC